>NZ_JAVTJB010000032.1:0-39883 GCF_031843805.1 Arthrobacter sp. WCS2018Hpa-7
CAGAGCATTCGACTGTTAATCGAAGGGTTACTGGTTCAAGTCCAGTCGGAGGAGCATCAGAACCCCGCATCGGCATCACGCCGGTGCGGGGTTCATCTTTTCCTAGACGAAATCCATCTCCACTTGCAGGAAACGGGCGGCCTCGGCCACAGCTGCCAGGAACGAGTCCTGCTCAGTGGGCGGGGTCCTGGGGTCGCGCGGATGCCACTCGTGAGGGGCTGAGTAGACGCGGGTGAAGCCGCCACCGGGCGGGGCGTAGAAGATTCCGAATCGCTGGACCGGCCACTCAGGGGAGGTCTCCGGCGCAACCAGCAGTGCGGCGTCCGCCTCGGGGTTGTACCACTGGGCGATGGGTCGGCGGCGGTCGTCCGTGAAGAGGCCTGCAGCGTAGAGGGCAGCCGACTGTGGGCTGGTCACCGAGCACAGACGGTCCCACCACAGCGGCAGGATGCGTTCATCCCGACGCTGCCACGGTGCCGGAAGCGGCTGCAGCTCTTGCCAATGTGGCACACCCCAACTTTATCGCCGGGGCGGGGCGCGCAACAGGGGAAGCCCTAGCGGGAAAGTCCCAGCCGGGGGTAAAGCACCTCGAAACCTTTGGTCAGGCCCGCGTTGAGGGCCAGTCCCACGTGGCCGCCGTTGGGAACCTCGTAATAGGTCACTGTCATGCCTGCCGACCGTGCGGCGGCGGAGACTGCTTTCGCGGCGGCCACGTACGTCACGTCGTCGGAGCCGACAGTGAAAACGGCCGTCGTATCAGGGAATTGCTTGCCCTTCATGATGTTGATGGGCTTCTGGGCGTCGTAGTCCGCCTGGTTGCCGCCGAAGATGGTTGCGAGGTTGCCTGCGGGGTCTTCGGCTCCCGGGAACTCTTCGCCGGAGATGTCCACCACGTTGCCCCACATCTTCGGGTACTTGACGGCGAAGGAGATGGCGCACTGGCCGCCGTTGGAGTAACCGGCGATGGTCCAATGGTCCCGGTCAGGGAGGATGGAGAGATTGGCTTTGGCCCAGTTCACTACATCTTCGTTGATGTACTTCTCCACGTTGCCGTACTTGGCGGTGTCCAAACAGAGGTTGTCGTTCTCATCCGGGCCGATCTGGTCAGCCACGATCGCAATCGGCGCCAGCCCGTTGTTCTTCGCCGCGAATTCATCCAGTGCTGCCGAGACATACTGGGGGTCGGGAAGCCCGGGTTGACCCATCATGAGGACGAACAGGGGCAACCGGGGTGGATTGTCCGTCAGGGCTGCCGGAGGCAGGTAGATGCCGGCGGGCCGGGCGTCAAAGCCGGACGCCGTTGCCGGTATCACCTGCGTGCCCACCTTGCCCTTGGACGGCATGGTGGCCGGGGGTTTCCAGCTTTGCCAGAGGGGTCCTGCCGGTATGGACGCGTCCGGGTTGGGCTTGTTCAACTGGATGGCGCCCTCAGTGGATATCCCCAGGGCCGAGCCCAGAGTCTTGTTCAGCCCGAACTCGGTATTGATGCCCAGCGCCGCGACCAGGAGAAAAACAGGGATGGCGACCGCAGCCACCACTTTCCGCCACGCACGGCTGTGGCGGAAGCTGACCACGGCCAGTCCAAGCGCAGCGAAGCAGGAGACAGCCCAGAACCATACGCGCGGCGTCAGTCCCACGTGGAAGACGTCCATGACGTCCTCAACGATCCACACAGTCAGCCATCCCAGCAGCGCAGCGGCCACAATGGCAATGATCGCGGTCAGCGCCCACCGGGCCGACGGCCTGAGGAAAAGTACCAGGAAGAACACGACGCCGATCACCGCGGCGACCGTCATGACCACGGGGCCGCTGATCTCAAGTTTCAGGAGGTCGTCCACGGCTAGGAACTCCGCCCGCTGCTCATGCTGCGGGCTCCCTGGCGACCATTTGCCGCAGGAGGCCTGCGCTTTGCGCGGGGGACAGGCCCGGCAGGTAGGCGGAGCCCACCGCGATCCCAATGGATGGCAATGCCAAGGGGTCCTGGTAGTACATATACAGGGTGCGGTGCTCGGGTTGGAACCGCGACTTGAACGCTGCCAGGGACTTGAAGCCGTACATGGGCTCCAAAGCATTGCCGAGCAGCGCCAGGACGCGGTCCAGGGAGCTCCGGTCGCCCTCCGCGGTGTCAGCCCCGGCATTGGCCAGCGGCGAGCCGGACAGGGAGATCTGGGGGACTTCTTCCTTGAAGTGGGTGACGGCCGAGGCGATAAGGAATTCCATGACGCCCTTGAAACCGGTGGTCCGCCGCCGCATGAAGTCCAGGGTCCATCCCGAGATGACGCCGTTGCGGAACACGGGCAGCCAACTGGTGACTCCATGGACCAAGCCCTCGTCGTCCAGGGCCACGCAGCAGAGTACCTCGGGATCCTTCAGCTCATTCAGGCCTCCCAAGGTGAATCCCATTTCCGGCAGGGCTTTGTCCGCTACCCACTCTTCGGAGATCTCTGCCAGTTGAGCCCTGACTCCCGGTGGCATCTCCTGGTAGGGATACCAGTGGTCCTTGATGGACAACTTCTCTGCGCGGTTCAGGGCGGTGCGCACGTTCTGCCATTCCTTGCCCTTGAACGTCATGGCCTGGACGTTGAGAAGGGTTTCTTCCGCCACTTCCAATTTGCGGAACCCGCGGGGGAGGAGCGGGCCGTCCAGTTCTGCGGTGGCTGAGTAGAAGCACGGGGTGAGTCCCAGGCCGGCGCAGTGCTTCAGGAACCCCGTGGCTGCTTCCGCATGGTGCTCTTCAGCGCCGAAAGGACCCGCAACCGTCAAGGCCACGCCGTTGTGCACTTGATACGCAACGCCGGCCTTCCGGTCCGGTGTGAACCAGTACTGGTTGTTGTCCCACAAGGCCATCCAGGACAGCGTGCCGCCGCCGTCATGGAGCAGCTCCCGGGTGTGCCCCAGATCCGCTGCGGGATCTGTGGCAAGCATCCTGAACCGCCGGAAGTTGTTCAAGACCAGCACCAGGATGCAGAGCCAGATGATGTCCCCACCCAGCCCGTACACCACGGTGCTCAGCAGGCCTTGTGGGAGGGCCACCACAAACGGAACGGGAAAGGGAACCAGGATGTGCGTCAACTGCCCGGCAAGGTCCCACAAAGTGGAGCGCCCCGGATTGCCTTCGACGAACCAGAACGCCACATAGAGAACTATCGCAGCGACGGCCAGGATCAGTGAGGTCCTGCCCAGGACCCTGTATCCGGCGTCGCTGGATTCCACCCGGAACTTGTGGCGGTTGGCCAACAGCAGGGCCACGATGATCACCGGTGCGAGGACAGCCGGAACCGCATAGAGCAGGAGGTAGCCGAAATCGTCATCGCCCAGAGTGACGTCCGGATCAGTGATGTATTGGACGATGGACAGGACTGTCACTGCTGCGAGGTACGCCTGGATCACCAGTGTCAGGCGGTAGGCGAGCCGGCGGCCGCGGCGGAGTCCCTCAGCGCAAACAAGCAGCAGGAGGACCGGAATCAATGTAAGGATTGCTGCGCCGAAGCTTTGGACGCCTACGATGCCCTGCAAAGTGACGCAGTTGGTGTCGTTGTTGCAGGCCTCCTTGACTTCATCGGCGTCGGGGCTGGCTTGGAGCATGACGTCCGAGACCACGGACAGGGGGCCTATTTCCCACGTGCCGGTGAGTTGCGTGAGCAAAGGTCCCACCGCGAAGACGCCCACCACCGTGCCCACCAGAAAGCGCGTCTCACGGAGAGTCGAAGAATGCAGTGATCCTGCCCTGCGGCGGAGCATCAGGGACTGGACGGCCCAGCCGGCCAGGATGCCCATCACGGCTCCGGCCAGCGCCTGAAGGGTTTGGGCCACTCCTACGAACAGGGCAAACATCAGGGTCGCGGCCAGCAGCCACGTCCTCAGCCGACGGCGCCAGAGGGCGTCCAGTGCCGCCGTCGCGCATCCCAGCGCGGCAGCTGCGCCGCCGTAGGCGCCAACAACGTATTCGCCGCCCAGGAAGCTGAGCCACTGATCGCTGGCGTCGGTTCCGAACGCAACCAGCGCCACCAGAACCAGGGCGCTGAGGGCCGAACCCGCCACGAACGCTGCAAGCGCCAGCCACGGGCCCATGACACGCTCGGCGATTCCCACGCCCACCAGGATCGCGGCCGCGCAGGCAAGGTAGTCGAGCAGGGAAGACGCAAAGAACGCCGACGTGAAAATTGACCACCATGGCCCTGGCTCCACTGCCAGCCCCAGGCCCATTTGGTCCAGCAACGCCTCGCTGGGTCCATTCAGCAGGCTCCCTGTCGCAGCGCCCAGGACCCACAGCAGCCCTGCCAGGCCCAGTGTCAGGGGCAGCCGGCGAACTGTTGCCAAGCCGCGGACACCGCCCCGCAAATCAACAGCCGCGCTCATGTGATGTCCCCTTGCACCGGTCCGGCACCGGTTACCCCGGCTGGCCACCATTCTGCCTTGCGGGACGCTGTAACGGGAGAGGCTGGGCAGTCCCGACGGCGGCGGGTCGCGTTTTGTGCGGTAGTCCTAGTCCCGTTTCCAGGGACCTGGGTTCACCCGGTAGAGGACGGCGGCGCCAATAACGGCACCCAGAATCGCTCCGAACAGGGCACTTCCTGCGGCGCGGCCAATGAGCGCGCCGGCAGTGGCGCCAAGCAGGGCGCCGAGGAAGAGGCCCCTGCCGTTGCGGTGCGGTTTCTTGGTCATGGTCTCAGCCTACGGGTGGGTTCCTAATGGATGGAGGGAACGGTGCGGGGCCGGACCACCAGCCAGAGTGCGGCGATGGCCCCGGTAATGCAGACCGCCATAACCGAGCCCATGGGAACAGCCGAACTGACGCCCAGCCAACCCACGACCGGCGGGACAATTCCGGCCATCATGAACTGGGATGCCCCCAGGAGGGACGCTGCCGTGCCTGCCTGGGCGCCGTGGTTGGCGAGGGACAGGACCTGGACACAGGGGAACATGAACCCGGTGGCGCAGATATAGAACCACAACGGAATGAGGATGCCCCAGAGGCCGACGTGCAAGAGGTCAAGCACCACGATGACGAGGGCAGTGAACAGCATGAACAATGTTGCCCCGGCCACGATCCACTGCGGGGCCACCCGCCTGATCAGGCGTGAACTGATTTGAACGCCCGCAACAATGCCCAGTGAGTTGATGCCGAACAGGAGCCCGTATTCCTGCGGCGAGAATCCGTAGACGTTTTGGAACAGGAAAGTGGACGCAGAAAGATAGGCGAACAAACCACCGAAGTTCAGGCTTCCCACCAGCACCATGCCCACGAAGATCCGGTCCGTCAGGACCGATTTATAGCGCTGTCCCACGGTGATGGTGGATTTGCCGCGCTGGTCTGCGGGCAGCGTCTCCCGGATGAAGAAGATGGAGGCAAGGATCACCAACAAGCCGTAAGCGGCCAGGAAGTAGAAGATTCCGGGCCACGGGAAGGCCAGCAGCAACTGCGATCCGATGACAGGGGCAAGGATGGGGGCCAGCCCGTTGACCAGTGACATCCTCGAGAACATCCGGACCATGGAGTAGCCGTGGAAGAGGTCCCTGACCATGGCCATGGCCACTACGCCACCGCCAGCTGCGCCGATGCCCATGAGGACACGGAACAGGGACAGCATCCCGATGTCTGTTGCCAGCGCTGCCCCGAGCGATGAACCGATATGGACGGCGGTGGCAAGGATCAGGGGGAGCCGGCGCCCCACTTTGTCGCTGAACGGACCTACCACCAGTTGGCCGAGCCCGAAGCCTACGGTGGTTCCCGTCAGGGTGAGCTGGATGGCGGCAGCAGAAACGTCGAAACTCTCCTCCAGCGCCGGGAACGCCGGGAGGTAAAGGTCGATCGTGAAAGGACCCAGCGCAGTCAGTGCACCCAGCAGGAGAATATAGACAAGTTTTTCGCGTCGGCTCAGGGAGTCGCCCGGAGCAATGGGAGAGGTCACGATCATCTATCCTATGGCCCGGATCATATTTATTGGGCGTATGACGGGCGCGCCGCGGTGTGGTCCCGAAAGTTCAGCAGGAGCCTGAATGATAGCTTTGTGAACAGGTGTCTGCGGTGAGAGATTTCAGTCCGCGTTCGCCCCATACGATGCCCAGAGGAAAGCAGTTAGGCGGAACCCATGAGTGGACGTCACACCGGCCGGACCAGTCAAGGACCAGCCATTCGTACTTTGCCGAGGACCCTCAAGCTCGTTGCACGGTTGGCCCCACGGCAAATCAACGACGAAATTGCCTTGGCCAAGGTGGAACTCAAACGCAAGGCCACCCAGGTTGGGATTGCCGGTGCCTTCTTTGGCGTTGCCCTTGTGTTCCTTGCGCTGTTGGTGATCGCCCTCGTTGTTGCCGCCATTTTGGGACTGGCCACCATCATGCCGGGATGGCTCGCGGCGCTGATCGTCGCAGCGTTCTTCCTGGTCATTGTGGCCATTGCATCCCTGATTGGAATCGCCAAGTTCAAGAAGGCCATGCCCCTGGTACCCGAGGACACCATCCGGGGTATCAAGCACGATCTTGGAATCGCCAAGGAGGGCTCAGCTTTTGATGAGTCCATCCTCGATCCCAACTCGCCCGCTGCCAAAGCGGCCAAGGCAGAGAAGGAAGCTGCGGCGGAGAAAGCCAAGGCAGAGAAGGCTGCGAAGGAAGCTGCCAAGGAATCGGACGCAGTCAAGGCACCCACGGAAGCGGAGCTTCGCTCGCGCCTGAAGAAGCGCCGCGAACACCTGACCGGGGTCCGCGACGAACTCGGCGAGCAGCTGGACGTCAAGAAGCAGGGGCAGGCCCTGCTGGACAGCGCCGGCGGAAAGTTCCAAGAGGGAAAGCAGTTCGCTGCGGCGAAGTTTGCCGACCTCGGAGACTCCGTCCCCGAAAGCCTCACTGAACGGCTCGCCGCCCGGTGGAAGGACCTCGCAGCGTTTGCCACTGCTGCCGTAGTCTTCGTTGTTGCCCTGCGGAAGCTGCTGAAAAAGTAGGCAGCCATCCGCGGCACCAACAATGACAACGAGGAAGGGGGACACGCGTGAAATTGATCGGTGCTGGTTCACACCCTGACCGGCCGCAGGTTGACCACGACCTCATCTTCACCGTCCCCAATATCCTCACGGTCCTCCGCTTCATGGGGGTTCCGCTGTTCGTGTGGCTCGTTTTGTCGGAGCAGGAGTATGGCTTCGCGGTCCTGGTGCTTGTGATCATGGGCAGCACCGACTGGGTTGATGGCTACATCGCCAGACGCTTCGACCAGACCTCCAAGCTGGGCCGCATCCTGGACCCCATGGCCGACCGGGCCGCGCTGCTGGCCGTAGCCTTCACGTTGGCGATTGCCAGCGTCGTGCAGTGGTGGTACCTGGCCGCGCTGTTGGTTCCGGACGCCATCCTGGCCATTGCTTCCCTGATCTACTTCCGCAGCCACCCGGACCTTCCCGTGAGCATCATTGGGAAAATCCGCACAGCGCTGTTGCTGCTCGGCACCCCGCTGCTTGTCCTCTCCAAATTGCCCATCCCTTTCACTGAGGTCTACTTCGTTGCCGCTTGGACGTTCCTTGGCTTCGGGCTCCTCGGACACTGGATTGCGGCCTACAACTATTTCTGGGCCATCTTGCGTAAGGGTAAAGAACTGAAAAACGACGACGGCGGACACGGCTGATGGTCTGGCTGGCGGTTTTCCTTGCGGTACTTGGTGCCTTCTTCCTCGCAATAGGCGCCCAACGGCAGGGCAGCGCAGTCAAAGCCGATACCGGGGGCCTGGCCCTGAGCTCCAACGGATTCCTGAGGCTGCTGCGGAATCCCCGCTGGATGCTCGGGCTGTTGTTCCTTGCCCTCGGTATGGTGATGAACGCCATCGCCCTGGTGTCTGCTCCGCTCACCGTAGTGCAGCCCATTGGTGCCATTGCGTTGGTGATCACCACCGTGGTCAACGCCAAGGACCAAGGCCTGAGCATCAACCGTGCAACTGTGGTGGCCATCAGCGCGTGTGTCACGGGTTCGGCGCTGTTCGTGTTGCTGGCAGTCTTCGTCACACAGGAAAACCATCACGTCACCAGTGAGGACGAACTGACCATTGTTCTCCTGCTGGCTCTGGCCGTGGGGATCTTCGGAACCTTGGCCGTCCTGTTCAAACACCGCATGAGTGCCTTCGTCTACATCCTGGGCGCTGGTGTCCTGTTCGGGTTTGTTGCCGTCCTGACCCGCATCATCGGCAAGCATCTGCTGGATCCCAACGGGTTGTTCCTGCTCAACGTCCAGTGGTACACCCTCATAGCCATCGTGGCCGCCGGGGGATTGGGATCCTGGTTTGTGCAGAGTGCCTACTCAGGTGGTCCACCGGACCTTGTCATCGCCGGACTGACCGTGATCGACCCCATGGTGGGCATCGCCATCGGCATTGTGATCCTTGGTGAGCTTCGTCCCGATGTCCACGCCGTGATGGCCATCGCCATGGCTGTGGCCGCTACCCTTGCTATCGTGGGGGTTATTGCCCTGAGCCGGCACCATCCGGAAGTCACCAAACGCAAGAAGGACGCGAAGGCGGCTGCCAACAAGAAGGCCTAGGGCAGAGCTTGACCTTGCGCCGCCGCTGTACGCGGACCGGCAACCCGGCGACACCGCAGTATTGCCACAAGCAGTGCTGTCCGCACCGTGAACATCAGGAGTTCTCCACGTGACCATTCCCGACACCACCAAGCCCCTCACTCTTTTGATTGCCGCGGATACTTATCCACCGCATGTCAACGGTGCCGCGCAGTTTGGCTACCGCCTGGCCAAGGGAATGACGGCACGTGGGCACAACGTCCACGTGTTGGCCTGCCGTCCGGACACGGGCAAGAGCTTCACGGAGTTCCGCGACGAAGCCACTGTTCACCGTCTCCGTTCCCACGGCGTTTTCACCCATGAGTACTTCCGCATTTGCTTCCCCTGGGAGATCAAGAAGGAAATCAGCCTGCTGTTCGACAAAGTCCAGCCGGACGTCGTCCACATCCAAAGCCACTACATGATTGGCGAGCACGTCCTGTACGAGGCCGTGAAGCGTGGCATCCGGGTTGTTGCCACCAACCACTTCATGCCGGAAAACCTGAATCCCTTCCTGCCATTCCCGCAGTGGTTCAAGGACATCGTTGGCCGCATCTCCTGGAAGGACATGGGCAAGGTCATGGGCCAGGCCGATGTGGTCACGACGCCCACGCCACTCGCTGCCAAGGCAATGCACCAGCACGCGTTCCTGCGTAAGGTGCTGCCGCTCTCCAATGGCATTGACTCCTCGGCTTACGAACTCCAGCCCGGTGAGACCATTGAGCCGCACGCCAACCCCACGGTGCTGTTTGCCGGACGTCTGGCCGAAGAAAAGCATGTCAACGTCCTGATCGACGCCGTGGCCAAGACGTCCCCGGCGTTGAACGTGCATGTGGAGATTGTGGGGGGCGGCGAAGTCCGTCCTGCCCTTGAGGCGCAGGTAGCGAAGCTGGGGCTGGGGGACAGGGTCAGGTTCCTGGGACTCGCCAGCGACGAAGATTTGCGCGAGGCCTACATCAAGGCCGACATATTCTGCATGCCCGGCACAGCCGAACTCCAGTCACTGGTGACACTGGAAGCCATGTCTGCTTCCACGCCGGTGCTGCTGGCCAACGCCATGGCCCTGCCGCATCTGGTCCGTGATGGTGAGAACGGCTATCTCTTCACGCCCAACAACAGCGATGAACTGGCGGCCAAGATCACCAAGCTGGTGGAGCTTCCCAAGCATGAGTTGGAAGCCATGGGCAAGCTGAGCCGCGAGATGGTGGAGCCCCACAGCATCAACGGCACGCTCCAGACGTTCGAGGACCTCTACCGCGGGGCCTCTTACGAGGACATGGTGGTGTGACAAAAGCACTCCCCGGCACCTATTAGAATTGCTGGAGTGCTTTGCCCGGAACTGCTGCTTTGCGGTGGCTTTTCCGGGCGTCACGGGGCTATAGCTCAGCTGGTTAGAGCGCGGGACTCATAATCCTAAGGTCCTCGGTTCAAGTCCGAGTAGCCCTACCGCTAGATTCTGCGGGTTTCCGTGTTTTTGCGTCGAACCCGCAGAACCTGATGGAACTATGATGTCACTATCTCAAGTTGTCCACAGGTTTTCGAACACGCTGTATGCATAATTTATGGCGAACATTAAGCGTCAAGAAATTTGGGCAGCAAGCAATGGCCGCAAGCTGGCGATCAGCCGTAACAGTATTGTCACAAAGATCAGTGAATCCCATCACTTCGAGGGCTTTGCGACTCAGGATTCGGATGGAGAGCTGCGCATGGAGCCGGCAACCCATACAGGTGATCCCTCCTGTCGGGTTGTGACTCGTCAGGTAGGCTTTTCGGGAATCATAACGGTGAGAGGACTTCATGCAAGACCATGTCGCCCAGCTCGTGACCAGCGCGTTGGACGCTTTCGACCAGCCGGGAAGGTCAGTGGCTGCCATTGTGCGACAGGCAGCCCGTATCGCGGCTTTGCGACAGGACTATCTTGCGCAGTACAGGTTTCAGATGGAACTCATCGATGTGACTACGGGAGCGGCTAAGACCGATCCCACTATTGAAGTGATCAACGGCAACCTTGTCACTCTTCTGGGAGCGGAGGAGGCCCGCGCTCAGGTAGTCGAGATGTACATGCAGTACCAAAAAGGGCGCAAGATGGCGGCTGGCGACAACATCTACGTCATCTCCGTGGCTCAGCTCGAATCGTATCTCGCGGAGGTGCGCAGGATATACGACGACTATTCGGTCGCAGATAAGACCAGCAACTACTACGCGCACACTGCGGCTGTTGCGGCTGACGAGCAGCAGGCGAAGCTGCTTCCGGTTATCCAACAGCACGAGACGATCATTGAGCGCATTCGGCAGGACGTGTACTGCTACCTGCTCCAAACGGAAACGAACCTGCATAGTGGCAAGCCTTCCAGTAGTGTGTTTGAACGAGGACTCGAATATGTTCGAGCGTCGCTGGCTGAACGTGCACCGGAGGCTTTGGACAAGTTCGCTGCGGCGGAGGCCAGTCTCGCAGGAGGCACACCGGAAGACTTGTCCCACGCTCTGACGAGTACGCGGCGAATGATTAAGGACCTAGCCGACGCTTTGTACCCGTCAACCGGCCAAACTATTTTCGGTGAGGATGGGGTGGAACGGGTCATGAACGACGATGCTTACAGAAACCGGCTTATTCAGTTTGCCAAGGACAGGCTTGGCAATAGCCTGAGTGGCAAGGTCTTAGGGGAGACGCTTGCTAGTTACGGCAAGCGAATCACTAATCTCGACGCCATGGCGAACAAGGGTGTACACAGTGATGTCACAGTTTCCGAGGCTGAGCAGTGCCTCATATGGACCTTCATGCTGGCGGCAGACCTGTTGCGAATTGCCGATGGAACATCGCAGGACCTGAAGCCCACATCCAATTAACTACGCTCTTCGCAGCACAACGACTTAGAACGCCTACTGCCTCCCGATGCTATCGATCAGCTTTCCGCATGACTGGTTGGAAGGCAGTCCGTAGCAGGCTTGATCAAGTATCTGGAATCAACCTTCAACCGTTGAGGGAGAGACGACTCGATTACGTTTGGCGCCTCCGGTGAGACATGGTATCGACTTCGGTCCTCGATGCTCATTTCAGCCTTTGCCGGCGAGTCACCCTCTTGGGCGGATGAAGCTTCGCTGTTGGCACCGTACATGCTGCGGAACGACCCGAGCGGCTCAGCAGTAGCATCAGCCTTCGATCTCCCTTGGCGTAGGTGGAGAAGATGCGGAAGGGCTTCTCAAGCGACTCTTGGACGATCCTGGCGTGCGACTCGGAACTCGGGTGACGCGTGCCCTCAGCACCGTTGGCCAGACGCCAAACGGAGAGATGCTCCTGGAGAAGCTTGCAAACCACCCGTCGGCTATCGTGCGGTACCACGTGCGCAAGATCCGGCACATTTGGAATGCTGTCGATCATGTTGGTCCATGGATACCGAGCTTCGGTGGAATGCCGGCGTGTCTAGTTTGTGACTATTGACCACTCACGCAAAGTACTGAATCCTCGCCGAACCATTCCCGTGCGCGAGCTAGGGTTGTTTCGCTGGGGTCATGAGCGTAGACGACAAGATTCTGCTTTGCTCGACTGCAGGTTACATAGAGCATCATTCGAGACCGCGTCGGTACGGACTCGGTGCTTGTTGGATTCGCTAGGAGCTTTTCGAAATTGTAGTTATTCCACCCTCCATTATCGAGGGATATGAAAATATTGTCCCATTCGGATCCCTTTACTCCGTGTTGCGTGGAGTAGGGAGTGAAGTCTTCTACGTACTCAAAGAGGCTAACGACTTCGTGGAATGGAACGGCGAACACACGTGTACAGCGGTATGGATGTTTGGTCTCGAACCGGCGGATCCGGTCGTCGCGTTGAATGAGTCCAGTTTGATGTGCGAACTCGAATACCTCACCGATTGATCGTGAGTCCATTCCGGCTAGTTCATCCAGACTCGCAGCGATCTGCCGGCGTGCTTCGATGCTGTCGAGGTTTACGTCTAAGCAGCGGATAACCTGATTGAACTTCCCCTGCTTATAGAGGCTCCGGAGCGACTGGATGGCCAACAGGTGGTTGATGAGAGCATCCCGTTTGTCGCCGCGGTTCCTGTCATCGAACTCGGATACTCTCTTTGTGCCGATCAGGCGGTCGGAGCTTGTCGGTGTCGTGGCGATGTCCTCAAACCGGAAACTCGATGCGTTCTCAAGAAGTTGTGGTTCCTCGGCTAACTCCTTCGCTTGGACGCCAGAAGGAGGATATGCCCTTCCGCGATCTTCCAGCACCGAGCCGAGGGTCGCGTCACCCGCTAACTTCATGCCTGTTTTCTCTAGATGAGCCCGTACCTTCTTGGCGTATTCGACAACACGGTCTTTGTCGTAGATGCGCATCAGCTGCGGGAATCGATTCTCTCTGGCGATCATGTTTTTGCTTAGGTAAAGAAGCTTGGTCTTGTGCGGGCTGAAATCCCAGCCGTCGCACAGCGAAAGCTGACGTAGCGTTGCTGTGTCGAGGCCCGTTTCGGTGGTGTAGACGAAACGGGCGGTTCCTTCAACGCCGCAGTTGGGCGCTTTGGGGTCGATGGATTGGATTTGCTGCAGTCCATCGGCGCGTAGCCGGTTGATCACTTGGAGGACTGCCGCTGGATTGCGCCGGTTCTCCGTCTTGGTGATTGCACGGATACGCCCTGATTGAATAGCCCCCTCAAGGAGGTCACGTCCATTGTCCGACTCATGGATGGCTTGTTCGCTGTCTCCGAAGAGACCGACTCGCATTGATCGATCGGTGGGTGCTGGCAGTAGATCGACGAGGATCCGCATGACGGCGGCAGGGGTGTCCTGGTACTCGTCCACGAGGAGGTAGTCGAAGCAATCCGTGAGGATCCGAGCCATTGTCGTGTGCGTGCTGAATATGTCTTCGGCAAGTTTGAGTACTTCGTCATGCGAGACCTCGCCCGCTTCAATGTTCAGCCATTCTCTGTACTTGATCGGTTCGGTCCAGAGAGCTGTATTGATGGGTAGGGCGAGCGTTGATTTGATGGCACCGCTATTCACGAGTTTTGCAAGCGAGTCCTTCAGGTTTTTCTGGTATCTACTGATGAGCGACCACAGGAAATCGTGAATGGTTGAAATCTGGAGGCTCTCCATCGAGAACCGGGCCCGGATCTCGTTGACGGCTACGTTTGTGAAGGTCACGCATGCCACACGAACTCGTGGCCGTTCGGCGTATATCTCGTCGAGGAAGCCGAGCATCGAGTGTGTCTTCCCGCTGCCGGCGCCTCCTTTGACGAGGAAGTCCTGGTTCGAGCGGGTGGCGTCAAGCGCTTGTAGAACCTCGTGCTCCGGTTTCGTCACGTGACGTCCCTCAGCCATTTGAGCCCCTCAGCGATGTAGCTGGGTGTCTTCCAGCTAATATCGCCCTCTTCGCTTTCGGCATGGATGACATCAAGAGCGAAGTGGGTCTTCTTGGCGACGCAGTCGCGTGCGAGTACGTAGGCGCATTGCGTCTCGTCGTCGAACTTGTCCTTATGCTTGAGGCCGCGGAAGTGATCTAGGTTTTCCTTGATGAAGGCCCGGTTGATGTGTATGAAGGCGTCTTCGTAGCTCCGAGCATGGTAGTCATCTTCTTCCGTCTGGTATGCGACGAAGAGTGCGGCGCCGTCCTTGGTGGGTTTCCAGGATCCAGATGCTTTTGAGAGGGACTTTTCAGCTGCGGGTTTGGCGATGAGATCAGCGAGATCTCCATCAGTGCCGTGGCCCGACTTAGTCAGCCCGAAGTAGTGATTGAGTGCATCGTTGGTGGTGTGGCTCCCGTCTTCCACGGCGCAAGCACGTAGAGACGTCTTTCCCATATCGGTGTGAACTTTTGCACTGTCGATGTCGGTCAGGACGAGTGTCGGGATTCCGGTGAAGTCGATGAAGTGATCAAATATCTGCGAGTGAGCACCAACCTCGACGACCGACACGTTCTGGGAGCTCAGCGGAAACTCGTGTGGTTGGTTCTCTGCGTCCAGCTTCCGCATCATGGCGCGCATGAGGATGCGCTCCGTGTCACCCTCGATAAGAACCGCTTTGTCGGCAAAGAATAGCTCCGCCCTGGTCAGTGTGAGGTACTGCTTAAGGAAGTGGTAGGACTTCTTGTCGTCGCTGTACTTCTCTTCAAGATCTGTCATATTGCGGGACTCGACGCGTTCGCCGATTCGGCGGAAATACTTGATGTCGGAGAAATCGCCCTCGGCTGTGATGTGGGAAGAGTGAGTGGTCAACACGGTCTGCAGTCGTAGATGGTTCTCATTACAGTGCTCGCTAATCATGTTCTTGATCTGCTTGATGAACACGTATTGAAGCTGAGGGTGCGTGTGCGCCTCTGGTTCTTCGATGAAGAGGATATTGATATCGGCCGACTCGATATCATCCTTGCCCGTCATTCGGAGGAGTCTGATTTCAATCTCTATGATGATCGCAATCAGGTTCAGGTAGCCAAGACCATTGTGATCTTCCGGGAGAGGCGACTCGAGTTCACCATAGCGAACAGAGGTATTGTTCTTGAGGAGTGAATCTGGCTGAATGTCGGAGACAACATGGAGGTCTCCTCTGAGGCCATCGGCGGCTCCGAAACGGGAAACTTTCTTAATTACGTCTTTGAAGACCTGCTTGTACGCATCCGTGAACTGACGGTCGGTGTTGGCGGCTTGCGCTGTCAGCTGTATAAATGCGTGGCTATCTCGGATATCTCCGATTCGATCCTCGAAGTAATCGCTCGTGAGCTGGGAGAGAGCGCGCCCGGCTGCTCGTCCGCTTTTCCCGGCAGGCCGATTCTCGACGGACCGCCGAGCGCTCACAAATTCCAGTCGGATGACGCTGCGGACAAGTCCCGGTTCATTCGTCAGCGACAGGGTGTTGTTGCCGTCTGCAGGGTCGTAGGACTCGATTGAATGAGTCAGATAGTGACGGACCCTCTTCGAGACGAAACGCTGGTTCTCCTCAGAGCGCCGAGCCTCGGTTAGGTCCTCACCAGTTGCCGTGCTGATAGCCTGGGTGTTCTTGCGGACGTCTGTATGTAGCTGTAGGAATTTCTCCTGGTTGATCTCGACTCGAAACCTCAAGTGAACCGCTCGTGCCTCGGGGGAGAGGTCAACCATGAGCTTCGAGAGGTTCTTGAGGTTGTCTTCCTCGTCGTAACGGATCTCCAGTTCGAGCTCGATCTTAGGGGCGGAACTGGGATATTCAGGCGTGTCGGCAATGATTGCCTTTTGAAGAGCCAGCTGACGATTAATGGAAAAATCCTCATAGCTGAATTCCGGGCCGGAGGAATTTAGGAACGAGCCAAGGACATTCAAGAGAGATGTCTTACCGGTGTTGTTCTTTCCAATGACAAGCGAGAGATTATCGCGCATATCCATCGAGAAGCTGTCTAGAAGACGATATCCGTCAATATTTATTTTAGCTATCTTCACAAGTATTCTCGTGCCCCATGTTATGCCCTGATTATGATAGTAAGGCAGGACTGGTCATGCTGAGTGTCCTGCGTGCGTCTATAAAACTCCGATAGGTGACGCTGGATGCAGGTTGCCCTGTGATCTACGTTTCGTTTGAGCATTTTCCGTCATGTTTTGAGGAGAAATGAAATCAGCTCGGCCCGCCTTACCAGGAAAGACTATATCGGACGGGACTCCTTCTTTGACGCAAGTGGGCAGGAATGTCCTCGGTGGTGCTGCCCGGGGGCTCAGGCGCGGTAGTGCGAAGGATGACGAGACGCCGAAGTCGCCTAGCTGGCTGTCGGCCTGGGTTGTGCCTTTTGACCGACCGCGACGACGTAGCTGCACGCGCTGCTTCTTGAGGTGGTTGCAAACGGGGGTCTGGGAGATCCCGAGCTTCGTGGCGATGGTGGCTGGGAGTTGCCCTGCTCGTAGAGATCGTCGGTCTTCTCGACTTGTTTCGGGGCGAGCGGTGGGCGTCGCATGATGACGCCTTGCTGTTCGAGAACCTTCAAGACGGAGTCCTTGTCTAGGCCGTACTGAGCCGTGAGTTCGGTTGTTGGTGTGCCGGATTTGTAGGCGGCGACAAGCGCAGTGACCTGGTCGGGTGCGAGTTTGTATTGAGGAGATGCGCTTCGGTCGGGTCGGGCGATGGCCGCTTGGCGCGGGAACGGTGCAACTTTGAAACCAGTTCCTCAAGGGATATCTCGGGAGGAATTGGGTTCGCTTACCGACCGATCATCTATACATTCACGGGAGCCGGGGTTGACGTTGAAACGTCAGCCACGGTTCTTTTGCTTTCTGGGGTCCTCCGCGTTGCGGGGGAGCAGCCCGTTGAGGTAGGTTACTGATGAGTAACATGTACTCACCGGTAACTTTTGCTGCCCCGATGTGGTCGCAGGTGACCACCCCTGAAGGAGCGAATATGTCCAACGCTGCATTCGATGCCACCAACCTTCCGTATGCCGATGGCGACTTCTACGCCTTTGAGCAGATGCTGACAGGAAAAGAGCAGGACCGCCTCGCGGAAGTTCGGGAATTCCTTGCCCGCGAAGTCAAGCCCATTGCCGTGGACTTCTGGAATCGTGGTGAGTTCCCGATGGACCTGATTCCCAAGCTTGGCGAACTGGATCTGGTCAGCCCCGTTCGTCGTCAGGGGTACTCCAACCTGTTCGCCGGCATGCTCCACGCTGAAGTGACACGCGCTGATGCTTCGATTGCCACGTTCATGGGCGTCCACGACGGCCTGTTCACGGGTTCGATCGAGGCCCTCGCATCGCAGGAACAGAAGGATGCCTGGCTGCCGGACATTTACTCGCTGAAAAAGATCGGCGCTTTCGGGCTGACCGAGCCCTTGGGCGGCTCGGACGTGGCGGGTGGAACGCGCACCACAGCCAAACGCGACGGTGACACCTGGATTCTCAACGGCGCCAAGCGCTGGATCGGCAACGCCACGTTTTCCGACTGGGTGGTCATCTACGCCAAGGATGTGGCTGACAACCAGGTCAAGGCCTTCCTGGTGGACACCACCTTGCCGGGCTACTCGGCCACCAAGATTGAGAACAAGATCTCCCTGCGTACGGTGCAGAATGCGGACATCGTTCTGGACAACGTGGTGGTGCCCGACTTCTTCAAGCTTGCCAACGGCAACAGCTTCCGCGATACCAACAAGGTCCTCAAGGTGACCCGCCTGGCAGTGGCTTGGCAGGCTGTTGGGCTGCAGATGGCGGCCTTTGATGTCGCCCGTCAGTACGCCGTGGAACGCCAGCAGTTCGGGCGGCCGTTGGCGGCTTTCCAGCTGGTGCAAAATCAGCTGGTCCAGATCCTCGGCAACACCGTAGCTTCCATGGGCATGATGGTTCGTCTGGCCCAACTCGAAGACGCAGGTGTGGCCAAGGATGAGCAGTCGGCACTGGCCAAAGCGTTCACTACGGCACGCATGCGCGAAAGCGTTGCGCTGGGACGCAGCATCCTGGGTGGCAACGGAATCGTTACGGACTATGGGATGGCCAAGATCTTCTCCGATGCTGAGGCCATCTACTCCTACGAAGGAACGCACGAAATCAACACCTTGGTGACCGGCCGCGCCATCACCGGTGTTTCGGCCATCGTCTAGGACTTTCGCCCGCGGCGGGGGCTCAGTGGAGCGGCAGCAGGATGGACGGCCGCAGGTCTTCCACGAAGCCCAGCGGATTGACGTAGACCTCGCCGCGCCGCACGCCCCAATGCAGGCAGGTGGCACTGCTGCAGTGGCCGGGTTCCATGCTGCCGATGTTCTGTCCCTTGCGCACGGTGTCACCGGCCTTGAGTTCACTGGTCACCGGCTCGAAACTGCTCTTGAGGCCATCGCCGTGATCGATGGTCAGTACCGGACGATCAACTACGACGCCGGCAAAGGTCACCACGCCGTCCGAGGGTGCGGTGACCTTTCCGTCGTCGGACACTGGTCCCAGATCTACGCCGCGGTGGCCGCTCAGCCACGGTTTGTCCGGCGGATCGAAGATCCGGAGCACGTCAGGTTTGGGGGAGAGCGGCCAGCTCCACCGGAGGGAGGCCTGGTCCGGCGCAGCCGGCCCGGATGGGCCGACTGCGCCCGCGGCCATCACCAAGGTAACCAGCAGGGTCATCAAGGACTTCACAGGGGTCATGGACCAAGCCTCCCGGGGAGGCGGCGGTGGGTCGATCCCCGGTCTTTCGTATGTGGACAACGGGCTGCGGTGGCGGTCAAACAGGTGGGGTCGCTGTAGTACACTTGGTGGAGCAGTTTGCTGTGCCCTCAGGCTAGTTCAGGAGCATGTCTCATTCAGATATGTGAGGGTCCCAGGCTGACTACGCGTATCCAGCCCTCCACCAGCGAAGCCACGTGGCTTCAGGCTGCGGAGGATTGTGCCTCTTGCGGTCCGGACGAGCCTTTGGCTTCACCCCGGATGAGAAGTGCAATGGATGCCAGGAGCCACGCCCATCCGGGCAAAGGCTAAACAACCGTCAACTATTGGCAGGGTAAGAGCAGCCCCATGGGCTCTCTCATGAATGACCTGCCGGAAGGAGCGTCGGCATGCCCGTCGTAACTATGCGCCAGCTGCTTGACAGCGGCGTCCACTTTGGACACCAGACCCGTCGTTGGAACCCGAAGATGAAGCGCTTCATCTTCACGGAGCGCAACGGCATCTACATCATTGACCTCCAGCAGTCGCTGTCCTACATCGACCGCGCCTACGAGTTCGTCAAGGCTACTGTCGCCCACGGCGGCACCGTCCTGTTCGTCGGCACCAAGAAGCAGGCTCAGGAAGCAATTGCCGAGCAGGCTACCCGTGTTGGCCAGCCGTACGTCAACCAGCGTTGGTTGGGCGGTATGCTCACCAACTTCCAGACCGTCGCCAAGCGTATCCAGCGCATGAAGGAACTCGAAGAGATCAACTTCGACGACGTCGCAGGCTCGGCTTACACCAAGAAGGAGCTCCTGCTCCTCAAGCGCGAACTCACCAAGCTTGAGTCCAACCTCGGTGGTATCCGCAACCTGACCAAGGCTCCCTCGGTTCTCTGGGTTGTTGACACCAAGAAGGAACACCTTGCTGTTGACGAAGCCAAGAAGCTGAACATTCCGGTTGTTGCCATCCTGGACACCAACTGCGATCCCGACGAAGTCGACTTCCCGATCCCGGGTAACGACGACGCCATCCGCTCCGTCAACCTGCTGACCCGCGTTGTTGCCGACGCCGTAGCTGAGGGCCTCATCGCCCGTAACCAGCGCGCAACGGGCACCACCGAGGCTCCGGAAGAGCCGCTGGCTGAGTGGGAGCGCGAGCTCCTCGAAGGCAGCAAGGCCGAAGAAGCAGCGGCAACCGAGGCTCCGGCCGCAGAAGCTCCCGCAACTGAGGCTCCGGCAGCAGAAGCTCCCGCAGCTGAGGCTCCCGAAGCAACTGAAGCTGCAGCCGGCGAAGCCGAAGCAGCCAAGTAAATCTGGACCTTCCCTGATGCCGGAAACAGCATCGGGGGCAACTGACAGGATGGCGGCTCACACGGTGGGCGGCTGTCCTGTCAGTCCGTAAACACACAAATTCTAGACAGAGGGGTTCACATGGCGAACTACACTGCTGCTGACATCAAGGCCCTGCGCGAGCGCACCGGCGCCGGCATGATGGATGTCAAGAAGGCTCTTGACGAAGCCAACGGTGACGCCGAGAAGGCAATCGAGATCATCCGCATCAAGGGCCTTAAGGGCGCTACCAAGCGCGAAGGCCGTTCGACTGCTGAAGGCCTGGTTGCTGCCAAGGTCAACGGCGGCGTTGGCGTAATGATCGAGGTCAACTGCGAAACTGACTTCGTTGCCAAGGCTGACAAGTTCATCCAGTTGGCTGACAAGGTCCTCAGCGTTGCAGTCGAGTCCGGCGCAGCCGACCTCGAGACCCTGCTGGCCACCGAGGTTGACGGCAAGCCGTTGTCCGAGGTTGTTGTCGAAGAGGGCGCTGTCCTCGGCGAAAAGGTTGTTGTCCGCCGTATCTCCCGCGTTGAGGGAACCACGGTTGACGCTTACCTGCACAAGACGTCCAAGGACCTCCCGGCCCAGGTAGGCGTCCTGTTCGCTGTTGACGGTGAAGGCGAAGCCGCTGCCACCGCCGCTCACGACATCGCTGTCCACGTTGCAGCCATGGCTCCGAACTACCTGACCCGTGACGACGTTCCGGCCGAATTGGTCGACTCCGAGCGCCGCATCGCCGAAGAGACGGCCAAGGCTGAAGGCAAGCCCGAAGCTGCTCTTTCGAAGATCGTGGAAGGCCGCGTGACGGGCTTCTTCAAGGGTGAAGTTCTGGTTGACCAGGCATTCGCCAAGGATTCCAAGAAGACTGTTGCACAGGTCCTCGAAGAAGCCGGCGTCAAGGCAACCGCAGTAACCCGTTTCCGCGTAGGAAACTAGTAATTCATGAAAAGGGGTGGTCACTTCGGTGGCCGCCCCTTTTTCATGCACCCGTCCGGGTAGTACCTGCGCGGACCCACAGCACGATAATCTAGCCAGAGTCCACCAACGGGAGGCACCATGGAAACCGTCAACACTGCAATCCAGCCCGAGAAGACCCGCCGACGTGTACTTCTGAAACTTTCCGGCGAGGTCATCGGCGGAGGCAAGCTCGGCGTCGATCCCGAAACCGTCCGGGCCATCGCCAAGCAGATCGCGGCAGCAGTCTCCGACGTCGAGGTAGCCATCGTCGTAGGCGGCGGTAACTTCTTCCGCGGCGCAGAACTTTCCCAGAGCGGCATGGACCGCTCCCGCGCCGACTACATGGGCATGCTCGGCACGGTCATGAATTGCCTGGCCCTGCAGGACTTCCTGGAGCAGGCAGGCGTTGAAACCCGTGTCCAGAGCGCCATCACCATGGGCCAGGTTGCCGAGGCTTACATTCCCCGCCGGGCCATCCGCCACATGGAGAAGGGCCGCGTTGTCATCTTCGGTGCAGGCGCCGGACTGCCCTATTTCTCCACTGATACCGTGGCGGCCCAGCGTGCCCTCGAAGTCCATGCCGACGTGGTCCTCATGGCCAAGAGCGGCGTGGATGGCGTGTACACCGCTGATCCCAAGAAAGACCCCGCTGCCGAGAAGCTGGATGTCCTCAGCTATGACGACGCACTGCGCCGGGACATCCGCGTCATGGACCAGACAGCCATGACCATGTGCAAGGACAACAAACTGTCCATGGTGGTCTTCGGGATGGAAGGCGAGGGCAACGTTACCCGTGCCATCCTCGGCGAAACGCTGGGAACCCTGGTTACTCCCTAGCAAGGGCTAGGATATTTCTAGGACCGTCCGCCTCTCACGGCGGAACTTTACTGTGCACTGCGGCCTGCATGAGGGCAGCAACTATTTTCTGAGGAGAAACCCGTGATCGAAGAGACCTTGCTCGAAGCCGGCGAGAAGATGGACAAGGCGGTTGAGGTAGCCAAGGACGATTTCGCCACGATCCGTACGGGTCGGGCGAACCCCGGTCTCTACAACAAGGTGATTGTCGAGTACTACGGCACACCCACGCCGCTTCAGCAGCTGGCTTCGTTCGGTGTGCCCGACGCCCGGACCATCCTCATCACGCCGTACGACAAGACCGCGCTGCGCGACATTGAGAAGGCGTTGAGCGATTCCGAGGTTGGTGCCAACCCCTCGAACGACGGCAACGTCATCCGAGTCACCATTCCTGAGCTCACCAAGGAGCGTCGCAAGGAGTACGTCAAGATCGTCAAGGGCAAGGGTGAAGACGCCAAGGTCTCCATCCGCAGCATCCGCCGCAAGGCAAAAGACACGCTGGACAAGCTCGTCAAAGACGGCGAAGCCGGCGAAGACGATGGTGCCCGCGCTGAGAAGGAGCTCGACGCCCTGACCAAGCAGCACGTTGACAGCATCGACGAACTGCTCAAGCGCAAGGAAGCCGAGCTGCTCGAGGTCTGATGAACCAGGCTGAGCCGGCACCCGCTGGACGGGTCCCGACGCGCGTTACCCCTCAACGCGCCAGGCGCGTACGGACGAACCCCACGCCAAAGGCCGGCCGGAATCTTCCGGCGGCCATCGGCGTCGGGCTTTCCATGCTGCTGGCGGTTTTGGGCGGCTTGCTTTTCCTCCCTCTGGGTTTCGTCCTGCTCACCACGGCTTTTGCTGTGTTGGGTGTGTGGGAAGTTTTCCGGGCCCTTGAGGCCCAGGGCACCAGGATGCCGATCATCCCCGTGATGGTTGGCAGCCTGGTGATGCCGGTGTCGGCCTACTTCGGTGGCCTGGAAGGTTTGCTGTTCACCATGACGGCGAGTTCCGTGGCCGTCCTGCTGTGGCGGTCCATCGAGAGTGCCGCCGGAGCGCCGAGGAGCGTGTTCGCCGGTGTGTTCACGCTGGCGTGGATTCCGTTCCTTATCAGCTTCGCGTCGCTGTCCTTGCACACCACCAGCGGGCCTACTCCTGTCGGCTTTTGGCCGGATGGGATCCCCGAAGGCGCATGGCAGATCGCGTCCATGCTTTTGTTGGTTGTTTCCAACGACACGTTTGGGTACATCGTTGGGGCGTCCTTCGGGAAGCACCCCATGGCTCCAAAAATCAGTCCCAAAAAGTCCTGGGAGGGTTTCGCGGGGTCGGTGGGTGGAGCCATGCTCATTGGCGTCCTGGCGTGTGTCTTCCTCCTCGACAAGCCCTGGTGGGTGGGCTTGCTCCTGGCCGTTGGCATGGTGGCCGCCGCTACGGCAGGCGACCTCGCCGAGTCCATGGTCAAACGTGAACTGGGGGTCAAGGACATGAGCAGTATCCTGCCTGGCCATGGTGGCGTCATGGACCGCCTGGACTCCATTGTGTTCGCGGCCCCTGTAGCCTATGTTCTGTTCGCGCTGCTCAGCGGCGTCTGACAATCAACGAAGGAAAATTAGTGTCCGTGGATATTCGACGCCAGATTCCCGCAACGTTCGATCGCGTAGAGCGCAGCAAGTACGGCTATAACGCCAAACAAGTTGACGAGTTCCTTCAGCGAGCCAGGACGTCGTTTGAAAACCCTGTGGGTACCGCTGACCAGGTGGCCAGCGTGGACGTGCGGGACGTGGCTTTTGACCCGGTCAAGGGTGGGTACGACGCCCACAGCGTGGATGCCGCCCTGGATCGGCTCGAGGACGCGTTTGCGCGCCGCGAGCGTGACGACCTCATCGGCCAACAGGGCGAAGAAGCCTGGCTGCGCCAGATCGGCAAACTTTCCGGGATCCTGCGGGGCCGGCTTCACCGGCCCGACGGCGAGCGGTTCCGTCGGCCTTCCAGCAAGCGGGCGCGCAGCTACAACATCCAGGACGTTGATGCCCTGTGTGCTGAGCTGGTGGGTTACCTTGAGCACGACCAGGTCCTGAGCGTGGACACTGTCCGGCGGGCCGTCTTCCGGGCGGCCAAGGGCAATGAAGGCTATGAGGAAGCGCAGGTGGACGCTTTCCTGGCCCGCGCTGTAGAGCTCATGGCGGCCATCGACTAGTCCACACCCCGCTCAGCGGGTGCAGGGCTAGTGAGTGCTGGGGGAAACGGGCAGGTTGTTCTTCCATACCGCCAGGTAGCGTCTGTGGCCGCGGGCCAGCGATGTGCCGAAGAAGGCCAAGGCAACCAGAACGGCTACTGGGACTGCCACCACTGGGGGAAGCCCGGCTGTCAGGAGTGCCGATCCCAGCAGCAGGGCGATCAAGGCCGAGTTGACGAACCCCATGAAGACCATGCTGCTGCCAGCAACTTGGCTGAAGTCAGTCCGAACGCCCAGGAAGTAATACGTCCTTTTGGCGCCTTCTTCGTCATCGTGAGCGCCGGCCATGAGGTAGGGCCCTATGCCGGGATCCATGTCGACGTAGGCCGCCCGCAAGCGGTTCATTGCCAGGACGTACATCAGGTCCTCCATGCCCACACTCATGACGCGCACGTGGGTGAGCAGGCCAACCACCAGGTCGATGCTGAGGACGGTCAGCGCGAAGGCCCTGAAGGCATCTGAAAACTGTGTGGCGTTACCCACCAGCGCCACGCTCAACAGGCTTGCCGACGTGAAGGTCAGGAACATGCTGATGCGTGTGAGGACTTCGCCTTGGGTGGTACTGCGCGAGGCGAGCAGGCTCCAGTGTTCGGTGGCCAGCAATTGCGCGCGGACACTCGGTGACAACTCCGTCGGTCGTGCCGGCGGCTCTGGGCTGGAGGCGCCCGGTTCCTCGGACATGGCGTCATTGTCCACCCTTGCTGCTGCGCGGACAACAGGCCACTGCATCTGCGGGCCTAGCGCTCGGTGGCCACCGGCCGCTCCGGGACGTGCAACCGCGACATCACGCGATTCACGGACGCCGGCACACGGCTTTTCGTTGCGAGGGAAACGAGCACTGTCACCGCGAAAGCTGCCGGAACGCTCCACGCCGCCGGCTGGGCAAGCCACGGGGGTGCATTGCCTGATCCCATGAGCGTACCTACCACCATGGCACCACCGCAGAGCAGCGCACCGGTCAGCATTCCGGCAATTGCGCCGGCGTCAGTGAGTCCGCGCCACCAGATTCCCAGCAGCAGGACCGGGCAGATGGTGGAGGCCGTGAACGCGAAGACCAGGCCAACGCTCCCGGCCAACGCCAGGGTGTCGGTCATCAGGGCAAAACCCAAAGGCACGACGGCGGCGAGCACCGCTGCGAGGCGGAAGCCCCTGACGCTTCCGCCGAAAAGGTCCTGGCTGATGACGCCCGACAGCGAAACCACCAGCCCTGAGGTGGTGGACAGGAAAGCGGCGAACGCTCCGGCTACGACGAGGGCGGAGAGGAGGTCTCCGGCGGTGCCTCCTATCAGCTTGCCGGGGAGCAGGAGGACCAAAGCATCGGCCTGGCCGGATTGTGCGAGTTCGGGCGCGAACATTCTTCCCACCGCGCCGGACGCGGTGGGAAAAAGATAAAAGACGGAGAGCAGGCCCAGCACAATGAGCGTGGTTCTCCGGGCGGATTGCCCGTCCGGATTGGTGTAGAACCGTACCAGTACGTGGGGCAGGCCCAGGGTGCCGAAGAGCAACGCCACCAACAGGGAAATGTGCTGGTACGCGCCGGCTGAGGCCTGGCCGGTGGGGTTGATGGGAAGCGGCGCCTGGGCTGCTGTGCCGTTTCCGGCGAGCACCAGCAGCACGAAGACCACCGGAACAGCCAAGGCAGTCAGTTTCAGCCAGTATTGGAACGCCTGGACAAACGTGATGGAACGCATGCCACCTGCCACCACCGTGAGGCACACCACCACAACAACCGCCGTCGAGCCTACCCACGACGGCAGGCCGGTGGTGATGCGGATGGTGAGCGCCGCCCCGTGGAGTTGCGGGACGATGTACAGCCAGCCAACAGCAACCACCACAAGGCTGGTCACGCGGCGGACCAGCGCGGAATCCAAGCGGGCTTCGGTGAAGTCGGGAATGGTGTAGGCGCCGGATCGACGCAGGGGAGCAGCGACGAAGAGCAACAGCATCAAGTACCCGGCGGTGTAACCCACCGGGAACCAAAGCGCGTCCGTTCCTGAGAGCAGGATCAGTCCGGCGACGCCCAGGAAACTGGCGGCGGACAGGTACTCGCCGCCGATTGCGGAAGCATTCCACCAGGGCGGGACCGTTCGTGAAGCCACGTAGAAGTCGCCGGTTGTCCGCGAGATGCGCAGACCGTAGAAGCCGATCACCGCGGTCACAAGCGACACGGCAAGGAATGCGAACATGCCTACAGCCGGGTTCACTTGTCCTCCGCCAGGTCCTTGTAGCGGGCTTCGTTGCGGGCCGCCGCGCGGGTGTACAACCAGGCGCTCAAACCGATCACCGGGTAGATGCCGGCGCCCAGCACCATCCAGTCCAGGGGGATGCCGAATATCCGTGTTTCCGCCACGCCCGGCCCGTACACCAGGAACAGTGCGATCACCACGAGGATGAGCAGGAAGCAGCAGGCCACCACCAGCGCCAAGCGCAATTGGGATCGGATCAGGGACCGGATGAAGAGCTTGCCGGCGTCGGAGTCTTCGGCGACCTCGCGCGGGTAGGGCAGCCGGCCGGGAGCCGTTGTGGCAGATTGGCGGGGTGCCGTTACACGGACGCGCGTCATCCCTGCGGCCGGATACGCGTGGACTGCAGTTTGTCCCGGACGGAGGGCAAGTGGCGTCGGCTGATGGGCAACTCAGCTCCGGCCACGGCTACGCTGGGACCCGTTGCAGACAACTTGAGGTGCTGGACGTGGTTCAGGGCGATCAGGTAAGAGCGGTGGATCCGGATGAACCCTGCCTCTGCCCACTTCTGTTCAAGGTCGCTGAGGGGAACCCGGATGAGATAGCTGGCTTCGGCTGTGTGCAGCCGCGCGTAGTCGCCCTGGGCCTGTACGTAGCTGACGTCGTCCCGGCGAATCATGCGCGTGGTGCTGCCAAGATCCACAGTGATCATCTCCGGCGCGGGGGTGCCTTCCTTGATCAGGTCACTGATCCGATCCACGGATCGGGAGAGCCGTTCCGCGCGCAGCGGCTTCAGCAGGTAGTCGATCGCGGCGAGGTCGAAAGCTTCCAGCGCGCAGTCTTCATCGGCGGTGACAAAAACGACGGCAGGTGGATTGTTGCTCCGGGAAATGGCCCGTGCAATGTCCAAGCCGGACAGGGCAGGCATGTGGATGTCCAGGAAAACGGCGTCCACAGACTCCGTTTCCAGGGTCCGCAGGGCCTCGGCACCGGAGGAGGCCCGGTGGATGGCACCAATCCGTTCGTCCCGTCCCAGCAGGAAGGCAAGCTCCTCTACGGCGGGCAGTTCGTCATCAGCGACGAGCACGTTGATCATGTTTAAAGACTAACCGTCGCCTCACGCGTCATGGCCGGGCTGGGATTTGGGCACCCGCATGGTGATCAGGGTTCCTTCCCCGGGAGCAGTGTCGATGACCAGCCCGTGCTCGTCCCCGTAGACCTGGCGCAAGCGGGCATCTACGTTGCGCAGTCCCACATGGATCCCATCCGTGTGCCCGGCGAGCACTGACCTCAGGTGCTCAGGGTCCATGCCCACGCCGTCGTCCTCGATGGTCACTTCAGCGAACGCGCCGGAGTCGTTGGCGCAGATGGTGATATGTCCCGGGCCCTCCTTGGCCTCCAGGCCGTGCCGGACTGCGTTCTCCACCAACGGTTGGAGGCTAAGGAACGGGATGACCGTGCTGAGGACCTCGGGGGCGATCCTGAGACTCACCTGAACGCGTTCGCCGAAGCGCGCCCGTTCCAGCAGAAGATAACGGTCGATGCAGCGCAGTTCCTCGGCCAGCGTGGTGAAGTCGCCGTGGCGCCGGAAGGAGTACCGGGTGAAGTCGGCGAACTCCACCACCAGCTCCCGGGCCCGGGCGGGGTCTGTGTTGATAAACGAGGCGATGGCATTGAGGGAGTTGTAGATGAAATGCGGGCTGATTTGGGCACGCAACGCCCTGACCTCAGCCTCCATCAGCAAGGTCCGTGATGCTTCGAGTTCCGTCAGCTCCAACTGGGCGGCAATCCAGTCGGCCACCTCGCTGGTGGCCCTGACCAGCCCGGCACCTGCCGCCGGCGCCAAGGCAGCCACCGAGCCGACCACCCTGGACCCGGAGCGGATAGGAGCAATCACGGCACTGAAGTCATGGTTTCCGTGCTCGGCTTTGGCCGTGGTCCGATGCCCGGCGTGGGGTACCACCGCGGTTCGGCCAGTGGCCAGTACCTCGGCAGCAAGTCGCATCAGCGATGGCCTGAGTTCCTCGGCTGCACCGTCCCAGGCGAGCACCGAATCGGTGTCCGTGATGGCCAGCGCATCGCAGCCCAGCAGTACGCGCAGTTGCTTGCTCGCTTTCGCTGCACCTGCCGGTTGGAGGCCGCCGCGGAGATGCTGCCCGGCCCGGGAGGCCGCGTGCAAGGTGTTGTAGGTGGCCCGTTCAGCGTCGGTGCCCAGGTCCCGGAAGGAACGCATCACCTTCAGCCCAACACCCACGACGACGGCGATGGCCAGCACGATCACGGCGATGGCAGCGGCTGTGAACAGCGGGGAGTCGGGCATAAGGCCAGCGTAGTCGGATGCTCCTCCACCTCCGGCCCTGATTCCACGGATGGTGGTTCACATCCACCGTTTGGCGCAGCGCCGCAACCGTTGAGCGATGGCAGTGAGCGATGCTCTGGAACAGTTACCGGACGGCGTTCGATAGTGATAGCAGTCACATTGGCAAGGCATGTGGAGCTCATGTGGACACATCACAATCAGGAGGAACCATGGGTAATGAGGCCCAACCCCAGGACGCACAGGCGTCCGTGGACTTCCATGAAGTCCAACAGACGGAACGGTTCAAGACACTGCGCAAGCGGCATCGCAGCTTTGTCTTCCCGATGGCCGTCGTATTCCTGCTCTGGTATTTCGCGTATGTCCTCTTGGCCGCCTATGCGGTGGACTTCATGTCCATCAAGGTCTGGGGCAACATCAACGTCGGCCTGATCCTCGGCCTGCTGCAGTTCGTCACTACCTTCGGCATCACGGCATGGTACGTGAGCTACTCCAACAGGAAGCTGGACCCGATCGCTGCTGAAATCCGTCACGAGATCGAGGGCCACGAATTTGATAAGGACGGCAATGTGATGAGCGGGGGAGTCAAATGAACACCATGGTCCCGGCGGCAGTCAACGTCGAAGCGCTGAAAGACACCACCCTGCTCAACATGGGCATTTTCGCCCTCTTCGTGGCGGTCACCATGGTGATCGTCTTCCGGGCCAGCCGGAACAACAAGACCGCAGCGGATTACTACGCAGCAGGACGTTCGTTTACTGGTTCGCAGAACGGCACGGCCATCGCCGGCGACTACCTTTCGGCAGCATCCTTCCTCGGCATCACCGGTGCCATCGCCATCAACGGCTACGACGGGTTCCTGTACTCCATCGGCTTCCTCGTCGCCTGGCTGGTGGCGCTGCTGCTGGTGGCCGAACTGCTCCGCAACACCGGCAAGTTCACCATGGCTGACGTTCTGTCCTTCCGCTTGCGTCAGCGCCCTGTCCGAATTGCGGCCGCCCTCTCCACCTTGGCCGTTTGCTTCTTCTACCTTCTGGCCCAGATGGCAGGAGCAGGCAGCCTGATTTCGCTCCTGCTGGGCATCAGCGACTGGGGCGGTCAAGCCTTGGTGATCATCGTCGTCGGCGCATTGATGATCATGTACGTACTGATCGGCGGCATGAAGGGCACCACCTGGGTGCAGATCATCAAAGCCATCCTGCTCATTGCCGGCGCAGGGGTCATGACAGCCATGGTGTTGGCAATCTATGGCTTCAACCTGTCCAGCCTGCTGGGCTCTGCAGCTGAAGCAGCCAACAACCCGGCCATCCTGAACCCAGGCCTGCAGTATGGAAAGACCGAAACATCCAAGCTCGACTTCATGTCCCTGGGCCTTGCCTTGGTCCTCGGCACAGCCGCACTGCCCCACGTGCTGATGCGCTTCTACACTGTTCCTACAGCCAAGGAAGCCCGCAAGTCCGTGGTTTGGGCGATCTGGCTGATCGGCCTGTTCTACCTCTTCACCCTGGTGTTGGGCTACGGTGCAGCAGCCCTGGTGGGGGCGGAAACCATCAAGTCCGCACCCGGCGGCGTCAACTCCGCCGCACCCCTGCTGGCCTTCCACTTGGGCGGCCCGTTGCTCCTGGGCTTCATTTCGGCGGTTGCCTTCGCCACCATCCTGGCGGTGGTGGCCGGCCTGACCATCACTGCGGCCGCATCCTTCGCGCACGATATTTACGCCAATGTCATTGCCAAGGGCAAAGCCGATGCAGTCACCGAGGTGAAGGTGGCACGCCGCACTGTGGTGGTTATTGGTGTCCTTGCGATCCTCGGTGGCATCTTTGCCAACGGCCAGAACGTGGCATTCCTGGTGGCGCTCGCTTTCGCGGTTGCAGCGTCGGCCAACCTGCCCACCATCGTCTACTCCCTTTTCTGGAAGAAGTTCACCACCCAGGGGGCGGTCTGGAGCATGTACGGCGGTTTGGCTGCGGCCATCCTGCTCATCACGTTCTCACCCGTGGTTTCGGGTGCCAAGACGTCCATGATCCCCGGGGCGAACTTCGCTCTGTTCCCGCTGAGCAACCCGGGCATCGTGTCCATCCCGTTGGCCTTCTTCCTGGGATGGCTCGGAACCGTTCTGGACAAACGGCGCGAAGATCCGGCCAAGCAGGCGGAAATGGAAGTGCGCTCGCTGACCGGCGTCGGTGCCGAGAAGGCAGTAGACCACTAGCGCCGGCTCGACCAACGTCACCACCCAGGAAGGCCCCTCCTGCGCACAACGTGCAGGAGGGGCCTTCCTGTGTGCCGGTCGGCTCTTCTCAAGGCTGCGCCTAGTTCTTCAAACTGTGTCTACTTCTTCAGGCTGAGCCATTCCGTCAGCTGTTCCAGCGGCCACGTGGTGACAATCCGTTCCTTCGGGACGCCCAGGGCTTCGGCGCGTTCGGCACCGTACTGCAGGAAATCGAGTTGGCCAGGAGCATGGGCATCACTGTCGATGCTGAACAGGCAGCCGGCGTCCAAGGCCATCTTGATGAGGTTGTCCGGTGGGTCCTGGCGCTCGGGACGGGAATTGATTTCGACGGCGACGCCCCACTCCGCGCACTCCTTGAAGACTCTTCCGGCATCAAACTCGGACTCAGGCCGGGTACCCCGTGATCCTTGGACGAGGCGGCCGGTGCAGTGTCCCAGGACGTTGGTGTGGGGATCGCTGATGCCGCCCAACATCCGCGTGGTCATGGTCTTTTTGTCTGACCGGAGTTTGGAGTGGACACTGGCCACCACAACGTCCAGCTGGCCCAGCATGTGGGGAGTCTGGTCCAGGGTTCCGTCTTCGAGGATGTCCACTTCAATGCCTTTGAGGAGGCGGAAGCCTTCCTGGGTTGAGTTGATTCCCTCCACGATGTCGAGCTGCTTCTCAAGCCGCTCCACGCTCAGGCCATTGGCGATCGTGAGATTGGGGGAGTGATCCGTGAGGGCAAGATACTCGCGGCCGAGGGTCCGTGCCGCTGCCACCATGGCTTCGATGGGGGAGCCGCCGTCGGACCAGTTGCTGTGGCTGTGAAGATCGCCGCGCAGCGCTGCCCGGAGAGTGTCTCCTCCGGATGCCAACGATTCCGTGCCACGTTCGCGCAGGTCGGCAAGATACTCGGGGACCCGGTCTTCGAGGGCCTGTGTAATGACTTCGGCGCTGCGGTTGCCGACGCCTTTGAGGCTGGTGATCCGCCCGGTGCCCACGAGCTTCGCGAGTTCTCCGGGCGGAAGCTGCCGCACGGCGTCGGCCGCTTTCCGAAAGGCCTGGACCTTGAAGGTAGGGGCCTGGCTGCGTTCGAGCCAAAAGGAGATTTCGTCGAGCGCCTCTATGGGATCCATGGCTCCATGATCCACGAACCAGGCGCACCATCAACAGTGGGCAGTGTCAATGGTGCGCCGGTTCGGTCGCCGTCACCTAGTGGTGGCGACCCGGGTCCAGGGCGGGATTGGAGCCCTGGCCGTTTTCTCCGTGCGGGGCCTGGCCGTGCTCGCCATGCGGAACAGCGTGCTGTCCTGCCATCGAGGCGGCCAGTCCCGGTGTTGCCACTGTTGCAACAACGACGGCGGCTCCGAACGCGGCTGCCAGAAGCCGCCCGGTCCTTGGCTGGCCGTGGGCGCCGCCGTCGTTGGTCTTGTGCTGCCGCCTCAGCCAGCCGGCTCCGGCAAGTGCCATGAGCGTCAGGCCGAGGGCGGCAAAGTGGCTCACGTCCAGTGAGCGCAGGGAGCTGATCCCGATAACTGAGACTGCGAGGTGCGCAGCAGCAGCAACGGCGAGTACAGGAAGCGCGAATCGTGCGAAGACCAGGGCGTTGCGGTGCAACCCCCGCAGGGACCAGGCCAAAAAGGCCAGGCCCGCCGCGAGGGTTGCCACGCCGGCAACCACCATCCCGGGTGTCGCTGACGATGTTCCGGTGAGGTATCCGGCGGCAAGGGAAAGCTCGACCATCCCGGCGGCCATCGCTGCGAAGTACACGAACAGGAGGGTCGCTGCGTTCAGTGTGGGGTGGTGTTTGCTTTCCATGGTCCTTGCCGTCCTCTCGCTGCTTTACTCGGTGATCAGGCGGATCAGGCGCGGGCGGAAGCTACGGCTGCCTTGTCCTGGGACAGTGCAACTCCCAGCAGGACCACAGCGCTGGCGAGGTGCAGCACATTGTCTGCGCCGTTGAGGGCGATGATGTTCAGGGACGAACCCACCAGGAAAAGTCCGAGGATACCTACCAGAAGGTAAACGCCGCCTACGGCCGTGTTGACGGATTTGGACAGCGTGACGCTGTTCATGCCGGCGTAAAGAAGGGCAGCGCCGATGGCCAGGTGGATGATGTTGTGAAGCGGGTTCACGGCGAAGATGATCAGGTTGGCGCCCTCGGTGGCGAAGAAGCCGATTCCCGAGGTGACAAAGAATCCGAGCACGCCTACCAGAAGGTAGACAGCTCCGAAGATGGTGGCGATCAGGCGATTGGGCGAAGTACGCATGGTCCGAACCTTCCGGTGATGGCCGGATATCCCGGCCGTCCTGCTGAGCCCCGGGTGGGGCTCTCAAGCAGTGATTCGGACCATAGGCGCAGGTGGATGGGTGGTGGTACGGAAATTCTTTCCTGCGGCTAGGGGCGGAGGCGGATGCTGCTCATCTTGAGGTCGTTGGTGCCCTCGAAGACGTATTGGAGATCGATGGTCTTGCCGTCGCATTGCAAGGTACCGGAGAGATCGGCCTTGTTGTTGCCGTTGTTGTTGTTCACGTTCACCGAGTTGTAGTTCGGCTTGCACGAGCTATCAAGCTCAAGGCTGGCAATGCCGTCCACGAACGACTGCTTGTCCAGCTCGTCCTTTAGTGGCTGGCTTAGGTAGTTGTCGTAGGCCTGCTCGGTTTGGCCTGTGACCACCAAATTGGTGAATTCGTCCGCCAATGACCTGGCCTTGGACGTTGCATTGCCCACCAGGTTGACCAGCAGCAACACGCCCACCACTGCCAGCACGATCACGCCGGCGACGATGCTGAGGACGATCCACAGCACCTTCCTGCTCTTCCGGGCCGGTGGCTGGCCGAACTGGCCCGGAGGGTACTGCCCTGGTTGGAATTGGCCCTGCGGGTAAGGGTTCTGGGCGTACGGCTCCTGGCCGGGTGCTCCGTACTGGGGGCCGCCGTATTGGGGGCCGCCAGGTTGGGGCCCGGCGTTTTGGGGCCCGCCGGCTTGGGGAGCAGCGGACGACGGCGGCTGTTGCCACTGCGGCGAGCCGCCGGTCTGAGGGGGGTACCCGGGTCCGGGCGGCACCGGTGGCGGGTTCTGGCCCGGGTAGTTGGGCTCGGGTTGTTGCGGGTTGCTCACGGTAGTGCCCCTTTCGGCAGCCTTAGGCAGCGCCACCACATGGCCGGGGTCCTCTGGCCGGCCCCCGGTACGTCCTCTTGCATCCAATCGCATGCGGGTTCGACGGGCAAGTACCGTTTCGCGAATAACAGCAGGTGGGGAAGGTTTTAGTCCCCGGAGCGCCTTCCCAGGAGCGGCTGGACGCGGTAAGGGATCATCTCCCGCATCGCCAGTGCTGTGTCGGTCCGTTCCACCCCATCGCAGCCGAGGATTTTTCCATTGATGCGGTAGAGGTCCTCCGCATCCAAGGCGACGACACGCAACAGCAGGTCCGCCGAGCCGGTGAGGCCAAAGCCTTCGAGGATCTCCGGAATGTCTGCCAGGTCCTGCGCCAAGGAAGCGAGCTTTTGTTGTTGGACGTGGACCGTGATGAATGCCGTCAATGGATAACCGAGTGCGGCCGGGTTGATCCTTCGCTCAAAGGAGAGGAAGGCGTGCTTCTTCTCCAGCTGGGCCATGCGGGCCTGCACCGTGTTGCGGGACAGGCCCAGCTTTTGGGCAAGGGCAACCACTGTCCCGCGGGGGTCTTTGGCCATCGCGGAAAGGAGCCGGGTGTCAGTGCCATCCAGGGGTTGCATAATGCGCAAGATTAGCACGGTGGGCACGGTCGAAACAGGGCAGAATGCTCAATTTGCAGAAGGGTAGTTGTACCCGATGCGCGTTGTGAGTAGGGTCACAATTAACTCCGGCGAAGGTGCCGGAGGGCCGGTCTGCGGCAGGATCACAAGTCCAGCCAGCGCCGACGAAAACGAGCCGGAAGGTTGCGATCACCTGTGTTGACGGATCAGGCGGGCAAGGGAGTGCACCACGACACTCCGGGCCCTGGACATAGTGCACAAAATCCCCTGAGGACTGGCGGCAATCTGCTCCAGTTGGTGTCGCCGGAAGGCGAGCGGATCAGCCATCCGGAATTCGATGTCTGGGTCAAGGACGTCGGAGATGAGCAGTTGTGTTCCTTGTATGAGGACATGACAGTCATCCGCCGCATCGATGCCGAAGCGACGGCACTCCAACGTCAGGGCGAACTGGCATTGTGGCCACCGCTGCTGGGCCAGGAAGCGTCGCAGATCGGCTCCAGCCGTTCGCTGCGCGATGACGACTTCGTCTTTCCCAGCTACCGCGAAAGCGGCGTGGCCTATGTTCGTGGCGCGCACCTTTCCGAGATCGCCAGGGTGTGGCGCGGCAATGCCTCCTATGGTTGGGACCCGCAGCGCATCAATCTGGCGACGCCGCAGATCATCATCGGATCCCAGAGCCTGCACGCCACGGGCTACGCCATGGGAGTCCAGCTGGATGGCGCAAACACTGCGGTTCTGGCCTACTTCGGTGATGGCGCCACGAGTGAAGGCGACGTGAACGAGGCCATGGTGTTCGCGGCCAGCTACCAGGCTCCCGTGGTGTTCTTTTGCCAGAACAACCATTGGGCCATTTCCGAACCTGTGCGGGTACAGTCACACGTGCAATTGGCGGACAGGCCTACCGGATTCGGAATTCCGAGCATGCGTGTTGACGGCAACGATGTACTCGCTGTCATGGCTGCCACGAGGGTAGCGCTGGACCGTGCACGCAAGGGCGGAGGGCCCACCTTCATCGAGGCCGTCACTTACCGCATGGGTCCGCACACCACGGCCGATGACCCCACCCGGTACCGCGACCCGATCGAACTCGAAGACTGGGCTGCCAAGGATCCCATCCTGCGGCTGCGCAAGCTCCTGGAGGCCAAGGGCCTCCTCGCCGAGGATGTCGAGGCCCGCGTCAAAGCGAAGGCTGACGCCGTGGCAGCCGAGCTCCGTTCCAGCTGCATCGAGATGCCGGACCCTCAGCCGCTGGACGTCTTCAACCACGTCTACAGCACGCCCAATTCCTGGATCGAACGCCAGAAGGACCACTACTCGCGCTACCTGAACAGCTTCAACCAGCCAGTCGAGGAAGGTGCACTCTGATGTCCAAGCTCACGTTTGCCCGGGCTATCAATGCCGGCCTCCGGAAGTCGCTCGAAAACGATCCCAAAGTAGTCCTGATGGGTGAGGACATTGGCTCGCTCGGTGGTGTCTTCCGCGTCACCGACGGACTCCAGAAAGACTTTGGAAAACATCGGGTCATCGATTCCCCCCTGGCTGAGTCAGGCATTATCGGCACCGCGGTTGGCCTGGCCTACCGCGGCTACCGTCCCGTGTGCGAGATCCAGTTCGACGGCTTCATTTACCCTGCGTTCGACCAGATTGTCAGCCAGGTGGCCAAGATGCACTACCGCACCCAGGGGCGGGTCAAGATGCCCATCACCATCCGCGTTCCTTTCGGCGGCGGCATCGGCTCGCCCGAGCACCATTCAGAGTCGCCCGAGGCCTACTTCACCCATACCTCCGGTCTCCGGGTTGTTGCAGTGTCCAATCCGCAGGATGCCTACACCATGATCCAGCAGGCGATCGCTTCCGATGATCCCGTGCTCTACTTTGAACCCAAGCGTCGCTATCACGACAAGGGTGACGTGGACGAAAGCGTCGACCTCGCCACGGCACTTCCGCTGGACAAGGCCGCTGTGGTCAGTACCGGTTCCGATGTGACGCTGGTGGCCTACGGTCCACTGGTGAAAACGGCCAAGGACGCCGCGATGGCGGCGGCTGACGAGGGCATCTCCGTGGAAGTCATCGACCTCCGTTCACTGGCCCCCGTGGACTACCCCGTGGTGGAAGCATCTGTCCGTAAGACCGGCCGCTTGGTCATCACCCACGAGGCCGGCCAATCCGGCGGCCTGGGTGCGGAGATCGCTGCCAGCATCACGGAGCGGTGCTTCCACTATCTGGAGTCCGCCCCCGTCCGCATTACCGGCTTCGATGTGCCCTACCCCTACTCGAAGCTCGAAATGCACCACCTGCCGGATCTTGACAGGATTCTCGACGGCGTTGACCGCGCCTTGGGCCGCCCCAACTCGCTGAGTGGACTGGAAGGATGACCGCCACCATGATCAAGGAATTCAGGCTCCCGGACCTTGGCGAGGGCCTCACGGAATCGGAAATCCTGAGCTGGAAAGTGGCTGTAGGAGACACTGTCACGCTGAACCAGGTGATCGCCGAGGTGGAAACCGCCAAGGCCGTTGTTGAGTTGCCCTCTCCCTTCGCAGGAGTGGTGGCAGAACTTCATGAGCAGCCCGGCACGGTGGTGGAGGTCGGTAAGCCGATCGTATCGTTCGAGGTTGACGACGCCGGGTCCTCCAACGAGGGCGTCGCACCGACTGCCGGCAACGGGTCAGCCCGTATTGGTTCCCTTGGCAATGGTTCCGCTGGCGATCGCGCAGCTACTGACCGTGCGCCTGGTGACCGTGCGCCCGGTGACAGGGCCGCCGTCGCAACATCTGCGGGTGGTGGGCCTGCCGCCGCCGCCGAAGCCGTGGGGAGCCCCGCTAAACGCGAGCCGAACCTGGTGGGGTATGGCGCCGTCGTCGAACACAGCGGACGCCCGACCCGCCGCGCGCGCGGGCTGGTGTGGGACATCAAGGTCCCAACGCCCGCAACCCCGGAAGCACCCGTAACCCCGGAGGAACCAGTAACCGTCGAGCCCACAGCGGCCCGTCATACAGAGGAAGGGACACCTGAGCGACCTCGTTCCACTCCGCCAGTGCGAAAGCTCGCCCGTGACCTCGGGATCCACCTGGAATTGGTTCGCGGAACCGGGCCGGGCGGCCTCATCACCCGCGAGGATGTCCAGAACTTCTCCGATGCGCCGGAAGCTCCAGCCGCAGCCCGGACTCCGGATGCACAGGGCGGGCGGGAAACGAGGACGCCGATCAAGGGAGTCCGCAAGTTCACGGCCGCGGCCATGGTGCAAAGTGCTTTTACCGCGCCGCACGTGACGGAGTTCCTGACCGTCGACGTCACGGCAACCATGGATTTGTTGGCCCGGCTCAAAGGTAACCGGACGTTCGAAGGCTACAAGCTGACACCGCTGACCATCGCGGCCAAGGCGGTCCTGGTGGCGCTGGGGAACAACCCGTCGCTGAATTCCCGCTGGGATGAGGCGAGCCAGGAGATTGTCCAGTTCAACTATGTGAACCTGGGCATCGCTGCAGCAACGCCGCGTGGCCTGACGGTGCCGAACATCAAGGACGCTGACCGGCTGACACTGCGTGAACTCTCCACGTCGCTCACTGAACTGACCGATACCGCCCGTGCGGGCAAGACAACCCCGGCGGACTTGTCCGGTGGGACCATCTCCATCACCAACATTGGCGTGTTCGGCATTGACGCAGGCACTCCTATCCTGAACCCGGGAGAGGCCGCCATACTGGCACTGGGTGCTGTGCGGAAGGCGCCATGGGTGGTGAACGACGAACTCGCCGTCCGCCAGGTCATGTCCCTGAGCCTGTCCTTCGACCACCGCTTGGTGGACGGCGAACAGGGTTCACGGTTCCTCGCAGATCTGGGCTCCATCCTGGCCGATCCCGGCATGGTCATGACTATGATCTAGCGGTAACTGAAGCTGCGACGGCCCATCCCTTTACGAGTGCTTGCAGGAAACTGCGGTTAAGGGGTGGGCCGCCGCGCGTCAGCGGGCAGGTGGTGTCAGTCCCTGGTCGGTGTCAGTCTTCGGTGGGCGTAGTCCGGTTGGAGTGGACATTGCGCCAACTGTGTTCCGGCTCAAAGCCCAGGAGCCTGCGCGCCTTGTCGATGGACAGCATGGTTTCGTGCTCGCCCAGCTCTTTGAGGACCTCGACGCCGGGGAAGACTTCCGCGGCCAAATCGGCGCTGCTTCGGCTCATCACAGTATCGGCGGCGGCAATGATGAAAGTCTCGAAGCCCGGCACGCCATGTTCCAGGGCCCTGACCACTGCCAGTGCACCGTCGCGGGCGTCGATGTAGCCCCACAGGTTCCATTTCCGGAGGTTTGCGTCGGAGTCGAAGGACGGGAAGGCGTCGTAGTCCTCGGGGTCCATGACGTTGGAGAAACGCAGCGCGGTGATGCTCAGTTCCGGGTCCCATCGCGTGAGCTGGATGGCCATCTGCTCCTCTAGATGCTTGACCAGCGAGTAGGTGCTTTCGGGCCGGGCCGCGTACTCCTCGTCCACGGGAATGTAGGGAGGAGCGATGTCGAAGGGGAGCCCCAGTACCGTCTCGCTGGAGGCATAGACCACCTTCTTGATGCCGGCCCGCCGGGCAGCCTGGAACACGTTGTAGGTGGACACCATATTGTTCTCGAAAATTGCGGCGTCGGGGGCAAGGCCTGGTGCGGGAATGGCGGCCAAGTGAACAATGGCGTCCAAGCCGTGGTGCTGGTCATCCAGGCCCAGGATGACATCCAGGACCTGCCCGTAATTGCGGAGATCCACGTTGACGTAGCCCTTGCCACGGGTGCCGGCACGGTCAATGTTGAGCACATGATGGCCATCCTGCCTCAGACGCCGGACCACGCTGCTGCCCAGTTTCCCGCTTCCGCCGGTGACGGCAATCCTCATGGTCTGCTCCTCGATAGTGGCTGGTCCCTGACCCTGTCGCCTTGTTGATTCAGCTGCTGGTTGATTCGGCTGTTGCGTTGACTTCCCCGCCGGTGGAATCGACAGCATTGTTGACTTCGCTGCTTTCCTCATGACGCAAGTTTTGAGCTTCAGCCTAGGCGCCTCGGCGGGAGAAAACAGCCTGTCAGGCTGGCCCTGTGAGTCCTAGGAAGACACGAACGACCCAGGTGCAGAGTCCTACACGGGCTGGCCGGCCTCGCGGTAAGCCCGCGGGACTGTCCCAACCTCGCGGGTTTCGACAGTTCTGCCGGTTTGTCGGTTTACCGGGTTCTGCCGCCGTGCCGGTCTGCTGGTAAACCGTGGGCCGCTTGAGCTTGCTAAGTTCACGCTCGCCCAAGCCCGCGGGGCATCCCGCGCACGCCGTTCCCGCGGTGCATTCCGCGCACGACGTTATTCAGGCGGTCCCGGGCAGTTTTCGTCCGGCGCTGGGGTTGGGCGGGTTTGTGTTCTGCTGAGGCTTTCTTGTGTTTTGTGGGGTGTGGTGGTGGTTGCGTCGGGGTGTTTGGTGGGGGTCGATGTGGGGTGGGGGGA
>NZ_JAVTJB010000033.1:0-34748 GCF_031843805.1 Arthrobacter sp. WCS2018Hpa-7
AGTGCCGCGCAGAGCGGGCCTCGCAACGTAGGGAGGGTGTGTTGTGGGGCCTGCTCTGCGCCCCTCATCCTAGGAGTGCCGCGCAGAGCGGGCCTCGCAACGCGAACGCTCGACGGCGATGGTCGCCGTCGAGCGTTGCCGTCCCCCAAGGGTCGGCTACTTCAGCCGGGCCGCGAGATCTTCCCCAACAGCGAAGGCGCGGGTGATCGCGGAACCAAGGGTGGCGCCGCCCCCGGGGTAGTTGTTGCGGAAGACCCCGGCCGAGACATTGCCGGCCGCGTAAAGTCCCGGGATGGTCTGCTGCCGATGGTCCAGCACGCGGCCACTGAAGTCCGTAGCCAACCCGCCCGACGTACCAAGCACGCCTGCCCGGATGGGAACGGCGTAGAACGGAGCGGCCAGCAGGGGTGCCAGGCACGGATTGGGGGTGTTCCCGGCATCGCCCAGGAAGCGGTCCTGGGCAGTGGCGCCCCGGCCGAATTCCGTGTCCACGCCGAGAACCGCGTCGGCGTTGAACCGCGACACTGTGGCATCGAGACCGGCTGGATTGATGCCTACCTCCTTGGCCAGGAGTTCCAGGGTTGGCGCGGACACCATCCACTCAGCAGGTTCGCCCGGGACGGAGCCAGCCACCGGGTACTTGGCCAGATAGTTTGCATCAAACACCAACCACGCCGGATTGTTCTGTTGCCTGCCCGTATGCGGGTTGATCGACGCGAAGACCCTGCTGGCGTCGTGATAGTTCAGGGCCTCGTTGACGAAGCGTTTGCCTTCACTGTTCACGGTGATGGATCCCGGAAGCGTCATTTCCACGTTTCCCATCCGCCCGGACTGCTGACCGTCATACTGATGGGCTGTCGTCGAAATCACCGGAACGCCCCACACTGCAGACATGTCCTCCACAGCCGCTCCGGCCTTGAGCCCCAGTTCCAAGCCGTCGCCCTCGTTGGATGGAGCACTGATGGGCGTCACCGGATACGGCAGGAACGCGCTGCGAAGCCGCGGATTCCATTCGAACCCACCAGAGGCAAGCACGACGGCGGTCGCGGCCACGTGCGTCCCACCGCCGCCGAGGCGCACGCTCCACCCGGCGCCGGATGACGACAAGTCCTCCACAGGGCTGGACACCACAAGGTGCACGCCCCGGTCCACGGCGCTCGCCACCAGGCTCCCCACCAGCGCACCGCCCATGGTCCGGATCCCCGTGGACGCACGGTGTTCCAGCAGCATCGGATCAGCGGCACGGCCGTTGAGTTCATCGCGTTCGGTCATGGTGAGCAGCGGGAAGTACGACGACGGCCGAATCAGCCCCGAAAGGCCGGGGTAGTCCTGGGGATCGAACGCGTTGTTGTCCAGGCCGCGGCCACCGTCCGCGGACCCTTTCCATTCCATGTGGTAATCCGGGCGGGCAATGGGAACCATGGACACTTTGGTGTTCCGGTTCAGGAAGTCCACAGCCCGCGGCGCAGTGGCCACGTACCATTCAATTTCCTGGGCGGTCATCACGTGGCCGGCTGCTTCCGTAAGGTAAGCGACGCCGTCGGCATGGCTGTCCTGGTAGCCGGCAGCCTTGGCGAGATGGTTGTTCGGTGCCCACATCACGCCGCCACCGGCAGCCGTGGTGCCGCCCAGCAGCGGCGCTTTCTCCACCACCAGAACGCTCAGCCCGGCATCGGCAGCACGGACTGCGGCCACCAGTCCGGCGGCGCCACTGCCCATGATCACGACGTCGTAGCTTGCGTTGAGTTGTTCGGGCGCAGTGAGGATTGAGGTGCTCATGCGACGCCTCCCGCAGGCATCTCGATGACGATCTTGCCGACCTTCTCCGTTCGTCCCTGCATCAGTCGGTACGCCTTCTGCACCTCCGCAAATGCGAATCGGTGGGTCATGAGGGCGCGTGCCTGTTCGGGGTGGCGGGACAGCAGGGCGAGCCCGTCGGGGATGAGGTTGAGGCTCATGCGACTGCCCATGAGATCCAGTTCCTTGTAGGGGATGTCCTTCATGGAGACGTTGGCCTGCCGCGGCGAGATGCCCACCTGGACAATCCTGCCGGCGCTGGCAACCAGCCTGATGGCGTTCTCCAAGGAGGAAGGAACTCCAGTGGCTTCGATGACCAGTTGCGGCCCGTACCCATCGCTTATGGAGTCCAGACGCAAAGCTTGGTGTTCATCCGGGAAGTCGCTTCCCGGCCTCACCAACAGGGTGTCCGCGGCACCGAACTCTGCTGCAAGATCCAATCGGTGCTGCTCGGTGTCGGCGCAGATCACCCTGACTCCAAGCTCCGTCAGGTACAGGGTGGCCAGCAATCCGATGGGGCCGCTCCCCAATACCAGCGCGGTTTCGCCGGGCTCGGGCCGGCCACGGTTGACGGCTTGCATGGCGATGGAGGCGGGTTCGCCCATGGCGGCGATGTCCAGCGGGAGTTCCTCGGGAACGGGGCACAGCTTTTGCACCGGGACGCTGATCAGTTCTGTGAGTGCCCCATCCGAGTAGCAGCCCAGGCAGCCCACGTTTTGGCAGACGTTGTACCGGCCGGTGAGGCACGGGCGGCACTCGCCGCAGTAGATGATGGGGTTGACGGCAACGCGGTCGCCGATGCTGATGTTCTGGTCAGCGCCGATCCCGGAGCCGCCAAGGCGGGGGCCGCCGGGGCTGGTTTCGTCGGGCGCCAGGGCCTCCACTACGCCGGAAAACTCGTGGCCTTGGATCAGTGGGAGTTCCGTGGGGTAGTCGTCCTCCCAGATATGGAGGTCGGTGCCGCAGAGGGTGACGTTGTGGACCCGAACCAGGGCGTGGCCCGGTTCAAGGGTGGGCTCAGGAGAATCCCGAAAAGCAATGGTCTCCTTGGAGACGGTGATCGCGGACAGCACTGGTTGACCTCAGTTCTGCGCGGCCGGCTGCGCGGCCTCAGCGCCGAAGAAGATGTTCCACTGCCGCACGGTCCGTTCCTCAACGAGCCCTGCCTGATGGAACGGGTCCTGGTCCATGAGGGCTTCGACGTCGGCTTTGGTGTCACCGGCGATGATCAGCAGAGCGCCTGGTGATTCCTCCGGGCCGAAAGGGCCGCTCTTGAGGAGGCGCCCGCCGTCGAACTGGGCTTTGAGGAAGTCCACGTGGACGGGACGGACTGTATCCCGGCGGGCGGACGTCGAGTCGGAGTAGGCGTAAGTAACGGCAAACGTGGCCATGAGGTTGTCCTCTTCATTGAGTGGGTGGGGTTTTCCTCAATGCTGGGCAACGCATTAGGTCTTGTCCAATACTTAGTTGATCTCTCACCATGTGCAGAAAATACATAGTGAACTAGTCCGCGGGGGTTGGCAGCACGTCCTCAGCCACCTGGAGTGCCGCCCGGACGGCAGGCGACATGGCGCCCGGGTTCCAAGCGAGTCCTGAAAACAGAAGGACGTCGTCGCCTTGAAGCGGCAGGAAGACGATGCCCGCAGGCATGATCCCTTCAATGGACTCCGGCATCAGGCTGATGCCCACGCCACCGGCCACCAAGGAAAGTGCCGTGTAAGGATCGGAGATCTCCTGGCTGATCTTGGGGCGGAACCCGGCGGCAGCACACGCGGCGAACGTGACCTCACGAAGCGTGGACCCCTGCGCGGCAGGCATGGTGATGAACGGATCACCGGCCAGCTCGGCCAATTCCACGGAGGCTTGTCCGGCCAGAGGGTGGTCTGCCGGCAGGGTTACCCCCAGGCGTTCAGTGGCAATCCGGCGGGTGGCCAGCGACGGCGCGTCGATGGGAAGGCCGATGAAGGCGAGGTCCAGTGCACCGTTGCCCAGCATGTGAAGTGCCTCCTGGGTCAGCAAACCCCCATGAAGTGTCACGTCGAGTTGGGGGTAGCGCTGCCGCAAGGCCCGCGTCAGCGGAGGGAGCGTGGCGTGGTTCAGCGCACCCGAGAAGCCGATGGCGAGCTTGCCGTAGATGGTCCCGGTTCCGGCGCTGACAGCCCTGCGTGCCAGGTCCACTTCGTCCAGGATTTTGCGGGCGTGCGGCAACAGGGAATGCCCGGCCGTGGTCAGCGTGACGGACCGGGTGTTGCGTTCAAAGAGCGGTGCACCCAGGCCCTTTTCTAGCTTCTTGATGGTTTGGCTCAACGGCGACTGGGCCATGCGAAGCCGTTCCGCCGCCCTGCCGAAGTGCAATTCCTCGGCTACTGCCAGGAAGGCCTCAATTTGCCGCAGTTCCACGTTGCCTCCCGGATTGTCGCGCTTCAGTGCAAGGCTATATTGGGTTTTGAGGTCCGGGGTTGCGACGGCCGGAAAGTACTACGGAGGCATCATGGCCAACTCGGCGTCGGGGGAGTCCGTGATCGAACGCGTCGTGAAGATCATGGATGCGTTTTCCAAAGGCCAGCCGTGGCTTCCCTTGAAGGACATGGTCCGGATCACCGGCATGTCCCGCAGCACAGTGCATCGCCTGGCCATGGACTTGGCGGCGAACGGGCTCCTGGAACGCAATGCGGCCGGCGAGTTCGGTGTCGGAATGAAGATGTGGGAACTGGCCTCCCGCAGTAATACCTTGGAGGAATTCCGGCGCCGCGGTTTGCCGTTCCTGGAAGGTGTCCACGCGGCCGTGCGGGAACACGTGGCCCTGTCCATTCCGGACGTGGAAACCAACAGTGTGCTTTACCTCGAACGCCTCGACAGGCATGGAACGGTCATGAACCTGGCCCAGGTTGCCGGTCGCCTGGACATCCACACCACGTCGTCGGGCATGGCCATGATGGCGCACATGCCGGGCTGGGTGCAGGACCGTTTCCTGGCAGGAAAGCTGGAGAAGACCACGGAGGCAACGGAGGTGGACCCTGCCAGGACCAGGAACCACCTCGCCCAGATCCGCGAGCGTGGCTATGCACGTTTGGTGGGTGTCCTGGTTGAGGAGAACACGGCCTATTCCGTGCCGGTGTTTGGCCAGGGCCAAGCCGTCATAGGTGCCATTTCGGTCGTCGTGCCTTCAGTGGACGAAGACGCCGGACTGATACTCCCGGTCCTGGTGGCCGCGGGCCGCGGCTTGTCCCGGACCATGGGTGCCGAGCGCCGGCCGTACGGCTCCCGTCCGTGGTTGTCCCAGCAGGCCCCTGAGTAGTCAGGCAAACAGAGCTGTCCCGTTCAACGGGAAGTTTCCCCGCGCCGTGTGACCTGGGTCCTACAGTCGATTCCAGAGGAACAACCGCCTGTGATCTGGAGCACAGCTATGGGGGTCGTTATCAACGGCCACCGGGCGGGCTGCACAACAAAGCAGCAGCCGGCGGTTTGGGCCTCGTTCAATTCTTTGCCGGGCAAGGCACCATGGCGGTGCCACTTCCCGCGGCACTCAATGAGGAGACAGTATGGGACACGTGCAGCAGCACTCGCCCTCGGACGTCACCAATGCGGCCTCGCCGCTTGGAACAGAGCCGGGTGGAACAGCGCCGGGTGGAACAGCCCCGGTTGACCACGTCAAAATGCCCAAGAAGGCGGCACTCGCCTCCTTCCTTGGATCCACCCTGGAGTACTACGACTTCTTCATCTACGGCACTGCCGCAGCCCTGATCTTCCCCAAGATCTTCTTCCCCGGCGGTGACCCCGTAGTGGCATTGCTCGGAGCCATGGCGACGTTCGGCGTGGGCTACCTTGCCCGGCCACTCGGCGGATTGGTGATGAGCCACTACGGTGACAAGATCGGCCGGAAACAGGCGCTGATGGTCACGCTGGTGATCATGGGCGTCGCCTCCATCGGCATCGGATTCCTGCCCACCTATGGACAAATCGGCTACTGGGCAACGGCATTGTTGCTGGTGGGCCGGCTGGCCCAGGGCTTCTCTGCCGGCGCTGAGGCCGCAGGTGCCTCGACCCTCACCATGGAACACTCACCCGAAGGCCGCCGCGCGTTTTTCACCAGTTTCGTGATGACCGGATACGCCTCGGGAATGGTGCTGTCCACCATCGTCTTCATCCCGCTGGCAGCCCTGCCCGAGGAGCAGCTCCTCAGCTGGGGCTGGCGGGTACCGTTCTGGCTCTCAGTAGTGGTCCTTGGAGTGGCTTACTGGATCCGGACGCGGCTGGACGAGCCGCCGGTGTTCGAGGAAATCGTGGAGCATGACAAGCCCAAGGCCATACCCGCCGTGGCAGTCATGAAAACCCAGTGGCGCGACGTCCTGCGCGTTGGCGTGGTGATGCTGTTCTCGGTCATGCAGACCACCTTCACCGTGTATGCCCTGGCCTACGCCACCGGCCCCGCAGTAGGCATCGACCGCACCCTCATGCTCACCGTGAACGCAGTAACTATCGGCTTGTCCATGGTGACCATCCCCATCTCGGCCATGATCTCGGACCGCATTGGCCGCAAGAAGGTCCTCCTGGTGGGCGCGGTCGGTTGTGCACTGACTACGATCGGCTATTTTTGGGCGATCAGCGAGCAGAACATCGCTCTGATCTTCCTGTTCGGTTTCCTGAACATGACGGTCTTCTACTCCTGCTGGAACGGCGTGTGGACGGTGTTCTTCCCCGAGATGTTCCCCGCGGCGGTCCGTTACTCCGGTATGGCGATCGGCAGCCAGATCGGCCTGATCCTGGCCGGCTTCGCACCGGCCATCGCAACGCTGCTGGCCCAGCCCGGACCGAACGGCTGGTGGCCTGTAGCGGGCTTCACCATCCTGTGCTTGGTGGCCTCGGCCATCGCCATCATGACGGCCCGGGAAACCTACAACGTCCCGTTGGAGGACCTCGGCAAGCCGCGCAGTTCCCTCAAGTAGCTACGACACAAGCAGAACGCAACGCACGACGCCGGGCGGCAGCTCCCAGCCGCCCGGCACCGTCCCTTACCTACACATCCAAGCAAACGACTCAGCCAAGCAACCGACTCATATGCCCCGAAAGTTGGAACACCCCATGACTTCGCCAGCACCGGCAGCCCGCACCTTCCGCGTAGGAATCGCGGGTTGCGGCGCCATTTCCCGCAACCACCTGGAAGCTTTCACTGCCTTGGACAACGTCCGGATTGTGGGCGTCTGCGATGTCGACCCGGACCGGGCCTCGGCAACAGCAAAGAGCTGGGGAATCCCGCATGCGGTCACCAGTGTGGACGAACTCCTCGCCCTGGACCTGGACATCGTTTCCGTCTGCACTCCGCACCCCACCCACGAGGACGTGGTGCTGAGGGCGGCCGCAGCCGGGGTCAACGTTCTCTGCGAGAAACCCATCGCTACCTCACTGGGGTCTGCCGAACGCATGGTGGCGGCGTGTGAAGATGCCGGAGTCCAGCTGGGGGTCCTTTTCCAACGCCGCTTCTGGCCGGCGTCGCAGAAGATCCGCACCGCGATCGACGACGGCACACTGGGCAAGGCGATCATGGCCCAGTGCTCGGTCATGCTGCACCGTGCCCCGGAGTACTACAACCGGGACGCCTGGCGTGGCACCTGGGAGAACGATGGCGGCGGGGTCCTGATGTCCCAGGCCGTGCATCAAATCGACCTCCTCCAGTGGTACCTGGGGGACGTGGCCGAGGTCTACGGGAAGGTCAACACCTACCGCCACGGCGACTATATAGAGGTGGAAGACTCCGCGACGGCGGTGATCACCTTCACCTCCGGAGCCATGGCAACGCTGGAGGCCTCCACCGCGGTATCGCCCAACCTCGGAATCCAGCTCCGCATTACCGGCGAAACGGGTGCTTCGGCTTCCCTGACGGAATTTCCGGAAGGCAGCGATGGCCGACTGGACCTGTGGGCGGTGGGTGAGCGGATCGTCGTCGAGCCTGTCCATCCTGAAGGCGTTGAACCGAACGTTGACCTGTCCGTCATCAACGGCCAGCTGATTCCGTTCCACAAACTGCAGGTCAAGGACTTCGTGCAGGCACTGGAAGCCGGCACCGAACCAGCCATCACGGGCAAGGACGCGCTGAAATCCTTGCGGATCCTGCTGGCAGTCTACGAATCCTCAGGTACCGGCCAACCAGTCCGCTTCGCCGCAGTACAGCCCATCCACGCAGCCATTCCCGAGCTGCGCGGCCGTGAAAAGGTGGCTCGCTGACCATGCTCCCCACCACGCCCGCAGCGGGAATGCCACTGACCTTGGGCCGCAACGGCCGGACCCCCACGACACTCCGCAACCGCCTCGCATCGGCCCCCATGGAACGTAACTACGGCACCACGGATGGGCACATCACCGAGCAGTACATCGACTACCTCGTGACCCGCGCCAAGGCCGGCCTTGGCATGGTGACCACCGAAGCGACGTATGTCCGCGCCGACGGCAAGGGCCGCACGCACCAACTCGGCCTGCACACGGACCATATGATCCCCGGGCTCCGCCGCCTCACCGACGCCCTGCACGCCGAAGGTGCGCTGGCCGCCGTCGAACTCAACCACGGCGGCCGCACCGCCCAAGCCGCAGTGTCCGGGTTCAAGAACCTCGCGCCGTCGCCGGTTTCGTGCCCGACGGCGGGCGGCGAGGTTCCGCGGGAACTCACCGCAGCTGAATGCTACGAACTCGTGGCCGCCTACGCTGCTGCGGCGAAACGCGCTGTGGCTGCAGGCTTCGACGTCATCAATCTCCACGGCGCCCACGGTTACCTGATCCACCAGTTCATGTCGCCCATTTCCAACCACCGCACGGACCAGTTCGCGGCGCCGGAGGTCTTCATGAACCTGGTTATCGATGCCGTTCGCAAGGCGGTGCCGGACACGATCGTGGGCATGCGGGTCTCCGTGCTGGAAGGTCCGGCCGACGGCATCAGCGCCGAACAACAAGTGGCCATCATCGGAAAAGCCCACCTGGACAAACTCGACTTCCTGGATCTTTCCGCGGGCAGCTACGACGCCGGCGAATGGATTGTCCAGTCGGGGGAGTGGAAGCCCGGAATCCTGTCCGACTACGCCCAGGCCTACCGCCAATTCGGTCTCCCCTTGGGTATGGCCGGACGGCTCAACAGCCCGGAAATCATTGAAGACGTCCTCTCGAAGGGCACCTGCGACTTCGTGAGCCTGGCGCGCGCCATCCATGCCGATCCTGCTTTTGTTGGCGGCGTGCTGCGCGGCGGACGCTACCGGCCGTGCATCGCGTGCAACGTCTGCATCGACAACCTGGGACTCGGACAAGTCACCTGCACGGTCAACCCTGCCGTGGGGCGTTCGCGTGTACCCGTTTCAACTCCGGCCGTCCGCTCCGCCTCGCGCGTGCTGGTGGTGGGTGCCGGACCCGCCGGGCTCACCGCAGCCCGCGAACTCGCCGAAGCCGGCGCCCGCGTCACACTCGTGGACGACGGCGGGCGGCCGGGCGGGCAGTTCGCCCTCGCCGAGCGCATGAAGTCCACGCCCGACTTCCACCGTTTTGCCGACTGGTCAGCCTCGGAAAACGAGCGCCTCGGCGTGGACGTCCGCTTGGGTACCCGCGCCGACACGTCCGACGCCGGAGCGTTGGCCCGCGATTTCGGGGCCGACGCAGTGGTCATCGCTACTGGTGGTCGTCGGCCGGCGGCTGGGTTTGTTGGCAGTGATTCACCGCGTGTTACCGATATTCGGGACTGGCTCGCGAAGCACCCGGAGATCCTCGACGGCGGTTCGCCGGCTTCGGAGGCTGGCGCAGCCCGTTCGGCTGGCATGTTGGGTGCTGCACCGGAGGCTGTGACCATCTGGGGTGCTGATTCCGTGGCCATGAGCGTGGCCGATACCCTCGCTTCGCAGGGGACCGCTGTGCTGATCATCGGACCACAGGAAGCGCTGGCCCCGGAGTCGGGACGTCGCGCCAAGATCCTGGCTGTGCCGCGCCTTGAGGCCAATCCTCGTGTGCGGATCCTCCTGTCCAGCAGCATCGAGGAGTTCGACGACGGCCGGGTACGCATCAGCCGTTCCGGCATGGACGAGGAGTGGATCGACGCCCCGGGGGAGCTGCTTGTTTCCCGCTCCGTGCTGCCGTTGGACGGACCACTCACTGTGGAGCAACGGGAAGCGGAGCTCAGCCGGTCAGCGTCCATTCCTGTCGCAATGGCCGGAACCGTCGTCGATACTGCAGCGGCCATTGTGTCCAACGCGGTCAAGAGCGGGTACGACGCCGCTCAGCGGATTGCTGCTGCTTTGGCTGACGGCGCAGAGACTGATGGTGCCGAAGGCGCTGGAACCGTGTCAGATCGCCGGAGCTTTCCGGTGATCTCGCAGCGGACCGCTGCTCCCGCTGCTCCCGGTGCCTCTTCCCCTGTTGCCATTCCACCCCTCGGCACCCCACTACGCCGGCTCGGACTTGCGCAGCTTTCACTTGTGGGAACCGCGCCCCCGGATCTGGTGACAATCGCCGCTGAGGCCGGGTTCGACTTCATCGGCGCACGGGTGCGTCCAGTGACACCAACTGAGCGTCCGTACAACCTACAGCCCGGCTCGCCCATGCTTCGCGAAACCCTGGCTCGAATGGACGACACGGGGATCACCGTTGAAGACATCGAGTTCCTGCTTCTGGACGGAACCGGCCTGCAGAATGGCGCCGATCAACGCGAAGCATGGCTGCGCATGATGGAGGCGGGCCAAGCGCTGGGAGCGTCCACGCTGACTGTCGCTTGCGCGGATCCGGACCTGGACCGATTCGGGGACCACCTCGCGCAGATGACGCAGGACGGCAAAGCCTACGGGATCGTCCCCACGCTGGAGCCCATCGCCTATCAGACAGTCCGATCGATCCCGCAGGCTGTGGAACTCGCGGACCGTGCAGACTGCAAAATCGTGGTGGACGCCCTCCATGTCAACCGCTTCGGCGGCACGTGGGCCCACCTCGAGGATGCCGCGGACCTGGTCCCCATGATCCAACTCTGCGACGGTCCGGCCATACCGCCGGCCAGCAGGGAAGGGCTGATCCTTGAGTCCCGCTCGGAGCGCGGTGTGCCCGGGGAAGGCGAATTCGACCTCCCGGCCCTGCTCGCGTCGTTCCCCGGGGACATCCCCGTCAGCGTCGAAACCCCTTCCGGAAGCAGAGTGGCCGCCATGGGCGAACTCGCTTGGGCCAAACAGCTGAAGGCAGCAGCCACCTCAGTCCTCACCACCCCCGCATTTACCTGGAGCACCACATGAACAGCACCCCGAACCTTCCCACCCTTGACTGCGATGTCCTCGTCATTGGTTCAGGAGCCGGAGGCCTCGCTGCGGCAGTGACAGCGGCCTACCACGGGCTGAAAGTCATCGTCGTGGAAAAGTCCGGAGTCTGCGGCGGCGCAACGTCGTGGTCCGGTGGCTGGGCGTGGGCCCCCGGTAACCCACTGGCGAAAGCCGAGGGCGTCAACGAAGACAAAGAGACATTCCGGACCTACCTCCGCGCCGTCCTGGGCGACGACTACCGGGAGCAGAACGTGGAGGCCTTCCTCGAGGCTGCCCCGCACATGGTGGGGTTCTTCCAGGAAAAGACGTCACTGCAGTTCGTTCCGGGCAGCAGGATCAACGACATCTACGGCAACCTCCCAGGCGTTGGCACGGGAAACCGCTCTGTAGGCCCCAAACCTCTCAACGCCCGGACCATCAAGCCGGCTGTGCGTGCCAAGATGCGTCATCAGCTGTACGAGACATCCTTCCTCGGCATGGGCATCATGGCAGGGCCGGACCTCAGCAAGTTCCTCTCAGCATCACAGGGAAACCTCAAAGGGATCTTCCACGCGGGGTGGCGCTTCGGCTTCCACCTCCTTGACCTGCTCACCCACCGCCGCAACATGCAGCTGGTCAACGGCACGGCGCTCACCGGCAGGCTCATGAAGTCCGCAGATGACCTGGGCGTCGACATCCGCGTCTCCACCCCTGCCACGGCGTTGCTCAGCGACGACAACGGCAAGGTGACCGGCGCCGTCGTACGTTCCCCGGAAGGCGAGCTCCAGATCAACGCGGGCCGCGGCGTCGTGCTTGCCACCGGCGGTTTCCCCAACGATATTCGGCGTCGCAAGGAATTGTTTCCCAAGACGCCTACCGGCCGGGAGCACTGGACGCTTTCCCCGCGCGAGACCACGGGCGATGGCATCACCCTGGCCGAATCAGTGGGAGCCCGTTTCAGGACCGACGTGAAGTCGCCGGCTGCGTGGTGTCCGGTGTCGTTGGTGCCGCACCGCAACGGCCGGACCGGTGTGTTCCCGCACATCATGGACCGGGCCAAACCTGGCAGCATCGGTGTCCGTTCGGATGGGAAGCGGTTCGTGAACGAGGCCAACGGCTACTACGACTACGTTGAGGCACTCATCGCAGCGACGCCGGAAGGGGAGACCGTGGAGTCGTGGCAGATCGCGGACAGTCGGTTCGTGCGTAAATTCCCGCTGGGAATGGCCAAACCGCTGCCCGTCCCGTTGTTCCCCTACCTGCGTTCCGGGTACCTCCTCAAGGGCCGGACGCTGGAAGAACTTGCCACGAAGTGCGGCATAGACCCTGGCGGGTTGCGCCGCACTGTGGCGGGGTTCAACGCCAACGCACGCGACGGCGTCGACCCCGGGTTTGGACGTGGCGGGACAGCCTTCAACCGCTACGGCGGCGACCCCACCAACCGGCCGAACCCGTCACTGGGGCCCCTCGAGAAAGGTCCGTTCTACGCGGTGCGGGTAGTGCCGGGCAGCTTCGGTACCTTTGCGGGGGTCGACACGGATGGCTGGTCACGGGCGCTCAACAGCGGCGGCGACCCCATCGAGGGCCTGTACGTCGCCGGCAACGACCAAGCCAACGTCATGGGCGGGCACTACCCCGCGGGCGGCATCAACTTGGGCCCGGCGCTGACGTTCGGGTACATTGCGGGCCGGCACCTCGCCGGCGTGGACAGCTACGAGGACGACGGCACACGCGCTACCGTCCCGTCAGGCGCGGAACCGCGGGCACCGTGGTGACGGGTGCCGGGGCCGGAGGGGGAGCAGGTGCCGCGAAAGGCCCGCTTGGGTAGAGGGACGTGGCCTCCACCATGTAGTTGGCCCACTGCGGGCCTGCGATCATGTAGCCGTCCAAGGACTTGTAGAACTTCCCGTTGATGGTGACGTTTTGCCCAGCGCGCTGCTGACCCGCGGTGGTATCTCCAAAGAACGACGCCGTGGCGAGGGTGGTGGTGTAGCCGGCCACCCACGTCGCTCCGTTGTTGTTGGACGTGCCGGTCTTGGCGGCAGCAGGAACCTTGGTGTGGACCCTGGGCTCAATCCACACGCCGGACCCCATCTTGAGGACATCCTGCAGGACTGCATTGACGCCACGGGCTACGGCCGGTTTCACCGCCTCCCGGCACTCGGGCGTTTGGGCTTCGAACTGGCGGCCCTGGGCATCGCTGATCTCCGTGATGGCAAGGGGCGCGCAGTACGTGCCGTCGTTGGCGAAGGTTGCGTAGGCACTCGCAAGGACCAAAGGCGCCACGCCGATGGAGCCCAGCAGGTTTCCGATCTGGTGCATGTTCACCGGGGCGTTGTCGAGGCCGCTGTGCAGGCCCACTGTGTCCACCATTTTCTGGATGCCGCAGAAGTCCAACTGTGCTGCCGTAGCGAACGTTGCGGTGTTGATGGAGTTGTAAAGGCCGTAGTTGATGGGCATGGCACGGTAGTAACCCACATCGTTGTTCTGCAGGTCGTCGTCGGCGCCCAGGTTCTGTGCCTTCTGGGCGGAGCTGTAGCCGCCCATAACCCTTCCGCAGCTGGACCGCCAGGGGAATCCAACGGGGTAGACCCTGCGTGAGGCGTCAACCACGGCTGTAGGGTTTTTGCCTTGGTTGAGCCATTCGGCATAGATGAACGGCTTCATGGTGGACCCGGGCTGGAAACCACCGGCCCCGTTGAGGTCGTAACCGTTCTCGTCCTTGGCATCCACGTTGAAGTTCAATTGGGTGTCGTACTTTCCTTCCTGCGGCACGAAGACCGTGTTCTGCGCCATGGCCAGGATCTTGCCGGTACCGGGCTGCACGGTGGTCATGGCCGCGCCCCACTTGTCCGGATTGTCCCCGGCCGAGGCGTCCACTTGGGCCTGGGCAACGGCTTGGAGCCTGCTGTCCAGGGTGGTGGTGATGGTGAGGCCACCCCGGTAGAGCAGGCGCTCGCGCTCGTTGACGGTGGAACCATAGGTCTCGTCATTGAGGATCAAATGGGAGACGTAGTCACAGAAGTAGGTGGCGATCGCTGCTCCCGCGCACCCCTGCCGTGAGGGCGTGATGTTCAGTTCTACGGGTGTTGCTACTGCCACTCCGTGGTCCACTGCCGTGATCTTGCCTTGTTCCACCATCCGGTCCAGAACGAGGTTGCGCCGGTTCACCGCCGCCTCCGGGTCAACGGTGGGGTCGTAAATGCTGGGACCGTTGACCAAGCCCGCAAGGAGCGCCGCTTGCGGCAGGGTCAAGTCCTTCGCGGACGCGCTGAAGAAATAGCGCGAGGCAGCTTCAATACCGTAGGCATCCCGGTTAAAGAACACGATGTTCAGGTACCCCTCAAGGATCTGGTCCTTACTGAACCGCTTCTCCAATTCGAGGGCGAGTTTGACCTCGCGGAGTTTGTCTCCCATGGTTTTCTGGCCGCTGAGCACCACCTCTTCAGGACGGCCCTCGGACAGCCGCGACTCGTTGAGCACATTGGTGACGTATTGCTGGGTCAGCGTGGAAGCCCCTTGCCGCGTGCCTTTGGTGAGGTTGGAGCTCAACGCCCGGATGATGCCCTGCGCGTCCACGCCGGCGTGATCGTAAAAGCGGCTGTCCTCGATCGCCACGATGGCTTCCCGGATGAACGGCGACATCTCTTCCAGGGGAACCTTGACGCGGTTTTCTGCATAGAACGTGGCAATGTGTTGCCCGTCTGCGGACACCACAGTGCTCGAAAGTGAGGGCGAATCGACGTTCAGTTCGCTCGGCAGGTCTTCATAGAATCCAATCGACCCGCCCACGGTGGTGCTGGTGAACGCCACCACGGGGACCACCAGCCCGGAGATCAGCACACCGCAGAGGATGCTCACCAGGAAGTACCCGAAGACCCTGAGAAGGACCTTTCCGAGACCTATTTTTGGACCCTTGTTCTGCGCCATTTTTCGTGCCAATCCGTCGGGATGTCAGGCTGAAAAGTAGCTACAGAATACGTCCGGCAACGCGGTTGGGCCATGCTTGGGAGCCTAAATAAGGTCCCAAATCGGACTCAATCCAGCGGCAGCGTGACCCTCACACTGGTGCCCCGCCCAAGTTCAGAGTCGATGTCTACTGTCCCGCCGGCGTCGTGCACTGCGATGGACATCAGCAGCAGGCCGAAACCGTGCCGCCGGCCGCTGGGCGCGGCATGGATTTCGAAACCGCTGCCATCGTCCGTAATGGTGAGCTGGATGCCGTGGTAAACAGCGTTGAGGCGGACGGTGAGCTCGTTGGCGTTGGCGTAGTTGAGGGTGTTGCTGAACGTCTCCTGCGCCACGTGATAGAGGAGTGCGGCGGCCGAAGAGGAGATCTCGATACCGTGATGAGGAGTGTGCCAGTGGACGGTGATGCCGGTCCGACGGAGCGGCGCGGCGAGCCGGTCAATGCATCCGGCGACGCCCAGAGCGTAGAAATCCACGGGGTGTTGGTCCTGGATGATGCCCTTGACGGCAACTACCTCACTGAGTGCTGATGACTGCTCCATTGCGTCCCCCACGTCGTTGTCTTTCATACTTGAGATTCGTTGCCGAAACCCCTCGGTATTGGTGTTCCGACTGATTCCAGCGTGGCGCCGCTATATCAAGGAACCTTTTCGTTTGGCTCAAGTTCGCATCAAGTTTGTGGGGGAGACTTGCGGGGGCGCCCGAGCTCGTGCTGGGCGCACTCAGCAGGGCCCGACGGCGGCAGGCGAGTGCCGTCGTCGGGCGCTGTGGCTTCGTGACCCTCTTTGAAAGGATGGCGGCTCGAATGCAGCCGAAATGGGTTGTATCTGGGAGCGGTGGGCTTCAAAGGAGGTCAGGAAGCCACACTGAATCCGGAGGGCTGTGCGAGGAGAAGCGGCGCGTCGGCGTCCCGGTCGCAACGTAGTATGCCATCGGTCACGGTGAGCTCAGCGACGAGGATCGAAGATCGCCGGCTTTGAACCGTGGGATGGCTGGCGCTGACGCGGTCCGGGTGGGTGAAGTAGAAGACCCAAGCCCGGTCATCATTGACCACTACGTCCGCGTGCAGCCCCGGTCCCACGTCGTCAGTGCGCCGGAAGGTGTCCCCGATGCTGCCTGCGAGGATGGTCCCTTGCTTCGTCCAGGAATCCAAGTCATTGGAACGGTGCACTTCCTGGCCGGACCAGGTGTCCACGATCATCCAGTACCAGCCGCCAAGCTGAAAAACGTTGGGCCCTTCATGACCGGTGGGCGTGGTCAGGACGTGCCCGCGAACGGTCCATTGGTGGAGGTCGTCGCTGTCCGCAGCCCAGGTCTCTGATCCGCGCACCTCATCCTTGAACCACATGCGAAAGCCGCCGCCGGGGAGTTCATGGACGCAGGCATCGATGACCCGGTTGGAGCTCAACGGCACCACTCCATGATGTTCCCATGCCAGCAGGTCATGGCTGGTGTAGTGATGGATCTCCATGGAATGCGGGTTGCCGTGGGCGGGGATGCCGCGGATGTAGCTGACGTACATGTGGAAGGTTCCAGCGTGCTCAAAGATTTCCGGGGCCCAGAAGGTGTTGTGGCCCCACTCGAAGTCCAGTCCCTCCAGGGTCCCGCGGTAGTCCCAGTGCGTGCCGTCGGATGACGATGCGACTCCCAGTTTGGACCCGTAGAGCCAGCTCAGGCCGTCCTCGAACGGGACTGTGGTGCGCCGGTTGGTGTAGATCATCCACCAGGCTTTCTCGAGCGGGTTGTAGATCACGGTTGGATCCGCGGCACCGTCCTCGATGGGGTCCCTGAAAAGGGGTGACTTCACCGGAGTGTTGGCATTGTTGCTCACAGGGGTCCTTGCCGGAAAGTGTTTGTTAGCGCTAACAAAGCAACACTAGGCAACGCTGGACAGCTCGTCAATGGGCGGGCGGGATCGAAATCCTGCCCGCCCATTGCGTCAAACGTGCCGTCATACTTACCAGCGGCCGCCACCGCCGCCCGGACCCTGTGACTGGGTGTACTGACCGGCGGTCACTGTTCCCTGTTCCTCAGCTCCATCCGTGGATCCCGTGGTTACCCCGGCCTTCGCATCGGCGCTGCCCCCGGTGTACACCGTGTAGCTTTCCCCGTCCGTGATGGCCGAGGAGGAGAACACCAGGGACGCAATGGTCTTGGTGGTCACGAACGTGGCAACCACGGCACCGGAGGAGTCCACAATGTGCACCGGAGTGCCGGCGGATACCGACGAGTCGAAGGTCAGCTGCACGCCGGACTGCGTGGACGAGGTCCCCGGTGTGACCGCCATGCCCGCGCTGCCTGCTGCTGCCACGGTTCCGCCGGTGACTACCAGCTCGCCGTTCACATCCAGTGCGCCGTTGCCGTCGTTGGTGGGGCCGTTGACCACCACGGTGCCGCCCGAAATGGTGGCGCTGCCATTGGAGTCCAGACCGTCGCCCTCGGAGTTGATGGTCAGCGTTCCGCCGGACACATCCACGCTGTAGTCGCCGGCTGCCATCTCTCCGCCACCCATGCCGCCACCACCCGGTCCACCCATACCGCCGCCAGCCGCGCCGGCGCCGGCGTCAGTGGAAGTGGAGGTGGACGAACCGCCCGAGGCGTTCACGCCGTCGTCGTTCGCCGTGACGGTGACGTCGCCGCCGGAGATGGCAATGTGCTGCGCTTCCAGCCCCTCCTCCGACTCGGCTACGGTGACGGTCCCGCCGGAGATGGTGAGGGTGTTGAAGGCCTTTACGCCGTCGTCGCCTGCGTTGACGGTCAGTGAGCCGCCACTGACCAGCAACCAACCGCGGCCTTCGTCCGTCTCGTTGTCCGCCTTTACTCCGTCGCCGCCCGCGGTCACTTGGTAGGCGCCGTCCAGCAGGACTGTGTAGTCCTTGCCGCGGATGCCGTCATCCACAGCGTCCACGGTGACCTTGCCGGAAGCCATCACCAAGCCGTCCTTGGACACGATGCCGTCATTGGCTTTTCCGTTGACGGTGAGGGAACCGGTCCCGGCGATGGTCAGGTCGGCCATGGAGTAGAGCGCAGCGTTGGGGGCGTCTTCGCCCTGGTCGGCGTAGGTGGTGGCGTCAGTCAACGTGTTGGTGCTGCCGTCTTGCAAGTACACGATTGCTTCGTCCGCGCTCTGCACCACAAATGGCGAACCTGCGGAGTTGCCCAGTTCCACGCCGTCCAGGATGATCCGCACGGTGTCTTCCTCTCCCGCGGCCACCACGATCTGGCCGTCGCTGAGCGAGCCGCTCAGCCTGTAGGTTCCAGCCGCGCTGATGGTCACGGTGTTGCCGTCTACCGCCACGCCGGTGGAGGACGACGACGTCACTTTGCTGCGGCCGTCGGCCAGGCTGATGGCCACTTCAGTTGCGGCGTCCCACGTGAGGTCGTCGCTGTCGTAATGGGTGTCTTCCTCGATGGTGGCGGCGGTGACTGCCTGCTGGGTGGTGGTCGTAGTCGTGGACGTGCCAGTGGTGCCGGTGGACGTTGAGCTGGTGGCGGCCGTGGAGCAACCTGCCAACGATACGGCCAGGGCGACGGCGGCAACGGAAAGGGCGGTACGGAAAGAGCGCATGGTGGGTTCCTAAGTCTGTGGAGGGAAAGTCAGTGAAGGGGGCGCAGTGGCATCCTGCGCCGGAGTGTTTGGTTCCAACGATTGGCCGGGAGCTCGGGATGGAGCGCGGCCATGCCGGTGGCGAACTTCGAGATGCGGCACGGCCGGACGCCGTGCGCCCATAAGTGCCTGTCCAAGGGCCCGGGGGCGGAGCCGGATTTCGTCTCGATCACCACGGAGTTGTCCAGCATCCACGGTTGACCGTCCGGGCTCTGCCAGGTGACGTCGGCATCGATGGTCGCGCGGCTACCTGACGCGGGGAGGAAGAGTGTGGTGCGGTCGTAGCGCGTAGAAAGCACTGGCTCCAAGGAACCAATGTGTACGTCCCCCATCGCTGCGGTCAACGTCTCCTTCACATAGGCCAGCCCTTCCTCGGTCAGCCGGTCGCGGTCGCACAACTCATAAGGGATCCGTTCTTTGACCGTTGCCTCCCGGGCACCTTCGGTCTTCACTTCGAGGAAGCTCACCCCGCTGTCCAAGTAGGTCCGCGTGCGGATCTTGAACCGCCGGCGCCTGCCGTGGGCAGCCAGCATATAGCTGGCCAGCGAAGGGGTATCGAAATACACGGAGTCGTAGGCGAACGTGCGGTTCCCGTTCATTTCCAGGACCCGGGCCTCGGTGCTGAAGGTGCTGAGGATGGTGCGTGCCGTGGCCGACGGAACCAGGTACTTGCGGTCCACCCGGGTCAGCAGCGCGGCTTCGGTGGTGAGTTCTTCAAGTCCGACGGCGGGCAGCTCGCCCAGCTGCGGCATGATCGGTGGGGCGTCGCTCACGCTACACCTGCCGAGGTGGGCACGGACGACTGGGTCGGCTCGGACTGCTGTACTTGCTGCGGGGACTGTGCCGGAAGTACTGGATGCGACGGCAGTTCCTGGGGCGCCGGCGAGAGCGCACCGGCGGGCTGGTCGAAGCCGAGCTGTGAGTGCCGCGGCTGCTGCGCCCGGACCGCGTACCGGACGTCCACGATTGTTTTGTCATTGACCATGTCCAGCTCCTGGATGGTGGCCGAGTGGACGGTGCCGTTGAGGACTTCCTCCAGCCGGGCATAGAGCTCGGGTTCGTTGTTGATGGCCCGGTCCAGGACCACGGTCTGGTGGCGGTAGGCGGGCAGGACCCGTGGGTTGTCGCCGACGAACATCACCAGGAGGACCAATGCCATGAGGGACAGTGTCAGCCAGAGGGGCTCCACCCCGATGCCGGCGATCAGGCCCAATGCCAGTGCCGAGAAGTAGTAGGCCACCTCGTGTTGGGCCAGTTCCGTAGACCGGAGCCGGATGATCGAGAGAACACCGAACAAGCCCAAACCAAGGCCAACACCGGCAGCCGACCCGGACAGGGCCGTGGCCACTGCCAGGACGCCAACGTTCATGCCCAGGTAGGAAACCACCAGGTCACGGCGCCGGTGGCGGCGAAGGTAGAGGGCGAGCGTCAAAATGGTGATGGCGGCCAGGTCTGCCGCGATGAGGATGATGGTGTTCATCAGTTACTCCGGAATCTCTTGGGGGATTGGTTTCCACTTTTCCCGGTCATGCTGTGCTGAAACTGTGCCGGGACCAAGGCTGGGATATGTGTTCCGCTGTCCGCGATTATTGCCGGGACAGCCGGTGTCGACGGGACAGCTGGTGCCGACGCGTCAGTACGGGCCTTCCGGATGAACAGGAAGCGCTGCTGCACGGCGTAGCTGGCACCCAGCAGGGTCACTTCGGTGACAAGTTTGGCCAGCAAGTCAGGAACGGCCAAGGACGTAAGAGTCAACATTGCGGCGTAATTGACGGCCAAGAGGGCAACTACCAAGGCCACATAGCCGGTAGCCGCGGCACGGAACGAGGTGTCCCTGCCGTGTTCAAACACCAGCCGGCGGTTGACCAGGAAGTTCACCGACGCACTGATCAGGCGGGCTCCCACTACCGCCGCCAGGAGGGAATCCGTGAGGGCACTGAGGATCAGGAACATCACCGTGTCCACCACGAACGCGGACAGCGAGGACCCGAGGAACTTCAGCAGCGGCGCATAGATCCTGATCGAGTCAGCCACAGGCCTGAAATGCGATCCCGAGTTATGGTCCAGATAGACGGTGGCGATCTCCACACTTTCAATGCCATAGCCGGCCTGTTTAGCCTCAAGCAACAGATTGAGCTCGTACTCATAGCGCTGGCCGCGGACCGTCACAAGCCACGGGAGCATGTCAGCCCGGTAGCCCCGCAGACCCGTCTGGGTGTCAGAGATCCGTTGACCCGTTGCGAGCCTGAACAGGCCACGGGTCACCGTGTTGCCAAACTTGCTGCGGGCAGGGACATTCCCGGAGAAATTCCTGCAACCGAGCACCATTGCGCCGGTCACGCTCCGGACCCGGTCCGCCACGGCAAGAATGTCGGCCACGCCGTGCTGTCCGTCGCTGTCGGCACACACAACGTCGTGGCCCGGGAAGCGCTCCGCGATGAAGGAGAATCCGCTCTTGAGCGCGTGGCCCTTGCCACCATTCACCGCGTAACTGAGCACATGGCACCCCAGCCGGGCAACGTCGTCGAACGTGTTTTGGTAGTCCGGTCCGGAGCCGTCGTCCACCACCACGATGGTCAGCCACGGGTCCGCTTCCTGGAGTTTGCGGACAATGTTGATGAGTTGATGGTCCGGCTCGTACGCCGGTATCAGGATGATCATGACTGGGCGATGTAGAGGATGTCGGAGGTGCCGCGCTCTTTGTTCTCGCCGAGCGGGTTGTTCACCAGGGAGCCGTTGAAATACATGGTGGAGGAGCCGCCGCCGTCGATGTTGTACGCGGTGGTGGCGCCAAGGTCCTTCATGATCTGCGCCAGGCCCGTCATGGTGACACCGGCGCTGTAGCCGGGGCTGCGGCCGTCCACCACCACGAACACCAGGTGGTTCTGGTCAATGACGCCGACGGCGGTGCGCGGCTGCTCGCCCTGGATGGAGTGGTTGCCGAAGTTGGTATCAACCTCCACGTCCTCGATGCCGGAGGCAATTTCGCCGTTGTCCAGCAGCGAGGGGCCAAAGGAGAGCGTGTTCCAGACACCATCCGCGATGAGCTGGTCAGCGGAGGTGGTGGTCTCGTCGTACACCTTGACGGTGCCGTCCTTGTAGAAGGCCAGGCCCTGCCGCGCTCCCTCGTCCCGGTACACCACGCCGTTGCGGATCACGATGCCAGTGTCCCGGAAGCCGTAGTAGTCGCCGTTGATGGCGAAGATGGCGTTGTGGTCTTCGGCGATCGCGGACGTGGTTTCGGTGATGTTCCCGCCGTAAGTATCCTCGGCGAACGCCGACTTCAGCGTGGTGGCATCATCAAGCACGACGTCGGCAACGTAGTACGTCACGGTGTCGTCGCCGCTGCCGGTGGTCACCGTGGAGACGGTGACGCCGGTGTCGCCCGCCGTGTACGAGGTATCCGTGACGACAGCGCTCGCCGAGGTTTCAGCGGAAGTAGCGTCCGTCGTCGTGCTTGTTCCGGCCTGGCTGGCTTCGTACTCGGAGACGTTGGTGATCTCGGCGTGCGGAACGACGAAGCGGTCCAAGGCCCAAGCTGCGGCGCCCCCGGCAGAGAGAGTGACCGCCAGAACGGCGGAGATGACGGCGCGCCGTGTCCGGCCGCCCTTACGGTGTTCAGTCTGTGGGGGAGTCATGCCTCATTTCTACGGAGCAAGGCTACGCAGGAGGTTTGCCCACCTTATGCGTGGGCTGTGAAGGTTCAGAAGTGGCGACGGTCGGCTTCCCTGGCTGCTTCCTCGATGCGGTAGCGGTGGGCTGCCCATTCCTCGGAGTTGCGGCTGGGGATGTTGGGATCCCCGGGCCTCTGCCCCGCGGAGCCGTCGATGAGCTCGCGAATGATGTCTGCGTGTCCCGCGTGCCTGGCGGTTTCCACGCACATGTGGACCAGGATCTGGTGAAGCGTGACGTGCTTCTTTTCCTCCGACCACCACGGCACAACCCCCGGAGCATCCAATGGGAGGGACTCAATGGTTTCGTCGCTGTGCTTCGCGGAAAAGTGGTGCAGTTCCAGGATCTCTTCCCGGCTCTCAGTTACAGGGACCCACATATCGGAATCCGGTTCTGCGTCCTCCGCCAGCCACGGCATCTCCCTGCCGCTGGGGCGCCCGAACGTCACCCCGAAATAGTCCAGCTCCACGCTGGCCACGTGCTTCACCAAGCCCAACAGGTTGGTGCCGGTGGGGGTCAAGGGCCGCCTGGCATCGTACTCGCTGAGGTTCTCCACCTTGCCGAGCAGGTCCGCCCTCCGGAGCCGCAAATAGCCGAGCAACATCGCTTTGTCATCCATGGGGAGCACTCTACAGAGGGGGACTGACGGAATTGGGACTCCACCTCCAGATGCGACCCGGGGACCCGTGACTTCGCCGGAGCGGTGCGGGCTCGCTGGAGAGGTCCGGCGATCTGGCAGGCCTCCGGCGAATTCGTTTCGGCACGCTACCTGGACGCGTCACTCCGTATTCCGTCTTCGAATGGACCCGAGGTGTTCCCATTTGGACCCGCGTTAAATGGCTTCGATGATGCGACGGCGGTGCTACCGCGGACTCTTGTCGATCACACAGAAGCGGTTGCCGTCAGGGTCCGCGAGGACCACGAAATCCGGATCCTCGGGATACAGGTCCCAGTCAACTCGCTGGGCGCCGAGCCCGATGCGCCGCTCCACCTCGGCTGCCTGGTCCTCCGCGTAGAGATCCAGATGTGTGCGGGGATGCTCCTGGACGGGTGTTTCGCTCAGCATGAGGGCCAGCTGAGGACCGGAGCCGGACTCGGGTACCAGGATCACCCACGTGTCATCGCCCGGCTCCCGTGGGACGTAGCCCAGGGCTTCATGCCAGAACCGGGTGGCGCGGGCCATGTCATTGACGCCCAAGACAGTGCTGCCGATAGTCAACATGGGCCAAGCGTAGCGGCGGGTTGCCCGGCATGTCTTGTCCATTGCGCAGCACCAGTGCCACAGTGAACCATGGCCACAGAAGACGATGTCCGCCGCATCTGCCTTGGATTGCCCGGGGTGAGTGAGCGTCCCAGCTGGGGACAGCCCGCATGGTTCGCCAAGACCCTCATGGCCCGCATCTGGGAAGAAGGAGTGGGCACCGTCAAAACCGATGAACGCGAAGCGCTCGCAGCCATGAATCCGGATACCTTTTTCTGGACCCCGCATCACGAACAGTCTCCGCAACTCATGCTGATCCGGCTCGAGCGAATCGACACGGACGAGCTCGACGAACTGCTGCAGGAGTCGTACCGAATCGCCGGCGGCCCCGGCAAACCGAAACCCAACTGAGTCGCAGTTAAGCGCGTTTAGTGAGCTCAAAACGGCCTGAACTGCGACTCAGTTGGGCGGACGCGCAGGCTAGACTCGGCCGCATGGGGGAACACAACACAACCGGGGAACAGTACACATCCGGGGGACAGTACACATCCGGGGGACAGAATACGCCGCAGCCTGCCCGCAAACCGGCTGCCGTCGTCGTGCCTCTACTGGGACTGATCGCGGTGGTCGCCGGGGTCATCGTGGCGTGGAGCAACCTGGAGACGAATGTCGGCTGGTTCGCCTATGCGCCGCTGAGCAATGAGGTGTTCGTGGGGGGCAACGGCTCATTCGTCAGCAAGGAAACGCAACTCGGGCTGACCATCGCGGGCCTTGGCTTGCTGCTCCTCGCCTTCTGGGCCGGGCTCAGAATCGGCCGCCGCGGAGGCCACCCAGACCGCTGAGTTCGCCGGAAAACGACGAAATCGCCGGAAGGCTCCAGCGAACTGGCAGCTTTCCGGCGATCTCGGCGCAAGGGTAAAGACTAGGTGAGCTTCACCTGGCGGTTCATGTCCTTGTACAGCAGGTAACGGAACTCGCCCGGACCACCGGCGTAGCAAGCCTGCGGGCAGAACGCGCGCAGCCACATGAAGTCGCCGGCCTCCACCTCAACCCAGTCGTTGTTGAGCAAGTACATGGCCTTGCCCTCAAGCACGTACAGGCCGTGCTCCATGACGTGGGTCTCCGGGAAGGGGATCACACCGCCGGGCTGGAAGGTGACGATGTTGACCTGCATGTCGTGGGCGAGGTCGCTGGAGTCCGTGAAGCGCGTGGTCTTCCAAACGTCGTCGGTGTCCGGCATGGAGGTGGGCTCCACGTCCTTCTCGTTGGTGACGAAGGACTTGGCTTCGAAACCTTCGAGGCGCTCGTACGCCTTGCGGATCCAGTGAAAGGAGACGATGTCGTCGGAGACGTTCTCCAAGCCCCAGTCTGAACCGGCGGCAAGGTAGGCGTAGCCGCCCTCTTCGAGGTGGTGCAGCTCGCCGTCGAGGGTCAGGTTGACCTGGCCCTTGGTGACGAAGATGACGCCTTCAACGCCGGCCTCGAACTCCGCCTTGGGAGCCCCGCCGCCCGGTGCGATCTCGACGATCAGCTGGGAGAACGTGGTGGCGAAACCGGAGATCGGCCGAGCGATGATCCACGACCGCGTGTTGGAGAAGCCCGGCAGGTTGCTGGTGACGATGTCCGTCATGACGCCCTTGGGGATCACCGTGTAGGCCTCGGTGACGATGGCCCGTTCGGTGGTCAGTTGCGTCTGCGGCGGCAGGCCGCCCTGCGGGTAGTAGTACTTGCCCATGCGAAATGCTCCTATCAGTGCAAAGTTGGTTGTGCGAGCCGCGGGTGCGCCAGTGCGGTCAGCTGTGAAAGTTCGACGCCGGCAAGCGCCTTGACCTCCTCGGTCGCCACTGCGCCACACTGGACGCCGCGGAGGACAAAGCCAGCCAGCGCGCGGGCGGTGGCGGGCTCGTCCATGACGCCGCCTTCGGTGCGCTCAACATAGTTGCGGAGGCGCAGTGCCGCTGCGGGAAGGCCTTCGCGGTAGAAAGCGTACGACGCCGAGAAACGGCTGGGCAGTTGGGCGGCGTGCAGATCCCACCCCTGGTAGTAGCCGTTTTCCAGGGAGCGGCGAACCAAGCGGCCGTGCAACTTCCAAGCGTCCTCCACACCATCGCCCACGGGGATGATGTTGGTGGAACCGTCGGACAGGCGGATGCCCGTGCCGGCGACAGCGAGCTGCATGACTTCCTTGGCGAAGTCGGCCACCGGGTGCTCCATGGACTGGTATTCCGCGGAGATACCCAGCGAGGCGCTGTAGTCATAGGTCCCATAGTGCAGGGCGCTGATACGGCCCGGAACGACGTGGGGGAGCTGGGCCACCGGCGAGGTTCCGTCAGCACCGATGATGAGCTGCGGCGTTTCCACCTGCACCTCAAAACGAAGACGTCCGGCGGGAAGCCCGTGGACTTCCTCAAGGCGGGACACCGCGAAGTCCATGGCCTGCACCTGGGCCACCGTGGTGACCTTGGGCAGGGTGAGGATCAGTCCGGCAGGCAGTTCGCCTGCGGCAGCCAAGGTGGAGACGAACAGGTCCAGGGTCTTCAGGCCGCGTGCCCGGGTGGGAGCTTCGAAGCACTTGAAGCGGATACCGATGAACGGCGGAGCTGTTCCGGCAGCAACTGCTGCAGCAACAGCGGTGGCGGCAGCAACGGCGTCGGCGTCTTCTGCCTCATCGCCGCGGTCGCCGTAGCCGTCTTCGAAGTCCAGACGGAGGTCTTCGATCGGCTCAGCAGAAAGCTTCGCCGCCACACGCTCTGCAACAGCGGCAGCCAAGTGGGACTCCTGGCCCAACAGCTGACCCAGTTTTTCGAGGCCACCGTGGGCTTCCGCCGTCGCCAGCGCCTGGGCGCCCCACTCTGCCGCAAGGGAAGGCGTGAAGCGGTCGGCCGGGATGTAGACGGTTTGGATGGGCTGGCGTGAGCCGTCGTCACCGGGGTAGTTGCGGTCCAGCAGCTGGTCCGTCGCCTCAAGCTGCGACTCGATGTGGGCCAGATCAGAGGAAGAGAATGAGCCCATCTCAGCCCACCAGCTCGTACGCGGGAGTGGTGAGGAAGTCTGTGTAATCGTCGGACAAACAGATGTCCTCGATCAGCTTGGATGCGGGCTCGTAGTACGCCTTGAAGTTCTCGTCGCCGAACTCGATGCGCAGGCGCTCGGTTTCTTCGCCCAGGATGCGGCTGACGAGTTCGCGGGTCACGGTGTTGCCCGTGTCCGCGAGGACGGACTTGTTGCGGATCTGCTGCCACACCTGCGAGCGGGAGATTTCCGCTGTCGCTGCGTCTTCCATGAGGTTGTGGATGGCAACGGCACCGCTGCCGGAGATCCAGACACCCGTGTAGGCGACGGCGACGTACAGGTTCAGGCGCAGGCCTGCCTCGGTGACGTGGCCTTCGGCGGACGCGACGTCGATGAGCTGCTCAGCCGTGACGCTCACCTCGGGGCGCTGCTTGTCCAGCTGGTTGGGACGGTCGCCCAGCACGGAGTCGAAGACTTCGCGGCAGGTGGAGACCAAGTCCGGGTGGGCAACCCACGAGCCATCGAAGCCATCGTTTGCTTCGCGGGTCTTGTCGGCGCGGACCTTGTCGAAGGCTGCGGCGGTGACGTCGGGCTGCTTGCGGTTGGGGATGACGGCGGCCATGCCACCCATGGCGAAGGCGCCGCGCTTGTGGCAGGTCTTGACCAGGAGTTCGGTGTAGGCGCGCATGAACGGAGCCGTCATGGCCACGGTGGCGCGGTCCGGGAGGACGAACTCCTCGCCGGCATCACGGAAGTACTTGATGATGCTGAAGAGGTAATCCCAGCGGCCGGCGTTCAAGCCCGAGGCGTGATCGCGCAGTTCGAAGAGGATCTCGTCCATCTCGAACGCTGCCGGGATGGTCTCGATGAGCACGGTGGCGCGGACGCTGCCCTGAGGGACGCCGAGGAAGTCCTGTGCGAACACGAAGACTTCGTTCCAGAGGCGCGCCTCCAGGTGGCTTTCCATCTTGGGCAGGTAGTAGTACGGGCCCTGGCCGTTGAGGAGGAGCTGCTTGGCGATGTGGAAGAAGTGCAGGCCGAAGTCCACCAGCGCACCCACGGTGGGTTCGCCGTCGATCAGCAGGTGGCGTTCTTCCATGTGCCAGCCGCGGGGGCGGGCCACCACAACAGCCAGGGGAGCGTCGGTGCGGAGGCGGTATTCCTTGCCCTCGGACGAAGTGAAGCTCAGGGTTCCCTGGGCGGCGTCGCGGAGGTTCAGGATGGCGTCGATGACGTTGGGCCACGTAGGAGTGCTGGCGTCCTCGAGGTCGGCGAGCCATACTTTGGCGCCGGAGTTCAAGGCATTGATGGCCATCTTGGCCGGGGTTGCCGGGCCGGTCATCTCGACGCGGCGGTCCTGCAATGCTGCCGGTGCCTCGGCAACTTTCCAGTCGCCGTCGCGGATTTCCTGGGTCTCCGGGAGGAAGTCCAGGCGACTGGTGTCCGCAACCTTCTGGCGCTTGACGCCGCGTGCTTCCAAGAGCTCATTGCGGGTGCCGGCGAAGCGCTTGTGCAGTTCCTCGATGAAGGCCAGTGCCTTGGGGGTGAGGATTTCCTCGGCGCGATCGATCGGCCGGGGATCAGTGACTGTGATAGCCATTGGGCGGTGTCCTTTTCTAGAGTGCGCTGGCGGCGTTGGCGTGCGCAGCATTGGCTACGGCGGTCGCTACATCGGCGGCAACATGGGAATCGAAGACGCTGGGGATAATGTAACTCGCGTTGAGCTCATCGTCAGCCACCCGGTTGGCAATTGCCTCGGCGGCGGCCACCAGCATGTTCGGCGTAATGTCCGATGCCCCGGCGTCCAGCAGGCCCCGGAAGAAGCCCGGGAAGGCCAGCACGTTGTTGATCTGGTTCGGGAAATCGCTGCGTCCCGTGGCAACCACGGCTGCGTGCTTGGACGCAACAACGGGGTCAATTTCCGGCGTCGGGTTTGCCATGGCGAAGACGATTGCATCCTCGGCCATGGAGGCAACCTGCTCTTCGCCGATCACGTGCGGGGCGCTGACGCCGATGAAGACGTCCGCTCCCTTGAGGGCGTCGTGGAGGGTTCCGGAGAAGCCTTCTTCGTTGGTGTTCGCGGCGATCCAGCTGCGGTGCTCGTCGCCGTATTCTTCGCCGGAGTGGATAGCGCCTGAGCGGCCGGCGGCGACGATGTGCTGCGCGCCCTGGGCCTTGAGGAGCTGGATGATGGCCGAGCCGGCAGCGCCGACGCCCGAAACCACAATCTTGACCTCGGAGAGCTTCTTGTCCACCACACGGAGGGCGTTGACCAAGGCAGCGAGCGTAACGATCGCGGTGCCGTGCTGGTCATCGTGGAAGACAGGGATGTCCAGTTCTTCGCGGAGCCGGTTCTCGATTTCGAAGCAGCGCGGTGCGGCGATGTCTTCGAGGTTGATGCCACCGTAAACCGGGGCCATGGCCTTGGCGATCATGATGATTTCTTCGGTGTCCTGGGTGTCCAGGCAGACCGGCCAGGCATCAACGTTGGCGAACTGCTTGAAGAGCGCGGCCTTGCCTTCCATCACGGGAAGGGCAGCGGCGGGACCGATGTTGCCCAGGCCCAGGACGGCCGAACCGTCGGTGAGAACGGCGATGGTGTTGCGCTTGACCGTCAGGTTGCGGGCTGCAGCCGGGTCCTCTGCGATGGCCATGCAAACACGGGCGACGCCGGGAGTGTAGGCGCGTGAAAGGTCGTCACGGTTGCGCAGGGCTACCTTGGGGACGACCTCCAGCTTGCCACCGAGGTGCATGAGGAAGGTGCGGTCCGAGACGTGCTGGACGGTGACGCCGTCGAGGGCGTTCAGGGCGTCCTTCACGCGGGCTGCGTGGTCGTCGTCGGTGGTGTTGCAGGTGACGTCAACAACGATCGTCTCGTGGTGGGATTCCGTGACGTCCAGCGCGGTGATTGCTGCACCGGCTGCGCCGACGGCTGCTGCCAGTTCGCTGGTAGCGGTGAAGCTCGACGGTGCGGCGACGCGCAGGGTGATCGAGTTTCCGGGGCTCGGATTCGCCATTGAAATTCCTCCTGTAAGGCCCGTTCCCGGGCCGCCGTTCCAAACTGAATGTTTTCGTATTATGGATATTATTATCTACAAAGTGGAAACACAACCCCTTGCTTGGTCATGTTCGGTGTCGTCGCGCAGGTTCGCGCTGTGCTGTATGTTGGGTGTTCTAAGCAATTCTTTTCACGATGCGGATAAGAGTTGTCGGAATTTGAGTCATTGGAGACAAGGGAATGGCTGAAAAAGCCTCCGGAGGCGTGCAGTCCGTTGAGCGCGTCTTTGAACTGCTGGAACTGATCACGGACGCGGGCGGCGACGTCACGCTGAGCGAACTTTCGTCGTCCACTGACCTCCCCCTGCCCACCATCCACCGCCTGCTCCGCACGCTGGTGTCCTTGGGCTACATCCGCCAGCTGCCCAACCGCCGCTATGCCCTGGGCCCGCGACTCATCCGGCTCGGCGAAGGTGCCAGCAAGCAGCTCGGCGCCGTGGCACGTCCGCAGCTCAAGACCCTGGTGGAACGGCTCGGTGAAACCTCCAACATGGCCGTCCTGGATTCCGACATGGTCATCTACGTGGCCCAGGTCCCGTCCATGCACTCCATGCGCATGTTCACCGAAGTTGGCCGCCGCGCCCACACGCACGATACCGGCGTGGGCAAAGCCATCCTCGCCCAGCTGGACGACGACGTGGTCCGCGGCATCGTGGCCCGCACCGGCATGCCCACTCCCACGGCCAAGAGCATCGGCGACATCGACTCCTTGCTCGCTGACCTGGCGTTGATCCGTGAGCGTGGATACTCCATTGACGAGGAAGAGCAGGAGCTCGGCGTCCGCTGTTTCGCCATGGCCGTTCCCAATGCGCCCACCCCCACCGCGATCTCCGTCTCCGGCCCCATCACCCGCGTGGACCAGAGCTTCGCAGACCGCGCCGTGCCCATGCTCCGTGAAGCAGCCAGGGCGATCTCCGCGGAGCTGAACCAGAACTAACTTCTTCACCCGCCTCCCGCTGAGGTGGCACTTAATGCCCATGTTTTCCAAAAACATGGGCATTATCTGTCAGCTCGGCGCGGGTTTCGAGCGGGTGGCTTTCTTCAGCATGGAGTTCACCACGATCGGGTGCACCGGGCGCACGACGCTGAAGTACAGCTTCCCCCTCCACCCCTTAAGTACGACGGCGGTAGTCACCCTGATCAGTCGGCCCACCGGATCAACGCCGACGGCGGCCGCGAAGTCCAAGTGCTTGTCCCGGACAAAGATCAGGGCTTCTTCGCCGGACAGCTCGCTGATCTTGAACGTGTCCTGCGGGGCCTTGGGAACGCCGATCAGAGGGACCAAAGCCTGACGCAAACCCATGGCGCCGGAAACCCAGCGGGGCATGGAATCCACGGAGAACAGCCGCTCCGCCCATTTCGTGGGGTCCGTGGTGGCACCTTCTGGAAGGACAGCCAGGCAAACGTCCGCGTAGTCCGGCGCCGGGATCTCGCGGAAGGCCAATGAGTGGAAGCAGGGAGCCTGTTCGGTCATGGGCTGATCCTACGGTGCGGCGCACCAGCGACCCGCCCACTTAGGTGCGTGCCGGCGTCGTACGTTCTTTGCCTGTCCGCTTTCCGCGCGAGGCGACAAAAGGCGGCAGTGTCCCCCAAGGAAACACTGCCGCCCGTTATCTGCGGAAGGGTGCTAGTGCTCCGACGCGCTGGAGGTCTTGAGCGGGACTTCCTTGCCGTCGGCGTCGATCAGCTTGCCGTTTTCGAAGCGGTCGCCTTCGCTCAGGCACTTGATGTCCTCTTCGCTGACAATCCGGTCAGTGCCGGCGACGAACACCGACTGGTTGTCCGAGTTGCCGGCCTTGAAGTGGTTGAACAGGATGTTAAGCAGGATGGCCATGACGGCTGCCGAGCTGATGCCGGAGTGGAAGATCGTGGCGAACCAGGTGGGGAACTGATCGTAGAACTTCGGGGCGGCGATGGGGATCATGCCGAAGCCGATCGAAGCAGCCACGATGATCAGGTTCATGTTGTTTTTGTACTCGACCTTGGCCAGGGTACGGATACCGCTGGCCGCCACCGTACCGAAGAGCACCACGCCGGCGCCGCCCAGGACGGGCGTGGGAACCGCAGCGACAACCCTGCCCAGGATCGGCAGGAGGCCGAGGATGACCAGGATGAGACCGCCGGCGCTGACAACGAAGCGGCTCTTGATGCCCGTGATGGCCACCAGTCCCACGTTCTGGGCGAAGGCGCTCTGCGTGAAGGAGTTGAACAGCGGGGAGATGGCGCTGGAGAGCATGTCTGCGCGGAGGCCGTCGCCGATGCGGCGGGAGTCAACCTTGGTGTCCACGATTTCGCCCACTGCGATGATGTCCGCCGAGGTTTCCGTCAGGGTCACCAGGATGACGATGAGCATGGAGATGATGGCGGCGATTTCGAAGGTCGGAGCGCCGAAGGCGAAGGGGGTGGGGAACGCGACGATGTCGCCCTGGCCAACCTTGGAGAAGTCGGCCATGCCGGCAACCAGCGCGATGATGGTGCCGATGACCATGGCCAGCAGGATGGAGAGACGGGAGATGGCGGCGTTGCCAACCTTGCTCAGGAGAAGGACGACACCCATGGTTGCTGCTGCGAGGCCGATGTTGGCCATGCTGCCGTAGTTATCAGCCTTGGCGTTGCCGCCCATGGCCCAGTTTGCGGCCACCGGCATCAGCGTCAGGCCGATGGTGGTGATCACTGTGCCCGTGACCACTGGCGGGAAGAACTTGATGATCTTGGAGAACAGGGGAGTGATCGCCAAGCCAATCAGCGAGGCCACAATGACCGAGCCGAACACCGCCTGGATCCCGCCACCGCCTTGGACGATCGCCACCATGGTGGAAACACCGGCGAAGGAGACGCCTTGGACCAACGGCAGTTGCGAACCGAACCACGGGATGCCCACGGTCTGCAGGATGGTGGCCAGGCCGCCAACGAACAAGCAAGCGGCGATGAGGAGGCCGATGTCCTGGGAGTTCATTCCGGCAGCCGCACCAATGATCAACGGCGGGGCAATGATTCCGCCGTACATGGTGAGGACGTGCTGGAAGCCGTAGGCAAAGGTGCTTCCGATGGAGAGGCGCTTGTCCTCGGGCCGTTCCGGCTGATGCTTCCGCGAAGAGGTGGTATTCGCAGGGCGGGACTTCTTTTTGATGTTCATGGCAGACTTTCTGGGTTCATGGCAGACGTCTTCGTCTGGCTAACTGTGTCTGGCTAACAAAATCTGTGGTTTGGGGTTGGGTTTGTGTGCAGATCCGGCCTTTACGGGGCGCCGTTGGCGGGACCTGCACACAAACCCTTGGATGGTGCGGGTTTCTAATGCGTTTTTGCTGCGGTGTACGTGAGGGCCTAGCAGAAGCCGGCGATGCCGCTCCACGCAACGGGTGCAGCAGCGATGTTCTCGCGCTGGACCGTAGCTTCGATGAGGCCGTACGGGCGGTCAGCCGAGAAGAAGACCTCGTTGGGGTTGTCCAGGCCGAACGGGCTCAGGTCAACCAGGAAGTGGTGCTTGTTGGGCATGGAGAACTTGATCTCGTCTACTTCGCTGTGTGCTTCCAGGACCTTCTTGCCCATGTCGAACAGCGTCTGCTGCAGGGCGTGGGAGTAGTTCTCGGTGAAGCCTTCCAGCAGGAGTGCCTTGATGTCCTCGTAGCTCTTGTTGAAGTCCGTTCCGGCGAAGTCCAAGTTGGTGTTGTAGCGCCAGCGGGCGGATACATCGGTAGCCAGGATGCGGTCGGTGGTTTCGGGCAGGGTGGTGTACTTGTCGCGCGGGTAGCCGACAAAGCCGGACTGCGTGGTCTTCAGGACGGTCAGGTCCTTGAGGCCGGAAATAAGGTGCGTGGTTGCGCCATCACGGACGACGACGGCGGTACGCACCTCTTGTCCGTTGCGGACGAAGCTGTGGTCGTGTCCCTCGCTGTGGGCCTGAATGCGATCCCAGCTGTAGGCCTCGGCTTCCCAGCGTCCGCCGGTAACCCAGTCGAATCCGCCGGTGAAGTGGTCTGCAAGGCGCAGCAGGAAGGACTCGGGGGAGCCGATGCCTTCACGAGCGAACGCGTAGACGGTGTTCTTCTGGGTGTCGGTGGCGACGACGTGGCCGTTGTCGCCTTCGAGGTGTGCGGCCTGGAAATCGCCGCGCAGCTGCGAGGTGACGTTCAGGTCTTCGATGTGGTGGCGGTCCGTATCCCGAGTGACTTTGACGACGCGGACTTCTGCTTTGCCGTACTGGTTTTCGCCGAGGACGATGTTGTTGCTCATGGTCATATCCCAACTTCTGTGAGGTGGAACCTACGTTCCATCAATGAAATTAAGCGCGTGTTTCCACCGCGTTTCTGGTGGAGCCGACCCAACAAAAAAGAGCCAGCATCCATGGATGCCAGCTCATTACGACCCTGCCTGCTGCTCTCAGGTTACGTGACCTGCGCCACGAACTCATTCGAGAGTAGCGCATGATTTCGGCTTGTGTATACGGGTTCCGGAGGATCGTTATGAATCATCCAAATGTGACCGGGGCAACTCACTTGGCGTTGGCGGGGGTCTTGACGCGTTGTTTCCTGACTGCCTACACTTTCCACATAACAATAAAAGATTTCCGAAGAGCGGAAACTGCATGCATGAGAAAGAGGAGGAACAGATGGACTCGAAGGATACGAACAACGTCGTGGAATTCCCGGCGCCCGGTCAGGAGCTGTACCTGCCCTTCGGTGCAACAGATCCGGACTTCTACATTCCGGCCGACTGTGACCGCAAAGCCGGCGGGTTCTCCCGTTGGCTGCGGGCACTCCCGGTGTTCGGCCGGCAGCGCCCCTAGGATCTTCCTGCATCCAAGGAGTGCGGACTCTGCGCAACAGAGCCAACGAGGCGGGCGATACCTGGGGAGGTATCGCCCGCTTTTGCGTGCCTTCTGTGTGCTGTGGCCCCTTTCCTGGCCCCCGTCTCGATGCCTCGCTGCGGAGTAGACGGTAGGCGTCGTCTAGTCCGCAGCAAGCCATCGATTCGGGCTGGGCCTGCCTCGCGAGGCGTCCTGGTTCTTAGGAGATCCCGGTCGGTTCGGAACTCGGGAGTGACTCCGGGCAGACGCTGCGCTGCGGAGTAGACGGTAGGAGTCGTCTAGTCCGCAGCGACTCATCGAAATGGGCTGGGCCTGCCTCGCGAGGCGTCCTGGTTCTTAGGAGATCCCGGTCGGTTCGGAACTCGGGAGTGACTCCGG
>NZ_JAVTJB010000034.1:0-34722 GCF_031843805.1 Arthrobacter sp. WCS2018Hpa-7
GTGGGGCAGCCGGGTCCCTACGTGGCGACGAAGTCGACACGAAAGGGCCTGCCCCCAGAGTGGGGCAGCCGGGTCCCTACGTGGCGACGAAGTCGACACGAAAGGGCCTGCCCCAATCTTTAGTGGTCGAAGAACACCAGGCTGGAGTTGATGAGTTCGGAGATGACCTCGGGATCGTGCGCCCGCCGGAGGGACTCGCGGAAGGACTCCTTGGACAACGAACGCGCCAAGGTGGCCAGAACCTCGAGGTGGTCGGAAAAGGAACTGGCAGGCGTGGCGATGAGGAGGATCAACGTCGCGGGGCCGTCGGTTGCTCCGAAATCCAAGGCGTGGCCGAACTTGGTCACACCTACCGCGATGGAAATCCTGTCCACGAACTCGCTGCGCGCATGCGGAAGGCCGATGCCGCCGGGAAGTCCTGTGGCCAGCTGGTGCTCCCGTGAGTGCACCTGCTCCAGGAAGCCTTCAAGGTTGCTGATCCTGCCGGCAGCGTGGAGCTTATGGGCCAGTTGGGCAGCGGCGTCGATCTTGTCCTCTGCGACGAGTTCAAGGATGACGGTGTCCGGGGTGGTCAGTTCCGCGTCATACCGGTCAAGTGGTTCAGCCAAGTCGTGTTCCCTCCAGTGTGGCCTTCCGGCCGCATTTTCCTGAGCCGGTCAGCGAAGGGGAACGATGTCATCCACTCCCATGCGCGCGGCATCTGCCGATTCGTCGTCAGGCTGCTGCTGACTGAGCCGTTCAGCTTCCACGCGTGCCAGGTAGTGCTTGATCTCGCTCTCGCGCTGATTCTCGCTCCAGCCAAGGATTTCTCCCATCAGCTTAGCTACTACCGGGAGGGCTGCCACACCCCGGTCCCACGATTCGATCGAGATCCGGGTTCGACGCGTCAAAACGTCATGGACATGGCGGGCACCCTCGTGGGTTGTCGCGTAGACGACTTCCGCGGCAAGGTAATCATCGGCACCCGGCAGTGGCTCCCCCAGTTCCGGTCGTTGGGAGATCAGCTCCAGCACTTCGGGAGTCATGGACCCGAAGCGGTTCAGCAGGTGCTCAACCCGGGCGACGTGGACGCCGGCTTCTTCAGCAGAACGCCCGCGCCGGTTCCAGGCGGCCTTGAAACCTTCCGCTCCCAGCAGTGGAATGGTCTCGGTGCAGCTTGAGGGAACTCGCTCGTCCATGGCCCTGGTGGCCTCGTCCACGGCGTCCTTGGCCATGACCCGGTAAGTGGTGTATTTTCCACCGGCGACCACCACAAGCCCGGGAACGGGATGTGCCACCACGTGCTCGCGCGAGAGCTTGGCCGTGGAGTCGTTCTCGCCGGCCAACAAAGGCCGGAGGCCGGCGTAGACGCCTTCCACGTCCTCACGGGTCAGGGGACGCTTGAGGACCTTATTGACGTGCTCCAGGACGTAATCGATGTCCTTGCTGGAGGCAGCCGGATGCGCCTTGTCCAGCGTCCAGTCGGTATCCGTGGTGCCGATGATCCAATGACGGCCCCAGGGGATGACAAAAAGCACCGATTTTTCCGTACGGAGGATCAGGCCCACTGTTGATTGGAAGCGGTCGCGCGGCACCACCAAGTGGATGCCTTTGGACGCGCGGACTTTGAGTTGGCCGCGATCCGTAACCATGGCCTGCGTTTCGTCCGTCCAGACTCCCGTTGCATTGACCACTTGCTTGGCCCGAACGTCAAAAACGCTGCCATCTTCCTGGTTTTCAAGCTTTGCCCCCACCACGCGTTCCCCCTCGCGAAGGAAGTCCACCACCCGAAGCCGGTTGGCCGCATGAGCGCCGTAATGGGCAGCGGTCCTGACCACGTTGACCACCAGGCGGGCATCGTCCACCTGTGCGTCGTAGTAGCGGATGGACCCCACGAACGCGTCATCCTTCAGGCTGGGAGCCGCGCGCAGGGTGCCACGCTTGAAGAGGTGCTTGTGCATGGGAACGCCGCGGCTGTGCCCGGAGGTCAGGCCCAACGTGTCGTAAAGCATGATTCCCGCACCGACGTAGGGACGTTCCCAGAACCTGCGCGTCAGTGGATACAGGAAGGGCACGGGGCGAACCAAGTGGGGGGCGATCTGCTGGATCAGCAGTCCCCGTTCTTGGAGAGCCTCTTGGACTAGGCCGAAATCGAGCATCTCCAGGTATCGGAGACCTCCGTGGATGAGCTTGGAGGACCTCGATGAGGTACCGGACGCCCAGTCCCGGGCCTCGACAATGGCCACTGTCAGGCCGCGGGTCACGGCGTCCAGGGCGGCTCCGGCCCCCACCACGCCGCCACCAACAATCAGGATGTCGAGCTCCTTGCCAGGTTCGCCGGTGGCTTTCAGGACTTCGATCGATGCGGCACGGGATTCCGGGCTCAAAGCTCCCGGAGAACTCGCCTGTGGACCGCCTGCGACATTGCTCATCGGACCCCTCCTCAAACGCAACAGCTGGTAGTCCCCTACCCTACTTGCTGCCCGCCGCATTGGGCAGGGCCAAGGCGGGCAGCCATGAAGCGGGAATTGCCCCCGAACGAAGAAAGCCCCCGTTGGCGCCGAGAGGAATCGGCAGCCAACAGGGGGCTTTGAGCGCGCAGTTGTCAGTTGCCTGCGTAAGGCGAGACAACGACGTCGACCCGCTGGAACTCCTTGAGGTCCGAGTAGCCGGTTGTTGCCATTGAACGGCGCAGCGCACCGATCAGGTTGGACGTGCCATCGGTATGGTGGCCGGGTCCGAAGAGGACCTCTTCCAGCGGACCGACAGTACCGACGTTGACGCGGTCGCCCCGGGGTGATTCAAGGTGGTGTGCTTCCGGACCCCAGTGCCAGCCGCGGCCCGGCGCCTCTTCAGCACGGGCCAATGCGCTGCCAAGCATGACGGCGTCGGCGCCCATGGCGATGGCCTTGACGATGTCACCCGAGCTGCCCATGCCGCCGTCGGCAATGACGTGGACGTACCGGCCGCCCGACTCGTCCATGTAATCGCGGCGCGCCGCAGCGACATCGGAAATCGCCGAGGCCATGGGCGAGTGGATGCCCAGGGCGCGGCGGGTGGTGGTGGTAGCGCCGCCGCCGAAGCCCACCAGGACGCCGGCCGCACCGGTACGCATGAGGTGCAGGGCAGGCGTGTAGCCGGCTGCTCCGCCCACAATCACGGGGACATCGAGTTCGTAGATGAACTGCTTGAGGTTCAGTGGCTCGTGGTTCTTGGAGACGTGCTCAGCCGAAACCGTAGTGCCACGGATAACAAAGATGTCGACGCCGGCAGCCACCACAGTCTTGTAGTGCTCCTGGGTGCGCTGCGGGGTCAGGGACCCTGCCACCGTGACTCCTGCGGCACGGATTTCGGCGAGGCGGGAGCTGATGAGTTCCGGCTGGATGGGTGTCTGGTAGAGGTCCTGCATGCGCCGGGTAACGGCCGGGCTGCTGGTCTCGTCCGCCAGGTCGGCGATCTCGTCGAGCACCTTCTGCGGGTCTTCGTAGCGGGTCCAGAGACCTTCGAGGTCCAGGACGCCCAGGCCACCGAGGCGGCCGAATGCGATGGCTGTGTCCGGGGACATCACGGAGTCCATGGGGGCAGCGATCACCGGGGTGTCGAACTTGTAGGCGTCGATCTGCCAGGAGACAGAGACGTCCTTCGGGTCACGCGTCCGGCGGTTCGGGACGATCGCGATGTCATCCAGGGAGTAGGCACGACGCCCACGCTTGCCACGGCCAATCTCAATCTCATAAGTCACGGCTCTTACTTTACTGGACCCCTCCCGGAACCCCGATTCGACACCAATAAAGTGAACACGTCACACAGTGTGGGAAATGACCCCAAGGACGGCTCACAGGATCGCGGCACTTCGTAAACTGGACGCAGAACCGCTAAAAGAAGGCAGAAATGACCGCGCAGAAAGAAATCCAAGCGTTACCTGTCAACGAACATGAGCTCATTGCCCTCGGCTCCCCTGTACGCGCAGACCTGGAGCCGTACCCCGGGTGAGCTACCAGACAGGCCCCGCGCCTCTCCCCCAACCTGCCCGCCCTTTGGACTATTGGCTTTCGGCGGAACTCGCCGCCGTTTCTCCGAGCGGCGCACGCTCGCGCCTGCGGGAAATCGCCTCCGCACGCGGTTCCTACATGGGCGCCTGGGCCGCCGGAATCGGGATGGGCGCAGTCCTGATCCTCTTGGGCCCGCTCCTGGCCATCCGGCTTGGCACGTTCGCCCCGGTTCCCGCCTTCGGCCTTCCCGGGGCAGCAATCGCCGTACTCTGCTGCATTTTCTATGCAAAGGTGCGGGACCGGCTGCCTCAAACAGACCGGTCACCCGTCAATCGTGGGCCCGGCAGCTTGCGGGGTGCGCTTGGCTTCGTGGGGTTCATCCTGACCGCTTTCATCGGGGTGTTCGCATTTACCGCCAAGCCATCGACCTGGCAGGATCCCGCCCTTCTGCTGACGTTGGTCGCGGTCCTGGCGTTTGTCATCTGTCTTCTGGTGGCCGCGATCATCGTCCCGGCCACCATCTTGGGCCGTTCCCGGGAATCACTTCGGAGCAAGGCTGTGAATGATCCTCGCTTCAGGGCGCTTCTGGAACAGGACCTCGCCACCTGGCGTGACCCGTATGGCGATGCCGGATACGGGCCGCTTTAGGTATCAGGGCGTGTTCTGGCTGGTCTCGTCCACGGAGAGCTGGGATTCGAACATCCGGAAGTAGCGACCCCTTAGTGCCACCAATTCCTTGTGGGTCCCCTGCTCCGCGATTCGGCCGTCTTCCAGCATGTACACGATGTCTGCCTTCTCGATGGTGGCAAGGCGGTGGCTGATGGCGATGATTGTGCTGCTCCGGTCAGCGAAGAGCCGTGTGAAGATGCGGTGCTCTGCCAAAGCGTCGATAGCCGACGTCGGCTCGTCCATGACCATGAATGAGGCGTCGCGGTAGAAGTTGCGTGCCATGGCCAGTCGCTGCCATTGGCCTCCGGACAGGCCGCTGCCCTTGCGCCCGCGGGGGTCCTCCATCCAGTTGCTCACATGGTTTTCCAACCCATTGGGCAGTTTATTGATGAATTCCATGGCTTCTGCGTCCGAGGCTGCCCGCCGGATGCGGTCGTCATTGCGTGGTTGGTCCACATCGCCCAAGTAGATGTTCTCTGCGGCCGTTGCGAACTCGTACTTCAGGAACTCCTGGCTCAGCACGGCCAAGTGCCGGTGCCAGCTGGTGACATCAATCCCGGCAAGGTCCACCCCGTCCAGGAGTACCTGGCCCGAATCAGGACGGTACAGGCCTGCCAGGATGCGGATCAGCGTGGACTTGCCTGCACCATTCTCGCCAACAATGGCAATGTGCTGGCCAGCCCGGATGGTCATGGAAATACCCTTGATGACCTCAACGTCGCTTCCGGTATAACTGAACCGGATATCCCGCAGTTCCACGGTGCCGGGCGACGAAACCAGCGGCTGTTCGTTGCCACTGGGAACCGGCAAGGCCATGAACAACTCATAGTCCTTGAGGTTGGCGAGGTCCTCGTCAATGGAGCTCAGGGAAGATACGAGGTTGTTGGCTGTGGACAGGGCCCGGCTGACGATCTGCTGCACATAGAGGAACTGCCCCACCGGCTGTGCCCTGGCGATGATCTGCCCAACGACCCAAATCAAGGACACCACCTCGGCGCCATATTGGAGTGAGTCCGCAACCAGCTGTTTGGGAATGTAGCGTTTTTGAAAGTCCAGGCGCCGCCGTTCGTCAGCATCCCGGAGCCGTGACCGGAGGTCCATGAGGTAGCCCACGATTCCGTAGAGCCGCATCTCAGCAATATGTTGGGGCCTCAGCAGGTTCTGTTCAATCATTCGGCGTTGACGCCGCGAATCCACCTGGGTGTTCCAATGCGCGATTTGCTCGCGTGACAGTTTGAACTGCAGGTACACACTGGGCACAATCGCCACCAGGACAATGACGGCGATCCACCAGCTGACCAGGACCAACGCACCGATGGCGAGGATCACGGAGACCAGCTGGGTGAAGATTGCGGCAATCCTGTCCAGTACGCGGGCGTACGAGTCCGAGAACCGCTTGGCGCGGTCGTAAAGGTCCACCGTTTCTTTGTCGTCATAACGCCAGAACTCCAGCGCCAGGAATCGTTGGTACATCATGTCGCCCACGATCGCGCCCACCTTAAAGCTCATGAGCTGTTGGATGTAGCGGTCAACACTGCTGAAGGCACCCCAGAACAACCCCAGTGCCGCAGTGATGATGACGTACAGGATGGCTTGGGGACCGGCGTTGGGATCCCCCGCATACCCGGCTGCCAGGGCCGTCGTGGTCAGGGCCGCAAAATACGTGGTGACCAACGGAAGCGTGGCGGAGATCAACGAGCCAAGCACCTTCATGATCACCGCAACGGGTGATGCTTTGAAGCTCACCTTCAGGACCTGCCCGACGGCGCGTGCGTACGGCCGCAGCGCCAACTTCCGGGGCGGCGTCGTCCCCGGTTGGGTTGGGTTCAACCGGATGGACTCCGGATGCCGCGGTTGCGCGGGCTTTTCAGACATGACCCCAGCCTATTCTCATGCGCCGACATTTCTGCACGGCGGTTAAACAGTTGTTCCCCGCGGAGATGCCTCCGCGGGGAACAACTGTTGTTACAGGTGATGGATCAGCGTGAACCGTAGTTGGGTGCTTCCACCGTCATCTGGATGTCGTGGGGGTGCGATTCCTTCAAGCCTGCCGGTGTGATACGGACGAACTTGCCGCGCGCCTTCAACTCGGGGATGGTCGGTGCGCCCGTGTAGAACATGGTCTGGCGGAGGCCGCCCACCAACTGGTAGGCCACCGAAGCCAGCGGTCCGCGGAAGGCCACCCGGCCTTCGATGCCTTCAGGGATGAGCTTGTCATCGCCGGAGACGTCAGCCTGGAAGTAGCGGTCCTTGGAGTAGGAGGTGTTCTTGCCACGGGACTGCATGGCGCCCAAGGAGCCCATGCCACGGTAGCTCTTGAACTGTTTGCCGTTGACGAAAATGAGATCGCCCGGGGATTCCTCGCAGCCTGCCAGGAGGGATCCGAGCATCACGGTGTCGGCACCGGCAACCAGCGCCTTGCCGATGTCGCCCGAGTACTGAAGGCCGCCGTCGGCAATCAGCGGAACACCTGCCGGGATGGCAGCCTTGGCTGATTCGTAGATGGCCGTGATCTGCGGAACACCAACACCGGCAACCACGCGGGTGGTGCAGATGGAGCCCGGACCCACGCCTACCTTGATGCCATCGGCACCGGCGTCGATCAGCGCCTGGGCACCTTCGCGGGTGGCGGCCTGGCCGCCGATGATGTCCACGTGGGCGGCAATCGGGTCCGACTTGAGGCGCCGGATCATGTCCAGCACGCCTTGCGAGTGGCCGTTGGCGGTGTCCACGAACAGCGCATCCACGCCGGCGTCGATCAGCTTCATTGCGCGCTCCCAGCCATCGCCGAAGAAGCCGATGGCGGCACCCACGCGCAGGCGGCCTTCGTCGTCCTTGGTGGCCAGCGGGTATTGCTCTGCCTTGGTGAAGTCCTTGGTGGTGATGAGGCCCTTAAGGCGGCCCTGTTCGTCCACCAGGGGAAGCTTCTCGATTTTGTTGGTGGCGAGCTTGTGCGAGGCTTCCTCGCGGCTGATGCCCACGTGCCCGGTGATGAGGGGCATCTTGGTCATGGCGTCGCTGACGCTGCGGAGCGGGAATTCCGATTCCGGAATGAAGCGGGTGTCGCGGTTCGTGACAATGCCCAGCAGGCGTCCGTCGGTGTCCACCACGGGGAGGCCGGACACACGGTAGCGGGAACACAGCTCATCCAGCTCCTGCAGGGTGGCCTGCGGCCCAATGGTCAGCGGGTTGGTGATCATGCCCGATTCGCTGCGCTTGACGCGGTCCACATGCTCGGCCTGGTCGTCGATGGACAGGTTGCGGTGGACAACGCCCAGACCGCCCTGGCGCGCCATGGCGATGGCCATGCGGGACTCTGTAACAGTGTCCATTGCCGCGGACAGCAACGGCGTCTGCACGGAGATGCGCTTGGAGATGCGGGAGGACGTGTCGGCGTCGGACGGGATGACGTCGGTGTGGCCCGGGAGCAACAGGACGTCGTCGTACGTCAGGCCAACAAAGCCAAAGGGATCGTGTTCGGGCTGGGTCATGAGTGTGCGCCTCTTACCTGGGTTCCGGGGGCTTAACTGGTAGGGGTTGCAACTGATGACCAGCCCGTCATTACGGGACTGGCCTGTGCATAAGGTACCTGTACAGAAATTACCTGTGCAGAAGGTATTGGATAAATACTAGAACCTTCGCGCCGATCACCATATTCCGCGAGGCCTGAGTGTGAGCAACGGCACTGGACTTAGCCGCCGGACCAACCGGTGGCGGCAAGGAGCCGCTCCTCGAACATGGGGATCATGCTCTGCACGTAAGTCTTGGTGAGGTGGTTGTCGTCCTTGTAGACGTAGACGTTGCCCACTACTGCCGGACAGGTGCCCTGTTCGCAGATGAAGTCGCTCATATCCATCAAGTAGAGCCGGTCCACTTTGCCCACGTAGTCGTCCAGCGGCGACGACGCGGCCAGGGACTCCTCCAGCGGGGCGTTGCAGTCCGGCGAATCAGGGCCCTTTTTCTGCACGCACTCCGGCATATTGATGCTGAAGCGGGGGTTGTCGCGGACGCCAACAACGTCCATGCCTGCATCCGTGAACGGCTGGATGCCTTCAAGGTAGCCGGGCACTTCGGTCTCAAAGGGCGCTGTGGCGTGGGTCAGCGACGCTACCGTGAAGACGGCATCCGGCTGGTGCTCCATGACGTAGGCAGCACTTGCCTTGTTGAAATCGTTGCATTCATCGGTCCGTTCAGGGGACTCGGCGCCGAACCGGCAACTGCCCTTCAAGAGCGTCACCACTTCCCACCCGTGCTGCTTGGCGATGGGGCCCAGCGCAGCCATGTACTGCTGGGCATGCGAATCACCGAGCACCACGATCTCCTTGGTGACTTCCTCGGGTTCATCGTTTTGGAGGCAGCCCTCCAGCAAAGGGTCCGAGGGCACGTTGTCGCCAGTGCACAGGCCGTCAATGTCGGCCCATTCGTCCTTCATCGCGGCAGGCGCCGGGATGATCATTGCTTCCTGGGTAGGTTCACCAACGAACTCCGGGGACAACGCGGCTGCTCCCGGAGTCAGTTCCTTGGGCTGGCCGGCGATCGCCGCGCTTTCAGATGCGATGGCCCCCTGCCAAACAGTCACGGGGAGCGCCAGCAACGCACCGCAAGCGGCAACCACGACGGCGGCACGCCAGGACCGCACGTCCGGCCACTTCCAGCGGCGCATGGGAACTTCCACGTATTTGGTGGTGGCAACGGCCAGCAGCATGGAGAAGGCCATGATCCCCAACCCTTGAAGGAGGTTGGGCGTGGTGGTCCCGGAGACCAACAGGAAGAACACCAGGACGGGCCAGTGCCACAAGTAAAGAGCGTAGGAGTTATCCCCCACCACCACCAGCGGCCGCGAGCTCAGGATGCGGTCCACGCCGAAACGGCTGGTGCTCTGCCCGGCGATGATGACCGCCGCGGCAGCGAGCGTCGGCCAGAGCGCGACAAAGCCCGGGAAGGATCGGTCCACGGTGAGGACCAGTCCGCAGGCGAGCATGGCGGTAATACCGGCCCACCCCAGGAATACGCGGACTCGGCGTCCGGGCTTCAGGTACGGAAGAGCGAGGGCGAGCAAAGAGCCCAACGCGAACTCCCAGAGGCGGGCACGGGTATCAAAGTACGCCACGGCCTGGTTGTTGGTGGTCTGATCGATGGAGTACACCAGAGATGCCACGAAGACGGCCCCGAAGGCCACGAAGAGGAGCGTCCGGTGGGTTACTGCCTTCCGGTCCGGGAAGAGCTTGGCCACCTGCGGCTGCAGCAAGGCAACAGCGGCGAAGACCAAGGGCCACAGGATGAACACCTGGCCTTGGACGGACAGTGACCAGAAATGCTGGAGCGGGCTCGCTCCCGAATGGTCCTGGGCGTAGTAGTCCACGGCAGTGTCTGCCAGCTGCCAGTTCTGCCGGTAGAGCAGCGATGCCCACGCCTCCGCAAGGACATCCGGCCACCGGCTCTGCGGGATGAAGGCCCACGTGGCGGTCAGGACCCCCAACAAGACCACGACGACGGCGGGCAGCAGCCGCTTGAAGACATGCAGCCAGTGCCGCAGGAGCCTCAGTGGCTTCCCGTTCTCGAGTTTGCGTGTGAAGGACAAGGTCAGCAGGAATGCCGAAATGAGCAGGAAGACGTCAACCCCGCCGGAGACCCGGCCAAGCCAAATATGGTAGGCGGCCACCATCAGCACAGCCAGGGCGCGCAGGCCTTGGACCTCCGGGCGGAAGCCGGGCTTCGCCGTCGTGCGTTTCTCCCGGCCAGGTGCCGTCACTGCTGTAGGTGCGTCCATCATCGCTGCCACCCGGTCGCGGCAAACCACCTTTCTTCAAACATCTCGGCCATGCTGGTCACATATGTCCTGGACAGGTGGTTATCGTCCAGATACACGAACACGTTTCCTACCACGCTGGGGCAGGTGATGCCGTCGCAGAGGAGGTCGGTCATGTCCAGGAAGGCTGCGTTGCCGAACGTTCCCTGCACGGCTGCGAAGGGGCTTTCCGCGGCAAGGACCTCGGGCTGGTCGGACTTGCAATCAGCGCTGTCCACGCCTTTGGACAACGCACATTCGGTGACGTTGTAGTCATAGCGGGGGTTATCGCGGATGGCCACCACCTCGATGCCGAGGTCGTTGAGGTTGGTCACCGTCTGTTCAAAGCCGTACACCAACTGCTCATCCGGTGACGACGGGGACGCCATGGTTCCCACCATGAAGACAGTGTCCGGCGCCTTCTCGGCTGCGTAGCGGAAAGCGGCCGCGTTGAAGTCGTTGCAGCCGGAATCGGCGTCCGGGTTCTCCGGCATGAAATGGCATCCGCCCAGCAAAAGGGCAGTCACCTTCCAATGTTCCGCTTCGGCCAGCGGGCCCAGCGCGGCCAGCCACTGCTGGGAGTGGGAGTCGCCCAACACCAGGATTTCCCTGTCGGCGTCCTCCCCCACGCCGTTCTGCTGGCACTTGTCCTGCAGCTGCTTGTCCTCCGGTTTGGCATCGCCCTCGCACGGACCCGACAACGTTGCCCAGTCTTCCGGGAGTTGCTCAGCGGTGGGCAGCGTCTTGGCGCCATCGCTGACCAGGTCCACGTACCCAGGGACCAGCGCGTGGGCACCGGGGTTGTCGTTGAACGCTTGGGCCTGAGCTGCTTTGAGGTCCAGGTCCTGCTTGTATTGGAAACCCAAGAGCGGCGCGCACGCCACGGCAAGGCAGGCTGCGATGGCGATGGCCGAACGGCGGCGCTTGACCTCGGGCCACTTCCATTCCCGGAACGGCTTCTCCACATACTTGGTGGTCAGGAACGCCAGCACCAGCGACAGTGCGATGATGACCGTTCCAGACAGCCAACCTGCATGGTCCTTGCCGCTCCACGCCAGGGCGATCACCAGGATGGGCCAGTGCCACAAGTAAAGGGCATAGGAGTTGTCACCCAGCCGGACCAGGAATTTTGAACTCAGGATCCTGTCCACGCCCAAACGGCTCCCGGTCTGGCCCGCGGCAATCACGGCAACAGCGGCCAGCGTGGGCCACAGAGCAACAAACCCGGGGAATGCCGTCTGCACCTGCAGCAGGACGCCGCAGCTGAGCATGGCGGCCACGCCGATCCATCCCATGATGACGCGGATGGGTTTGGCGAAGTTCAACCCCGGAAGAATCAGCGCCAGCAACGTGCCCAAGGCGAACTCCCACAGGCGCGCAAACGTATCGAAGTACGCTACCGCCTGGTTGGTGGCCGTGAAGATGACGGAGTAGGTGAGGGAGAGGACAAAAATAATTGCGAAAACGTAGGCGAGAGTCGCCCGGTACCTCAGGCTGAACCGGCGGCAAAGAACTGCGACGGTGGCGAAAATGACGGGCCAAAGGATGAACACCTGGCCCTGGATGGAGAGGGACCAGAAGTGCTGGAGCGGACTGGCGAGGCTGTGGTCGGTTGCGTAGTAATTCACCGCCAGGCCCTGCAGGAGCCAGTTTTCGAAGTAGAACAGTGAAGCCCACGCCTGGTGGACCACCTCTACCCACCGCGTGGGCGGAAGGAAGGCAAACGTCGCCGCGAGCGTGGCCAACAGAACCACCACGACGGCGGGAAGCAGCCGCCGGAACAGGTGCAGCCAGTGCCGCAAAAGGTCCATGGGCCGGCCCTGTTTATACCGGCCGGTGAACTGCAGCGTCATGAGGAAGGCAGAGATCAGGAGGAACACATCGACGCCGCCGGAAACCCGTCCGATCCAGATGTGGTAACTGACCACCATCAAGACGGCGAGGGACCTAAGACCTTGGATCTCGGGACGGAATTTCGACTTTGCAACGGGTCCGGAAGACCGCCTGCCGGCGCGGGCAGGGGCTGGGATCGTTGGCATAGTCACGTTAGGCAGTTCCTCAAAAGCTGTGGCACAAAGCATCAATCATACGCGGTTTGGTGGCCCCCACCCAGTCGGGACCGTCTGATGGACCCGCTTCCGAGGGTCAATTAGTTCAGGCCCAGCTATGCATTTTCCCAGTCCCGCCTGTGCGTGGCCTGTGCTTGAATCACGGCCAAGCGCACGTGACGGAACTACGCTGGAGCCGGGCCGGAGGAAAGGAAACCCATGATCGTGCAGCTGCGCCTCTGCGTACCGGCAGAGATGTCCGACGCCGTCGTGAGGTGTTGCTCCGACCAGACCGGAGCCGCCGAGGTAGCCGTCCACGAAGGTGCTTCGGTGGTGCCACCCGGCGATGTCATCATCGTTCAAATCGCCCGGGAATCCGCGGAAGAACTGATCGAGCGGCTTCATGCCCTCAAGGTCCCGGACCTGGGCTCCATCTCCATATCGTCACCGGACCTGGTCTTGTCCAAGCGCGCTGACGACGCCGAGGCATCCGCTCCCGGTGAGTCGGCCGATTCCGTCATTTGGGACGAGGTGTCCAGACAAACCGGCGAGGACTCGAAACTGACATGGAGCTTCCTGGCATTTTTGGTGATTGCAACGCAGTTGGCGGCGATCGGCATTGTGACCGATTCCACGATCGCGATTGTGGGCGCAATGGTGGTGGGACCAGAGTTCGGACCGCTCGCCGCGTTGGCAGTGGGGCTGGTGGAACGGAAGTGGCGGTTGGTACGTGCCTCGTTGCTCGCGCTGGGCGTCGGTTTCCCGCTCGCCATGCTGGTCACGGCAGTTGCAGCGTGGCTCTCAGTGCCGCTCGGATTGTTTCCGGGCGACACGCTGGAGCGGGGATCAGCCGTAGAGTTCATCTACCACCCGGGTCCGTACTCACTGATAGTGGCCGCACTCGCTGGAGCGGCTGGAATGCTGTCCATGATCAGCCACCGTTCCTCGGCGCTGGTGGGTGTGTTCATTTCCGTCACGACTGTTCCGGCTGCAGGCTACGTTGCCGTTGCTTTGGTTCTGGGTGAATACAGCAAAGCGGCCGGATCAGCGATGCAGCTGGCACTCAACCTGGTGGGCATCGTGTCAGCTGCGGCTGCGGTTTTACTGTTCTACCGGCTCATCGGCAAGCGGGTTTCCTTGGCCCGGCGACCCTCCGGCTCCGGACGTCGCTCCGTTGCCAACCGGCGGGCCAGGTAGCGGGCATCCCGGCAGACCCCGGGAAGCGTTGCCGAGGCTGCCGCGAAGAGGAACTCCTGACCGATGAAGAACACTCCGGGAACATCGTTTGCCACTCCCCTGGTCTGCCTCGGTTCACCCTGTTCGTCGAAGACCGGCAGTTTCACCCACGAGTACTCCTCGTGATACCCCGTGCACCAAATAACGTTCGCAGCCTCCACCTTTGTCCCATCGTCCAGGACCGGCAATCCTCCCGAAACGCCCGCCAGCCTTGGAACCAATTGCACCCCCGCGGCGGCCAGGTCCTTGGTCTTGGTCCGGATCAGCGGCGCCGCCATGGATTTGAACCCCGGGGCGGCCTTGCGTCCGATCGGCGTGTTGAGCGTTAGAACACGGACCCCCAGGAACTTCACTACTGGCAAGGCGAAACGAGCTGCTGCCCTGCCGTGCTTCATAGGCATTTCGCCGCTTGGCTTCCCTGCAAGAACGGTGGAATGCGACCCTCCAACGTCAAGGGCGATCTCCGCCCCCGAGTTTCCAAGCCCTACCACCAGCACTGTTCCCTCCCTCAACTGCCCCGGGTTCTTGTAGTCCTGGGAATGCAGCTGGACTATGTCCGGATCCAGCTCTCCTGCGAACGGGGGCCGTTTCGGAAGATGGTGCCCGCCGGTAGCAATCACCACGTTGCGCGTGCGCCAGAGCCGGTCCCCTGCCGCGACAACAAACCCCTCCCCCTCGGATCTGATGTCCTCAACATGGACACTGGACACGAACGGGAGGTCGAAACGACGCACATAGTCCTCCAGATAGTTGGCCAGTTGATCTTTCGTGGGGAAGGCAAGGCGGTCTCCGGGGAAAGGCCAGCCCGGAAGTCCGTCATATTTGGCCGGTGTGAACAGTTTGAGGGAGTCCCAGCGTTGACGCCAGGCATCCCCTGGCCTTCCATGCTGATCCAGAATGAGGAACTCCCGGCCTTCCTTGGCCAGCCAGTATGCGAGCGCGAGCCCGGCCTGGCCACCTCCCACGATGATGGTGTCCAGGTCGGTGTGCTGCTGGTCTGGGTGCTGCTGCGAATCCATGGCTGGTTGTCCTTCCGTTCTTGGTTCTGTGGGGTCCTGATACAGCCAAGCTATGAGCCCAACCCCTCCCGTCGCGTCGGCAGAATGACGCATTCGGATCCACACGGCATGGGTATTTATGCGCAGTAGGTGAGAGTGGGATCGGCCGAACCACATGGGATGTGAGAGATGGACCCGCCAAAACCACACGGGACGTGATAGAGGGACCGGCCGAACCACACGGGACGTGAGAGAGGGTTCAGTGGATCAGGCCGTGTTCGAAGGCGTAGCTGGTTGCGGCTGACCTGGACGGTACCGCGAGCTTGGACAAAATGTTGCTTATGTGGCGTGCCACGGTCTTTTCGCTGAGGTACAGCTCCCGGGCGATGATCCGATTTGAATGTCCAGCGGCCACCAGCCGCAGGACTTCCATTTCCCTGCCCGTCAGCGACGACTGGCCGTGGGGCTTTTCGCCGGCGAGTTCCAGCACGTCCGCAACCGCTGGTGTTGCCCCGAGATCCGCGAAGTCGGCCTTGGCCGCGGCAAACTCCATGGCGGCCGAATCCGGGTCTCCCAGCAGTGCGCAAGCACGGCCGGCAAGCACCCTGCACCGGGCTGCCTGGTAGGGCGCCTCCAGGCTGTACCAGATCCGCCAGGCTCCCCGAGATTCGCGGAGAGCAGCCGTGGGGTCACCCTCGGCCAGCAAGACCTGCGCCGCCGCGTGCGAAGCGAGCGCCAACTCCAGGGGACGGCTGGCCGCCTGCAGGGCTCCGGATACGGCGTGCAGTGGCCCGGATAATTCGTCCAAAGCTGCCCTCGCCGCAGCCACGTCTCCCAAGGCGAGCTCAATCTCGACGACGGCGGGGAGCAAACGTCGACGATTGGCCGTGTCTGCTTCTGCCAAGGCACGCCGCATAGTGGCTTGCGCCTGGGACGCCCTGTGCTGCGCCAACTGAAGCAAGGCAATGCCGGGAACTGGCTCAAAACCTGTCCCGGCCGCAGTAGCGTAGGCTTTCGCAGCTTCGTCAAGGAATCCTTGCAGCCGCAGTACATCGCCTTGCTGGTACCAGGATCCGAACGTCGCGTCGGGGTCGCCCTTCCTGACCCGGCCTTCGGCGGCGCGCGCCACAGAGAGTGCCTCGTCCCATGCCCCATGCAGGATGAGCAGCTCGGCCCGGTACGCCTGGCATTGTCCGCTGAACATCACCATGTCCGGGCGTTCACCACACCAGCGTTCCAACGCTGAGGTCCACTCGTGGGCACGCCTTACATCATGCGAGAGGCGGCAACTGCCCAAGACTGCACAGTAGATGATGCCCGCTGGTATGGGCGAAACCTCCCCCGAGGTGACCGACACCATGACTTCGTCCAGGAGTTGGAGCCCGTCCTCCACGTTTCCCAGGGAGACACGTGAGGTACCTACACCGAGCTGCCCCAGCGCCTGAAGGTCTTTGTCATGGAAGGACTGGCCCAGTTCCAAGGCCCGGCTGAACATTTCATGGCCCGTCCCCGGGTTGCCGGATCGAAGCGCGCCCAGGGCAGCGGGAATGAGCAGGTACCCTTCGGCGGCGCATGGTCCGGCCATGCCGTCCAGCAGGTGCCTGGCGCGGGACAACCAGCCATTGCCCTGGGCATGCTCGCCCATGTCCATCAGGAACATAACCAGCCACGCGGCACAGCGGGCCGCACTGTCTGTATCCCCCATGGTCAGGAATTCGTCGTGGGCTCGCGCGAGGTACTCCACGCTCTGCGCGTTCAAGCCAAGCAGCATCGCCACGGAGGCGGCCAGCTCGATGTCCTGGGGAGGCAGGCCGCCCTCGGAATCGGCGCGGACGAGGCAATTCAGGGCATCGTTCCAGCGGCGCTCGTGAAATGCTGAGCGTCCCAGGTCCAAGTCTGTGTCCGGAGCTGTCATGGCTCACCTGCGGGTGGGTGGCGGCCCGGGTGATGCCCGTGCCGCAGCTTTTAGCGTCAGGTTACTGCCGTCGTCGAACGCTCACAATAGCTTGGGCAGGCATGCCTGCCGGCAGTCTCCATGACGCACGAAGCCCCGGCCACGCGAACGTGACCGGGGCTCCAATGAAACAGCCTGCTAGTGGCTGTGACCTGCGTGTGCGTCTTCGTCCTCAGCCGGCTTCTCGACAACCAGGGTCTCGGTGGTGAGAACCAGGGCAGCGATGGAAGCGGCGTTGCGGAGAGCCGAACGGGTGACCTTGACGGGGTCGATCACGCCAGCGGCGATCAGGTCCTCGTACTCGCCGGACTTGGCGTTGAAGCCGTGGTTGGCTTCCAGCTCGGACACCTTGGCAACGACAACGAAACCGTCGAAGCCGGCGTTCTGTGCGATCCAGCGCAGCGGCTGAACCAGGGCGCGGCGGACGATGCCCACAGCAGCTGCTGCGTCACCTTCCAGCGCCTTGACGGCCGGGGACTCGTCCAGTGCCTTGAGAGCGTGGATAAGAGCCGAACCGCCACCGGAAACGATTCCTTCTTCGAGGGCTGCACGCGTGGAGGAAACAGCGTCCTCGATGCGGTGCTTCTTTTCCTTCAGCTCAACCTCGGTGGCTGCGCCAACCTTGATCACGCCGATGCCGCCGGCCAGCTTGGCCAGGCGTTCCTGCAGCTTTTCCTTGTCCCAGTCGGAGTCCGTCCGGGTGAGCTCAGCACGCAGCTGTGCAACGCGGTCAGCCACGTCCTCAGCCGTGCCGGCGCCGTCAACGATGGTGGTGTTGTCCTTGGTCACCGTGATGCGGCGCGCGGTACCGAGTACCTCGAGGCCAACGGTGTCCAGGCTCAGGCCAAGGTCCGGGGAAACAACCTGGGCGCCCGTGAGCGTGGCGATGTCCTGGAGCATGGCCTTGCGGCGGTCGCCGAAGCCCGGAGCCTTGACGGCAACAACGTTGAGGGTGCCGCGGATGCGGTTGACGATCAGCGTCGAGAGGGCTTCGCCTTCGATGTCTTCAGCAATGATGAAGAGCGGCTTGTTGGCCTGCAGGGCCTTCTCCAACAGCGGCAGGAAGTCCTGCAGCGAGGAGATCTTGCCCTGGTTGATCAGGATGAGGGCGTCCTCGAGGACGGCTTCCTGGCGCTCTGCGTCGGTGACGAAGTACGGGGACAGGTAGCCCTTGTCGAACTGCATGCCTTCGGTAAGGACCAGTTCGGTCTGCGTGGTGGAGGACTCTTCAATGGTGATGACACCGTCCTTGCCAACCTTGCCGAACGCTTCGGCGAGGAGCTCGCCGACTTCGTCGCTCTGCGCGGAGATGGCTGCGACGCTGGCAACCTGGGTGCCTTCAACTTCGCGGGCGTTCTCCAGGAGGCGGGCTGCGACGGCTTCAACGGAAACCTCGATGCCGCGCTTGATCTCGCCCGGAGCGGCGCCGGCGGCAACGTTGCGCAGGCCTTCCTTGACCAGGGCCTGTGCAAGCACGGTGGCCGTGGTGGTTCCGTCGCCTGCGACGTCGTTGGTCTTGGTGGCTACTTCCTTGGCCAGCTGTGCGCCAAGGTTCTCGTACGGGTCGTCAAGCTCAACTTCACGCGCGATGGTGACGCCATCGTTGGTGATCGTGGGAGCGCCCCACTTCTTGTCCAGCACGACGTTGCGGCCGCGCGGGCCAAGCGTCACCTTGACAGTGTTGGCGAGCTTGTCGATACCGGCCTCAAGAGACCGGCGGGCAGCATCGTTAAAAGCAAGCTGCTTTGCCATGGTTGTGTCCTTTCAAGACAGAAAACCCGCACCGCTGACGGTCGGAAATGATTTCCAACGCGACGGCGGTGCGGGGCTCCGGGAAGTTACTTTACGACGATCGCAAGGACGTCGCGGGCGGACAGAACGAGGTACTCGTTGCCGCCGGTCTTGACTTCGGTTCCACCGTACTTGGAGTAGATGACGACGTCGCCAACAGCTACGTCAACCGGTACGCGGTTGCCGTTGTCATCGAAGCGGCCGGGGCCGATTGCAACAACTTCGCCTTCCTGCGGCTTTTCCTGTGCGGAGTCCGGAATGACCAGGCCGGAAGCCGTGGTCTGCTCTGCTTCGAGCGGGCGAACAACAATACGATCCTCAAGAGGCTTAATCGAGACCGACACTCGGACTCTCCTTTTCATGAGCTGATTCATGGACTAAGAACTAGGGTGCCGGAGCGTACATCCGCCGTCGCGGTGCCGGAAGACGCTTGGCATTTATTAGCACCCTCCAGGGGAGAGTGCTAACTAGACTCTATGTAAATCGTTAGCACTCGGTCAAGGTGAGTGCCAGCATTTCGTCATGGGTGAACGCCGGTCACCGGCCCGTAAGGTCATCGAGGTCGTAGTCCTGGCCGTCGTCTTCCTCGTCCAGCGGGGCATTGCCGCGGTTCCGGTACAGGAGTACGGCGGCCGCAACAGCAACGACGCCGGAAATCACCAGGGTGATAATCCCACCGGTGCGGGCGCCGCTGTAGAGCTCGCGGATGTCCCGCGCTTCGTCGGTGGCATCGTTGACGCTCTTGCCTGCGACGGAATAGGTGGCCGCGTTGAAGGAATCCAACGCGAAGATGATGATCAGCAAGCCGACGCAGACCACAGCGATCACGGCCCCCGCTATGAGGGCGGGTCGCGCGAACTTCAGCATGGTGGAGGGTTGCGGGGCTGCGGTGTCTTCCATGAAAACAACCCTATCGGGCTGATTCGCCCGTCACGTTGTCAAGTGCCGCGCCGTTAGGCTTGATTCCATGCCTCACGCACCGCAGGAACAGATCGCACCCTTGCTGACCACTGAAGGATGGGAACTCCTGGCCTCCTTGGGGCCCTACCGCGAGGCCGACGCTTTCAGCACCAACGCTGATCTCCGCAAAGCCGGCCACTCCGCCGAATTGGTGGCAGCAGTCCTGACGCAATCACGGCTGCGCACCCGCGCCGAGGCGAAGTTCGGCGAGTTCGCCCGGCAGATGCTGTTCACCCAGGCAGGCTTGGAGCAGGCCACACGGTTGAACGTTGCAGCCCGGCACGCAGAACGCTTCGCCAAGGCAGGCATTTCCCATGTGGCCGACCTCGGATGTGGCCTCGGCGCCGATTCCATGGCGATGGCGTCCATGGACATCTCAGTGACCGCCGTTGAGATGGATGAAACCACGGCTGCCTGCGCCACCATCAACCTCATCCCGTTCCCGCACGCCACCGTGGTGCACTCCGATGCCACATCCGTGGATCTGGACGGGATCGACGGCGTGTGGCTGGATCCTGCACGCCGGACGACGTCCACGTCGGGGACCAAGCGGATTTGGGACCCTGAGGCTTTCTCTCCTCCTTTGTCCTTCGTGGAGAAGCTGGCAGCTACCGGGCGCGCCGTCGGCGTCAAAATGGGGCCCGGCATCCCCCATGACTCCGTTCCCTCCGGCTGTGAGGCCCAATGGGTCTCGGTGGGCGGGGACGTCACCGAAGTGACCCTGTGGTTCAACGCCGTGGCCCGCCCCGGCGTGCGCCGGGCGGCCCTGGTCATTGGCAGCCAGGGCGCCGCTGAAATCACCAGCGGCGAGGACTTCGACGCCGGTCCGGCAGCCGCCGTCGGGCCTGTTGAAGGTTTCTTGTACGAACCGGACGGCGCGGTCATCCGCGCAGGCCTGGTGGCCGACATCGCCGAAAGGCTGGGCGGGCATCTGGTGGACGAGCACATCGCGTACATCTGCGCGCCGGAACTGCACGACACTCCTTTTGCCCGTGCCTACAAGGTCCTTGAGGTGATGCCCTACAACGTCAAGGCCCTCAAAGCCTGGGTGAAAAGCAAGGGGATCACCGTGCTGGACATCAAGAAGCGCGGCACGGCAGTGACTCCCGAAGAGCTGCGCAAGCAATTGCTTCCCGCCAAACCCTCAAAGGGGAAGGATGCAAAAACAGCCACCCTGGTCCTCACCAGGATCGGCGAGGAAAGAGTGGCTGTTGTGGTGGAGCCGGTCACGGCCTAGCACCTCAGCGGCGGGAGAACTCCGAGGCTTCGCGGACCTGCCCGGCACTGGGGCGCACGCCCGTATACAGCACGAATTGTTCTTCGGCCTGGATGGCGATGACCTCGGCCCCAGTGATGACCTTCTTGCCGGAGTTCCTGGCAGCGGTGATGAGCGGCGTCTCCGAAGGCAGCGCAACGACGTCGAACACCACCTGCGCAGCAGAGATTGTCTCGTCATCGAAGGATTGGGCCATTTCGTCCGCACCAGCCATCCCCAGCGGGGTGACGTTGATGATCAGGTCCGCTGTTGAGCCGTTGACATCGTCCTGCCAGCCGAATCCGTAGAGATCCGCAAGCGCCCGTCCTGTGGTCTCATTGCGGGCCACGATAGTGACGGCGGCGAACCCTGCGTCCCGGAGTGCTGCGGCTACGGCCTTGGCCATCCCGCCGGCACCCCTGAGGAGTACAGTGTGGCTGCTGGGAACCTGATGGTCCTTCAGGAGCCGGGCAATGGCGATGTAGTCCGTGTTGTAGGCGGTCAGGACGCCGTCGTTGTTGACGATGGTGTTCACCGAATCAATGGCCTGTGCCGACGGGTCCATCACATCAACCAGCGGGATGACCGCTTCTTTGTAAGGCATGGACACCGCGGCACCCCGGATGGGGAGGCCGCGGATGCCCGCTACCGCGAGGGTGATGTCAGCGGGGGCGAATGCCTTGTAAACAAAGTTCAGGCCGAGCAGATCGTAAAGATAATTGTGGAACCTGGTCCCGATATTGCTGGGCCGGGCCGCAAGCGAAATGCACAGGGACATGTCTTTGTTCAGGATTGGCATTCCCCCATTAAACGCCCTCTTGGTAGAGCCGTGTATTCACCGCACTTCTGAGACGTCCGTGGGTTAGCCCTGGCGAGCCTTCATCCGCGGGTTGTTCTTGTTGATGACGAAGGTGCGCCCCCGCCTGCGCACGATCTGCGCACCGGGGATCTTCTTGAGGGCACGCAGCGAATTCCTGACCTTCATGGTGTTTTCTCCTTTGATGTGGGTGCTGGTGTTTCGGATTAGAGGGCGTCGCTGAGTTCCAGGGGGTCGTCCCAGACGCCGGAGTCCAGTGTCATTTCGGCCTCCGTCAGTTGGCAGCCGTCCAGGAGCTCGCGGATTTCCGTGGGGTCGATGTCCTCGGAACGTCCGGTGATGGCAAGGACGGTGCCCCGGTCGCCGTGGTGTGGATGCCAGTCCAGGAACGCCTCGACGTCGGAGCCGGCCTTTCCAGTGGCCCCCTCGCCAGGGGCGGATCCTGCTGAGTCGGCCAGCCAGTTCCCGGTACTTTCGAGCCAGACCCTGGGTCCTATGCCCTGGACGGCGATCCGCCGTGTTGGCGCGGAGGCGATCCACAGCCGGCCGCGCAGCCAGTGCGTACCGATGGCCAGCTGTGGCAGCGCATCCCGGAAGCGTCCGGGATGAAGGGGACGGCCCGCCTTGTGGAGCACGGTCCGGAAGGGACCTGGCGTTTCACTCAGGGGCACACGCACGACGCCGGGCCGGTTACGTGCCGCTGCTTCAGCATCGTCGAAGCAACCTGGCCGGAATTCCCCGGCCGACCCGACGGCGTTGGCATGGGGCGCCAACTGGCCCAGCAATTCCAGGCCAACCAGCCAAGCCTCCGATCCTTCACGCGGATCCCCGGTCAATACCGCTCCCAGACCCGGGGAAACCATCACGGTGTCCACTTGGCCGAACTCACCGATCAGGAATTCGCCACTGGTGCGCTCATCCTGGGGCATGGAGGTGAACCCGGATTCGAACAGGGTGTGCCGGTCCCAAATGTGGTCGTCCAAATCCGCCGGGTCCATGGCCAGCACTGCATTGTCCATGACGGCCGGCTGGCTGAGTCCACGGCGAAGTTCTGCGACGGCCATTCCTGCCGCGACTCCCGGTGGGAGGCCCAGGACCACGTGGTCGAAGCCGCAGGCTGCGAGGCGTTCCGCCGTGGGGACTATGTCAAGGCGGACGGTGCAGCTGAGGCAACCATGCTCCAGGACCGTGGTTTCGCGTTCGAACAGCTGACCGCCGCGGTAGACACGTCGGAGGACCAGGGAACCGTCCAGGAGATCGTGGAGGACCACCACGGAGTTCTCGTGGGTTTGGCCGAGCCTTGCGGTGGCTGCCTCGCGGCATTGGCTGTCCAGGGAACTGACTACTGTGAGGTGCATGGCTAGAGTCTAATGCGAACAGTTCTCATTAGCAAATGAGGGCAGGCTTCGCCTCATGTTTCTGCCGATATCACCGGCGTTCCCGCTGCATTAGACTTGATCCGACCGCTGGCGGCCCCGCAGCGGGGAACCGTGCCCGGCTGACACGACACAATGAGGGGACTACGTGCAGATTGATTTTGCGCCATCCAGGCAATCGACACTGGGTGTGGAATGGGAGTTGGCGCTCGTCAATGCACGTACCGGGGAACTGGTATCAGTAGCGAACGATGTCCTGAAAGGCGTCGCTGCCAACCACCCGGACCTCAATGAAGACGACGAACACCCCCATATCAAACGCGAACTGCTCCTCAACACCGTTGAACTCGTCACCGGCATCTGCGAGACCGTCAAGGACGCCAAAGAGGACCTTGGCCGTTCCCTCGCCGCGGTCCGCGAAGTCACCGATCCCATGGGTGTTGAAGTGTTCTGCGCAGGCAGCCACCCCTTCAGCCCTCCCCTGCTCCAGCCAGTCACGGACAAAGAGCGCTACGCCAAGCTGATTGAGCGGACCCAGTGGTGGGGACGCCAAATGGTCATCTACGGCGTCCACGTCCACGTGGGCATCGACCGCCGGGACAAAGTGCTCCCCGTCCTCGACGGCCTGGTCAACTACTTCCCGCACTTCCAGGCACTGTCCGCCTCCAGCCCTTACTGGGCCGGGGAAGAAACCGGGTACGCCTCCCAGCGTGCCCTCATGTTCCAGCAACTCCCTACCGCCGGATTGCCCTTCCAGTTCGAAACCTGGGAGGCGTACGAGTCCTACGTCCAGGACATGTTCACCACCGGAGTCATCGACTCGACATCCGAGATCCGCTGGGACATCCGCCCCGTCTCAAACCTGGGCACCATCGAAATGCGCATCTGCGATGGCCTGGCCACGCTTGAAGAAGTTGGCGCCATTGCTGCGCTGACCCAGTGCCTGGTGGACGAGTTCTCCTCCATCCTGGACGCCGGCGGCAGCATCCCCACCATGCCGCCATGGCATGTGCAGGAGAATAAATGGCGTGCCGCGCGGTACGGCATGGAAGCCATCATCATCCTCGACGCCGAGGGCAACGAACAGCTGGTCACCGAACACCTCGCGGAAACCGTTGCGCGGCTTGAACCTGTGGCGGAAAAGCTGGGTTGCTCCGAGGAACTGGCAGACGTCCTGAAAATCATCGAACGTGGAGCCAGCTACCAGCGCCAACGGCGTGTTGCCGCCGAGCACAACGGGGACCTGCAGGCCGTGGTCATGGACCTCGTGCAGCAAATGCGCAAAGGGCCGGACGCCTAGGAGTTGGGGACTGCGCCTGCCTGGGCGCGAACCTGGGCAGGCACTGAGACCGTAGTCACCGGCATGGAGGAATCCGGAGCGAACCCAATTCCGCTCGGGCCAATGCCGGCCATGATCAGTTGGGCGCCAAGGGCCGCCACCATGGCACCGTTGTCCGTGCAGAGGTCCAGCGGCGGAACGTGAAGTGTGATCCCGGCCGACGCACAGCGTTGCCCGGTCAGTTCCCGCAGGCGCGAGTTCGCTGCAACACCCCCACCCAGCAGCACGTCAGTGATCCCGTGCTCCTTGCAGGCCAGGACCGCCTTGGAACTGATCACGTCCACCACGGCTTCCTGGAACGCCGCGGCGATGTCTGCGACGGGGACTTCCTCGCCACGGGCCTCGAACTGTTCAACGCACCGGGCCACAGCTGTCTTCAGGCCGCTGAAAGACCAGTCATAGCGGTGCGGGCCCTTCTCCTCCGCCGTACCCATGTATTTGGGCTGCGAGAGGCCGCGCGGGAAACGGATGGATTTGGGATTGCCTTGGCGTGCCAGTTTGTCGATGGCAGGTCCACCCGGGTAGCCGAGGCCAAGGATGCGGGCTACTTTGTCATAGGCTTCACCCGCGGCGTCGTCGATGGTTGAGCCCAGCAGCTCAACGTCATCGGTGATGCTCCGGATCCGCAGGATTTCCGTGTGCCCACCCGATACCAGCAGCGCACCGAGGTTCCCGGGTAACTTTCCGGCACCCAGGCCGGCGGCAGCCCCGGCGTCGTGCTTGCCATCCGCAGGCTTTCCGTTGGAGGCGGGCCGCCTGTCCAGAAGCCCCACGCCAACGTGCGCCACCAAGTGGTTAATGGCGTACAGCGGCTTGCCAGTGGCGACAGCCAACGCTTTCGCGGCACAGACCCCCACCATCAGCGCGCCGGCGAGGCCGGGTCCCGACGTGACGGCAATAGCATCAATGTCCTCCAACGTGACACCAGCCTCATGCAGGGACTCCTGCAAGGTGGGGACAAACGCGTCCAGGTGCGCACGCGAAGCGATCTCCGGGATAACGCCCCCAAAACGTACGTGCTCTTCCATGGACGAGGACACCGTGTTGGTGAGCAGCGTGGTGCCCCGCACGATCCCTACGCCGGTCTCGTCGCACGAGGACTCGATGCCGAGCACCAATGGTTGCTTGGGCTGTTCCGGATGAGCGCCGCTCACGCTGTGTCTCCTTCGTGGGGTTTATTCAGTTCAAGCCGCATGATCAGCGCATCCGTGCCGTCCCGGTAGTAGCGGGGTCGGACGTGGATCTGCTCGAAGCCGAACCGCACGTACAGTTGCTGGGCACGGGGGTTGTCTGCCCGGACCTCCAGCAGGACGTCCGCCGCCCGGCGCCGCCGTGCTTCGTCGATGAGTTCGGTCAAGACAGCGGAGCCGATGCCCTTGCCTTCAAACTCAGGCACGACGGCGATCGTCTGGACGTCTGCGATCGGCTCGATGCACATCAACCCTGCATAAGCCACGATCTCCCCGGCGACCTCAGCCACCAGGTAACGACGGGTTTCGGGCTGCGCCAATTCATCGAAGAACATTTGCAACGGCCAGGCGTCCACGGGGAACAATCGGCGTTCCAGGGTCTCCACTGCCGGAATGTCGGCTTCGGTCATGTCGCGCAGGGAAACCCCTGCGAGCTCAAGCTTGGGTGACAATTTCACAGTTCGCGTCCCTTCACAGCGCACGCTTCCGTGGCCCGGGAACCTGGGCATCGGATTCCCGCAGATACAGCGGAGTGGAGTCCAGCAGGGCTTGCCCGGCGGTGAGCTTGGCCAAGGCAAACTGGCCCAGCGATGCTGCGTCAGGCTGGGTCTGGGCAAAGTCCTCGTTGGCATTCAGGACCCCGACGTACAAACCTGCGCCGGCGCCGAACACCGGCAAGTCAGGAAGCCCGGCAGCGAAGCCCACATGCGGACCGTCGACAAGCTCCGGCAGTTGGCCGTCCGCCAGGGTGTAACGCGCCCAGTAAACCTCCTTGCGCCTGGCGTCGGTGGCCACCAGGAACTCAGGAGCAGCGGATGTGGACTCGGCCACCTCAAGGGCGATCGCGTCCAAGCTCATCAGGCCATACAGGGGCTTGTTCCAGACGAAAGCCAAAGTTCGGGCGGTCGCAATGCCGGAGCGCAGGCCCGTGAACGGGCCCGGTCCCACTCCGGTGACGATTGCATCGATATCGGCGCCCGTAACGCCCGCGCCGGCCAGGAGCTTTTCGATTCCAGGAGCCAGGACTTCGGCATGGCTGCGGGTGTCCTCAGTAGCGAAGGAATCCACCACGCTTTCCATGGCGTCATCGGAAATCAGTGCGGCACTGGCCACCGCGGAAGTGTCTATGGCCAGGATCAGCATCAGTTGCCTTCCTCTGGTGACGTGGTTTCGAGAAGTCGCGGAGCTTCGGTCCAGCGGGGACCGTATCCACGGAAAACAAGGGTGCGGGGTTCGTCGTCGTCATCGGTATCGAAGTCCATGACGTCACCGGTTGCCGGGCTCTCCCCACCTACGGACCTGTGCAGGTCAACTTCCAGGCGGCTGTCCGAGAGGTGCTCCACCCGGTACCGGCCCCACTCCACCACGGTGACCGCGGTGTCCATGGTGTTCTCCAGGTCGATGTCGTCGATCTCCGCAGCCGACTCCAGCCGGTAGGCATCCACATGAACCAGGTCGGGGCCGCCGGGCCTGGGGCCATCGGCCAGATTGGGGTGGATCCTGACCAACACAAACGTGGGGGAAATGATGCCGGCGCGGACGCCAAGGCCTTCGCCCAGCCCTTGGGTGAACGTCGTCTTTCCAGCACCCAGTTCGCCCGTCAGCACCAGAAGATCCCCGGCCTCAAGCACCCCTCCCAAAGTTGCTGCGAGCGCGTGCGTCTGCTCCGCCGTCGTGACCGTCAGGGTGCGCTCCCATTGGGGTTCGCTCACAGCGCTGCCGTCTCTGTCGCGTGGCCGGCAGCCTTGTGGGCCTCTGCCTGCGCAGGCACCTCGTTGATGTAAGTGCGTGGCACCCGCGGGCTGATCCGGGTAACGATTTCATAGTTGTTGGTCCCCGCAGCCGCGGCCCAATCGTCAGCCGTGGGACCGCCGTCGGCACCGTCGCCGAGCATGACGGCTTCTGCGCCCTTGAATGCAGCTGCCTCGTCGGTCGTCAGCGTGCCGAGGTCGATGACCATCTGGTCCATCGCGATCCTGCCCACCACCGGGTAGTTGGTGCCGTTGACACGGACCGGGCCGCCGGTGGCAATGCGCGGCACACCGTCGGCGTAGCCCAACGGCACCAGGCCCAGCGTGCTTTCCCCGCTCGTCCGGTAGTTGAGGCCGTAGGAGACGCCCTGGCCGGCAGGGACCTTCTTGCAGTTGGACAGGAGCGTGCGGACTGTCATGGCCGGGTGAAGGCCAAGCTCAGCGGATGTAGCACCTTCGAAGGGCGAGAGTCCGTAGATGCCGAGGCCCACGCGCACGAGATCGAAGTGTGAGTCCGGGCGGGACAGCGTGGCGGGGGTGTTGGCGATATGCCGGACTTCCATGTCCACTCCGGCGTCCTCGGCCATGGCGATTGCCTCCCGGAAGACGGCCAACTGCTCATCCGTTTCCGGGCGGTGCGGCTCGTCCGCGACAGCGAGGTGCGAGAAGATACCCACCACGCGCAACAGGCCTTGATCCTGGTACTCCATGGCCTGGCCAACCAATTGGTCCCAATCGGCAATGGGGCAGCCGTTACGTCCCAGGCCGGTGTCCACCTTGAGGTGGACTCGTGCGGGCCGTTCCTGTTCGCGGGCTGCCGCGACCACGGAGTCCAACTCCCAGCCGGAAATTCCGACGTCGATGCCGGCGGCGACTGCCGCTTGGAAGTTGCTCTCACGGGTGTGCAGCCAGGCGAGCAACGGGGCATCCACACCGGCGGCGCGCAAGGCGAGCGCCTCGGAAATGTGCGCTACACCGAGCCAGGCCGCCCCGGCGTCGAGCGCTGCACGTGCCACCTGGACGGCTCCGTGACCGTAAGCGTCCGCCTTCACGACGGCCATGACCGTAGCAGGGGACGCGATGGCGACGAACTGACGCACGTTGTGCCGCACGGCTTCGAGGTCAATCACGGCGGAGCGTTCCAGCACCGCCGACTTTGTTATGGAGGCTTTCGACCCGATACCGATATCTGCAGCTGCTTCGTAAGTCACCCTAGAGATTCTAGTGGTGCCGGTGAATTCGGGTTAACTGCCTGCCGTCCGATGCCCGCTGCGCGTCGGGATGGCGAGTCGCTACTGCGCGTCCGACAAATGGGCGATCGTCGCCCGCGCGCGTCGCTGCGCTTCCGCCGGGATGTCCTTGACTATGGGTTCCAAGAACGCGAAGCGCCGAAGCCACTGGCTGGACTGGCGTTCCTTCCGCGCGTTGGCCCGCTGCCACCAGTCGGCGATGTCGCCCCAACCGGGGGCTGCCAGCGAACCGCCCACTTCCTGGACGGCCAGGGAGGCACAGAGGTTCGCGAACCGGAGCCGGTCCCCCAGCCTCCACCCCGCCAGGCACCCCACAATGAAGGCAGCCCCAAAACAGTCGCCCGCACCGGTGGGATCGTAGGCGGACACCGGCAGGGAAGGCACCCATTCTTCCTCGCCGGTCTCGGAGTCCACCGCCACGGCACCCTGCGGGCCGAGCGTCACCACGGCCACGGGCACCCGGTCTGCCAAGGAGTACAGGGCCGCCCAAGGGTCCGCCTTGCCGGTAAAGGCCATGGCTTCGGGCGCATTGGGCAGGAAGGCATGGAAGTTCTCCAAAAGATCCAGGCGCCGTTCGGACCACTCCCCCGTGGGATCCCAGCCCACCACGCCAAAAAGCTTGGTGCCCGCTTCCTTGGCCGCCAGCATCCACGGTTCCATTTCCTCACCCAGATCGGCGACGGCGGCGAGCGCCTTGGGCGGTTGCCCTATCAGCTCGGAAGAACTGATCGGGGCGGGGTGCCCGTGGGTGACCATGGACCGGTCCTGGTTGACGCAGAGGGAAACTGTGACGGGTGAGTGCCAGCCCGGCACTTTTCTCGACAGCGAGAGGTCCACGTGTTCCTGGCTTTCAAGGATCTGCCAGTTGTAGTCCCCGTACCCGTCGTCCCCGAAGGTCGCGGCAAGGTTGGTGCGCAGGCCCAGGCGCGCAGCGGCGATGGCTTGGTTGGCTACCCCGCCCGGGCAGCTTCCCATGCCCTCGCTCCAGATCTCCGTGCCGGGTTCAGGGGAGTGCGGAAGACCCGTGAAGATGATGTCCTGAAAGACCGTCCCTGTCAGGAGGAGGTCGCACTGCTGGTCCGCAGTGGGCCGGAGGGAAGCAAGGGGATCAAAACGTCGCTGGGGCATAGCGTCCATGCACCGCAGACTACGCTGCACCGTACTGGGCTGCATAGATGTGGAGGCCTGCATAGACTCGGGTCATGCGGCTCATGATTGCCGGCGGCGGCGGCTTCCGGGTACCCCTTGTTTACCGTGCTTTATGCGCGGGTCCGTTCGCCGGGCTGGTTGACGAGCTGGTGCTGTACGACGTCGACGCCGCACGGCTCGCAGCCATCGAGGCCGTTATTGGAGACATGCCCCCAGCGGCCGGTTCCGCGCCCGTCGTCGTGGTCTCCACGGATCTGCCGGAGGCCCTCACTGGGGCGGACATGGTCTTTGCCGCCATCCGCCCGGGTGGCACTGCCGGAAGGATCGCCGACGAACGCGTGGCCTTGGACCTGGGCTTGCTCGGGCAGGAAACCACAGGCGCCGGCGGCATCTCCTACGCCCTCCGTTCCATCCCCCGCATGCTGGAGCTCGCCGAAGCGATGCGTCGCCATTGCCCCGAGGCGTGGCTCATCAATTTCACCAACCCCGCCGGCATGGTCACCGAAGCGCTGGAGCCAGTGCTGGGGCGCAAAGTGATCGGTATCTGCGATTCCGCCGGTGGCCTGGTCCAGCGGGCGGCGCGGGCCGTTGGCGCGCCGCTGGCAGAAGGAACGCTCGACGGCGTGGGCTACTTCGGCCTGAACCACCTCGGCTGGCTTTATCGGCTGGCACCCGGCGGGCAGGATCTGTTGCCGGGCCTGCTTTCCGACCACGCCGCCCTTGAGGCCATGGAAGAGGGCAGGCTGTTTGGGCAGCACACCCTGCTGCAGCTTGGCTGCCTGCCCAACGAATACCTTTATTACTACTACCAAACGACGCAGGCCACCGACGCCATCCGCCGGCAGCAGGAAACGCGTGGGGCATCCATCCATCACCAGCAGAGTGCCCTGTATCCGGCCCTGGCCCGGGCCCCGCACGCCTTTGAGCTGTGGGACAGCGCACGCCGGTCCCGTGAAGAAGGCTACCTGGCCGAAGCCCGCACGCACGGGGAGCAACGGGACGAGTCGGATCTCGCAGGCGGTGGCTATGAGCGGGTGGCGTTGTCCGTGATGCGTGCACTGTCAGGCGGGGGTTCTGCCCAGCTGATTCTGAACGTGCCCAACTCACCGGTGTCGCGAGCAGGCAGCCTGGCCACAGCGGGCGTGGCCGTACCCGGGCTGCCGGCGGACGCCGTCGTCGAGGTTCCCTGCGACGTAACGCCCGACGGCGCGTTGCCGCTTGCGCAGGAACGGCCGGGCGGGCAGTTCCTCACCCTGATGCAGCATGTCAAGGAGGTGGAGCGGTTGACCATCCGCGCCGTGGTGCATGGAGAGCGCAGCGCTGCCGTTGGTGCTTTCGCGGCGCATCCCTTGATCGGATCGGCGGAGTTGGGCGAACAACTCCTCAACGGATACGAGGCAGCCTTTCCCGAACTGGCGCAGTTATGGGGCCCTACAGCTTCCGATACATGACGTGCAGGCCGACGTATCCGATCTCCGGATGGTCAAAGGCATCAGGGACCGTAGCGAGGATCCGGAACCCCATGGACTGCCAGAGCCACACTGCCCGGACGTTGCTCTCCACCACGGCGTTGTACTGCATGGCGTAGAAGCCTGCAGCCTTGGCCTCACTCAGCGAATAGGCGCAGAGGGCGCGGGCGATGCCCTGGCCTGAGTTGTTCGCCCCCACCATGTACCCGGCGTTGGCAATGTGGCTGCCGCCGCCGGCTTGGTTGGCATGGAACTCCCCTGTTCCCAGGATCTCGCCCGTGTCCTTGCCCACCGCCACAAATGTCTGGCCGGGAGCGTCCTTGGTCCACTTGTTCCTGGCCGCTTCCTCGGAGGTGTCGCGATCCCAGGTGAAGGTCTCGCCGTCGCGGATCACCGGCTCCAGGATGGCCCAGATACCGGGCCAGTCCCCAGGGGTGGCTGTGCGGATGTCGAAAGTCTGTTCTTGGCTCACAGCGGCCACGCTAGCAGCCTTGTCCACATAACCGGGTTGCCTTGGGATGGCTTTGATCAGCAGGAGTAGTGTTTTCTGCAGGGCAAAGGCGTGTTTGCTGTTTGCTGTGAGTGTCAGGAGGAATGCGGTGCCGTTGATCCGTCGTGTGGCGTTCCTGTCCCTGCACACCTCCCCCATGGAGCAGCCGGGTGCCGGCGATGCCGGTGGGATGAACGTCTACGTCCGGGCGTTGGCCATGGCACTCGCGGAGTCCGGTGTGGAGGTGGAAATCTTTACCCGTTCCACCAAAGCGGGCCAAGCCGCCGTCGAACATCCAGGGCCCGGCGTCTGCGTCCACAACGTCATGGCCGGGCCACGCCGGAAACTGCCCAAAGAAGAATTGCCGGCCCTTCTGCACCAGATGGTGGAAGAAATCGACAGGATCCGGGGAAGCCAACTTCACGGCCGTTACGACGCCATCCATTCCCACTACTGGGTATCCGGGGTGGCAGGGCTTGAATTGTCCCAACTTTGGGGTGTTCCGCTGGTCCACACCATGCACACCATGGCCAAGGTCAAAAACCTGGTCCTCGAATCCGGTGAACGCCCCGAGCCCCGTCGCCGCGAGGAGGGTGAGCAGCGGATCGTGGATGGCGCAGCCCGTCTGGTAGCCAACACTCCTGCCGAAGCCGAAGAGCTGGTTTCCCACTACGGAGCCGATCTTGACCGGATAGACGTCGCCCCGCCGGGCGTGGACCTCAAAGTGTTCACACCGTCCTTCCGGCGGAAGTCACGTTCGCTGCGGGATGTCAGGCCGGACAGTTTCCATATCCTCTTCGCCGGCCGCATCCAACGGCTCAAAGGCCCCCAGGTGTTCGTCAAAGCCGCAGGAATCCTGCGCAAGCGCCGGCCGGACATTGACCTTGAGATGACCATCCTGGGATCGCTCAGCGGGGCCAAGGATTTCAACCTTCAGCACATCATCGAAGATGCCGGACTGGCCGACGTCGTCACTCACCGGCCGCCTGTAGTGGCGCCGGAGCTGGCCAGTTGGTTCCGTTCAGCAGACGTCGTGGTCATGCCGTCGTTCAGCGAATCCTTCGGTTTGGTGGCCTTGGAAGCACAGGCGTGCGGTACACCCGTGGTGGCTACCAACGTGGGCGGACTGTCCCGCGCCATTTCTGACGGGCGCACCGGCATGCTGGTGGACGGGCACGACCCCTCCGACTGGGCAGACGCCCTGGAAGACCTTTACGACGACGTCCAGACCCGGGAAGACATGGGCCGGTTGGCGGCCACCCACGCCGAATCCTTCGGATGGCAGCGGACGGCAGCCATCACCCTGGAAAGCTACCGTGAAGCAGTGGGCGGCCTGCTGGTTCCCCGGCGCTGAGTCTTCGCTGAAACCCCCGCCGGGACTGATAGATTGTCGCGCACAGCGAACCAACGCCTGCAGCACCAACCCCGCTGCAGGGACACCCAGCCGAAGGACAACGATGTCTGAAAACAAGGTCATGTCTGATCTTGATATTGCCCGCAACGCCACCATCCTGCCCATTGTGGACATCGCCCAACGCGCAGGCATCACAGTGGACGCCCTTGAGTTGTATGGGCCCTACAAGGCCAAGATCAATCCGGCCAAGTTGGTACTCCCGGCGCGCACGGCACCTGGCAAGGTGGTGCTGGTGTCCGCCATGTCCCCCACCCCTGCCGGTGAAGGGAAGTCCACCACCACCGTGGGGCTCGCAGACTCACTGGCACGCGCCGGACACAAAGTGATGATCGCCCTGCGCGAGCCTTCCTTGGGTCCCATCCTGGGCATGAAGGGCGGAGCCACCGGCGGTGGTTACTCGCAGGTGTTGCCCATGGACGACATCAACCTGCACTTCACCGGCGACTTCCACGCGATCACGTCCGCCAACAACGCACTCATGGCATTGGTGGACAACCATATTTTCCAAGGCAATGAGCTCGGTATCGATCCCCGCCGCATGACCTTCAAACGCGTGCTGGACATGAACGACCGCTCCCTGCGGGAAGTGGTCATCGGCCTCGGCGGCCCTGTGCAGGGCGTGCCCCGGCAGGACGGCTTCGACATCACTGTCGCGTCCGAAATCATGGCGGTCTTCTGCCTGGCGACGGACTTGGACGACCTCCGCTCGCGGCTGGGCCGGATCACTTTTGGCTACACCTACGATCGCGCGCCGGTCACCGTTGCCGACCTCGGCGTTGAGGGTGCCCTGACCATGCTGTTGAAGGACGCCATCAAACCCAACCTCGTCCAGACCATCGCCGGGACACCTGCTTTGGTCCATGGCGGCCCTTTCGCCAACATCGCCCACGGCTGCAACTCGTTGATCGCCACCAGCACGGCCATGCAACTCGCCGACATCGTGGTCACCGAAGCCGGATTCGGGGCAGACCTCGGCGCCGAAAAGTACATGGACATCAAGGCGAGAATCGCCGCGGTGGCGCCATCCGCCGTCGTGGTGGTCGCGACCATCAGGGCCCTCAAGATGCAGGGCGGGGTTCCCAAGGACCAACTCAGCCAACCCAACGTCGAGGCCGTGGCCGCCGGGGTGGAGAACCTCCGGAGGCACGTCCGCAACGTCGCTAAGTTCGGTATCTCCCCCATCGTGTCCATCAACAAGTTCGCCACGGACACCCCCGAGGAACTGGAGTGGCTGCTCGCCTGGTGCGCCGCGGAAGGCGTGGAAGCCGCCGTCGCCGATGTCTGGGGCCGGGGCGGAGGAGGCGACGGCGGTGACGACCTCGCTGCGAAGGTGGCAGCTGCGCTGGACGCGCCCTCCGATTTCCACCACCTCTACCCACTGGAAATTCCTGTGGAGGACAAGATCCGCACCATCGTGCAGGAGATCTACGGGGCCGACGGCGTCGAATTCTCGGTTCCTGCCCTGAAGCGCCTGGTGGAGATCGAAAATAACGGCTGGTCCGGCTTCCCCGTTTGCATGGCCAAAACACAGTACTCCTTCACCGACGACGCCTCCCGGTTGGGAGCACCCAAGGGATTCACGGTGCACGTCCGCGAGCTGATCCCCAAGACCGGCGCCGGGTTCATCGTCGCGTTGACCGGCGCTGTCATGACCATGCCCGGACTGCCCAAGGAACCGGCCGCGATGCGCATGGATGTGGATGCTGAAGGACAACCCACGGGCCTCTTCTAGCCCTCTCTCACATCCCCCGCCCTCCAGACCCACGCTCTCTCACATCCCACACCCTCCAGACCCACGCTCTCTCAC
>NZ_JAVTJB010000035.1:0-27616 GCF_031843805.1 Arthrobacter sp. WCS2018Hpa-7
GGGCCGGGCGCCTCTGGGCCACCGCGATGCGGAAGAAGGGCTGGGAAATCCCGGCCGCCCTGGCCCACATCGAATCCTCCGGCACCACCCGCCAGGAAGCCTCCACCATCCTCGCCGCCCACGGCTAAGCCGGGCATCGACGGCATCCAGCTCTACACCCGGAAGCGTTCATGCCCGACGGCGGTCAGTCACCTCTCAGAGGTGACTGAGCGCCGTCGGGGGTTAAGTCATCAAACCGAAAGCTTCGAACGCCAGCGCAGTTTTTGCTCAAGACGGGCACAATGTTCGCGCAGGATGCTCGATGAGGTGTGATGTGGCGGCCGCGGAAGTCGTTGCCGGCCCGCCAGGAAGTGTCCACGTCGCTGAGTACCCGCCGCCCCGCCCTGACTGCATTTACCGGCGCCCAACCAAGTAGTCCGCGGCAAGAACCTGAGTACTTGCATCCGCGATGAGCGTATTTCTGACCCCTTGTTCGGGCCTAAAAGAGGCGTACACCCAAGGGTAGTCACGGAAGCCTGGCACACAGAAACATGGGGTCATCGCTTCAGCCGACAACAACGTTCGGATTCTGGGGGTTGCGATGCGACTCCCCGGGACAGAGAAAAACCAAGGAGTCTTATCATGCGCAAGCTTTCCAAGAAGAGCCGGATCACCGCCGCCGTCGCTGGCGTGGCATTGGTAGCTGTGGGCGGCGGGGCCGCATACGCCTACTGGACCACCACGGGTTCGGGCAACGGCTCGGCCGCCAACGCCGCCGGTGGCGGAACGGTGACGCTCCACGCCACGTTCGCCGCTGGCCTCGCACCAGGCAACCAGGTCAATGTGGCCTACTCGGCCGATAACTCCACCTCCTCCAGCACGGTTGTTGGCGCCCTCTCCGCAAACGTGACCACCAACGTGGCTGGTTGCCTTCCCGCCTGGTTCGAGGTCACCGCCGTGACCAGCAACAGCCCTGTGGCGGCCGGAGCCGCCGGCGCATCAGTGGGCAGCGGTGTCCTGAAGTTCAATGACAGCACCACCGAGAACCAGGACGCCTGCAAGTCGGCAATCGTGACGGTCAACGTTTCCAGCCTGTAGCACCGGCCTGCCGGGGATCATCCTGCGAGTGGTGATCCCCGGCTGACCCTTCTGCCCTGCACTGAACACGTCCGAAAAGAGCTTCCATGGACCCCCGGCCAAAGCGCACTGCGCCATTGCACCGAGTCACAATGCGACTACGCACGCTGCTCCTGGCGCTGTTAGTGGCTTTGGTGCCTCTGGGGGCACTTGCCGCAAGTGGGGCACAGGGTGGTCAAGCCAAGGCCATCAAAGGAATCACCGTGACCTTGTCACCCTCCAGTCGAACAGTCGATCAGGGGCAATCCGCCACGTACACCTTGTCCGCGGCATCAACGGGAGGTTTCACGGGACCGGTGACGTTCGCCGTCACGGGTCTGCCGTCAGGAGCGGCAGCCGCATGGTCGCCGTCGTCGGTGGTGTTGACGTCCGGAGGCGCCGCTCAGGTGGCGTTGACCGTCACCACAGCCCCCGGTACCCCGGTTGGAAAGTCGGACTTCACCGTAAAGGGAACGGCCGGAACTCTTCAGGCCTCGGCGCGGGCGCAGTTGCATGTCCTGGAGGTGAAGCGGACCTTCGACGTCAGCGGTACTGTCAGCGGGCTGCTGGCCCCGGGAGTGTCGCGATCCGTGGACCTGCTGATCTCCAACCCCAACAACAAGGGGATCGCGGTGAACAATCTGACTGTTGCCATCAGCCAGGTAGTGAGGACTCCCGCTGCGGTGGCCGCAAACCTGCCGTGCACCACGGCCGATTACACACTCGCCCAGTACTCCGGAACGTATCCGCTGACCGTGGCACCGGGGAGTCGCTCCTTCTCATCGCTGGGGGTGCCCGAGTCGAAATGGCCCCACATCACCATGCTGGATACCTCACAGCTCCAGGACGGCTGCAAAGGTGCCACCGTCCGGCTCACCTTCAGCGGCACGGGACAGGCGAACTGACATGAAAACGACAGCCCGCACTTTTCCCACTGGCCGGCTTGCGCGAACTGCTGCGGCCACTGTGGCACTCTGCATTCTGGGCGGCGCAGGAACCGCCTACGCCTACTGGGCCGCTGCGGGCACTGGCAACGGATCAGCAAGCAATGGCACCATGCAGGCCGTCACGGTGGACGCGCTGGTCCCGGGTGACACGCTGCAGACCAGCCTGGTCCCCGGCGGAACCGCCGATGTCCTCCTTCGCGCTTCGAACCCCAACCCGCACGCCGTAACCGTCTACGGTTTCGCAGCCAACGGGCCCGTGACCGCCGATGCCGGCCACCCCGGCTGCACCACCACGGGAGTCACGTTCACGCCTCCGGCAGCGCCGCTGGCTTCACCGGTGCTGATTCCGGCGAACTCATCCATCCTGCTGACGCTCCCAGGCGCGGCCGGCATGGGCGCGGCGTCGGCCTCCGGCTGCCAAGGCGCCCAATTCACCGTTCCCGTCACGCTGGAGGTACGGAAGTGAACCGGCAACGTCAAAACCGGACCCTGCCCGCCGAGTTGAGCGCGCCTGCTGTGTTCGGCTGGCGGAGCAGGCTCGCGATCATCGTGGCCGGCCTCCTCCTCGTTTCGTGGGGAGGGCCTGCGGCCAGCGCTTTCTGGGGCTCCATCAGCAGCGGGCCTGGCGCAGTCAAGGCCGACTCGGTAGCCCAAGGTGCCCGGCCTTCTACCGCCATTTCCGGCGCCAACGTGACCGTTTCGTGGACGGCAAGCACGACGGCGGCAGGACGGTCCGTGACCGGCTACAGTATTGCCCGCTACAGTTCCGCGACCGGCGGGACGAAGGCTGCGGCGACAGGTGGATGCGCGGGAACGGTTGCCGGACTGGTTTGCGTTGAGGCCGCAGTGCCCGCGGGAACCTGGTACTACACCGTGACGCCCACCCTTTCCTTGTGGCAAGGAACGGAGAGCCAGCGCAGCACTGCCACCACACCCGTCACGGACACCACCGCGCCCTTGGCTCCGGTGGTAACTGCGCCGACTTACATCAACCAGACCACCGTCGGCAGCGTTCCCATCAGTGGAACGGCAGAGGCCAACTCCTCGGTGACCCTCACGGTGTCCGGCGCGGGTGCAGCGCCGGTGACGCAGACTCTCACCACCCTTGCCAGCGGCGTGTGGAACGCCGCGCCGCTCGACCTCGCTGCTTTCACTGACGGAACCATCTCATATTCGGCCCGCGCAAGCGATGCGGCCGGAAACACCGGACCCGCCGGGACAGCAACATCAACCAAGGACGTTGCTGCGCCAACAGTCACTGCGGTTCAGCTGAACAACGCCGCAGGAAAAACCCTGGGCGTCGTAGAGCAGGGCGACTCCGTGAAGCTCACCTTCTCCGAGGCACTGATGGCCAACACCATCTGCAGCGCCTGGACCAGCAACACCACGACGCAGACCCAGAGCGGAAACGGCAGCAGCCAGGTCCTGGTGAACATCAGCGCAGGCGACGTGCTGACCGTGTCCCAGGCGGGTTGCCCGTCACTGAGGGTCGGCGGTGTGGCACTCGGTGGGAATTACACCGGCACGGCCCTCACCTTCGCCGGGAACAACACCAGCGGCTCTGTCCTGACGTGGAACCCCGGCGACAAGACACTCACCATCACCTTGGGAGCGGGCGGCCCCGGAGCACTCACTGTGGCTGCTGCGCCGACGCCACTTCCGGGCTTCACCCCGGCAGCCGGAGTGACTGATATTGCAGGCAACCCGCTCTCCACGACCCAAGTCACCAGCCTCGCAGCTTCCCGCTTCTGACCCCGGAGTCTTTGTACAGATAATGCCCTGAAGACGCGTGATGAGGGGCACTATCTGTACAAAAACTCCACGTGGTGAGGGGTGCGGAGCGTAACCTTGAAGCGGACGCCAGCGCCGTCGTCGTACGTTTGATCCTGCGACGAAAGGCGAGCCGCCCCCTTGAAGGCTGTAGCGGAAATGTTCACGATGGGTCCTGGAAACAAGGACCACCATCCCGCCCTCCGCTGCGCTGTAGGTGTGTTCGTACCACTGATCACGCTGACGCTGATCGGGCGCCTGGACCTGGCAGTGTTTGCCTCGTTCGGAGCTTTCACCGGAATTTATGGCCGCAACGAGCCCCATAGCATTCGCTTCCGCAGTCAGTTGCGCGCCGGCGGCTTCATGCTTTTCATCATTCTCGTTGCGACTCTCATGGCCCGCTTTGCGCAGAGCTCGGGGCTGGAAGGTGCCGCTTATTCGTGGCTTCTGACCGCCGCGACCACCGTAGTGGCCGGTGTCTGCTCCGTGGTGGTGGCTGCCTGGAGGCTCCGTCCGGGCGGTTCGCTCTTTCACATCTTTGCGTTTGCCGCCATCGCGTCCATCGCCGCACAACCGCCTCTGTGGGAGGCGATGCTGGTATCGGTTCTGACCACTGTTTTCTGCCTGCTGATCGGCATGTCGTCCCGCGTGGTCAAGAGCCACAGGACACCGTGGAAACGGCCGCCTCCCATCCGTCACACCGAGGCCGAGCGCCGGGCGATCTGGCTGGAAGGCGGCGGTTACCTGATTGCTGCGGGCCTTGCGGGGACCATTGCGACACTGGTGGGGGAGCGGCTCGGGTTCGGGCACACCTACTGGGCGATGGTTGCGGCCGTGGTTCCGCTGGTGGGCCACTCGACGCGTCACCGGGTGAGCCGCGGCATCCAAAGGATCGCCGGAACGGTCATTGGACTGGTGCTGCTGGCCGGGATCCTGTGGCTCAACCCGGCGCCCTGGGCCATGGTCCTGGTGATTGCCGCGTGCCAGTTCGGCGCGGAGATGTTCATCGCCCGGCAGTACTTGGTGGCACAGGTCTTCGTGACGCCGCTGGCATTGATTGCCACGCTGTTGGCGGCGCCGGTAGATCCTGGGTTGCTCCTGCGGGACCGCATCATCGAGACCGTCATTGGTGCCGCCGTCGGTGTCGCAGTAGTGGTGGGTCCGGCGGTCTGGCGTCGGGTGCGCGGGCGCCTGTCCAGGGCCTGAGCGGGCGGACGCCAGCGGTCCTTGACGTTATGACCTAGTATCGATTGCTTAGACAAGCTAGATACATGTCTAACGAAGGACTGGTGATGAGCGACAAAAGTGAGCGTCAGGGCTACTGGTATGGGCTGGAGAGCCGCAAGCAAATGGGTGCAGTAGACGTCCTGAATGCACTCAGGGACTATCGCTCGGCCGAAGCCGACATGCGCCGCCGCACGCGTGCCTCCATGGGGATGGGCGAAACCGACCTCGTAGCCTTGCGCTACCTTCTTGAAGCCGAGCGGGCCGGCCGCGATGTGGGACCCAAGGAGTTGGCGGTCCGCCTCGGTGTCACGTCGGCGTCCATGACCTCCCTGGTAGACCGCTTGGTGAGGTCGGGCTACGTGAGCCGCGAACCGCATCCTACTGATCGGCGGGCCCTCATTCTGCGACCCACCCCTGGCTCCGACCAGGAGGTTCGCAGCACCCTGGGGGACATGCATTCGCGGATGATGGAGGCCGCTGAGACCCTGAGTGCAGACGACTCCGCCGTGGTGGTGGAGTTCCTTCGGCGCATGCGCAGGGCCGTCGACAGTGTCGCAACTCCCTGAGGCCTCGGCTGGACATAATTGATAAGTACACATATAACTAGATAGCCAAGCTACTTACTAGTGAATGTGTGGGAAGACGATGACAGTCGCGCTGCGTGAACCAAGTTCCACACCAGTGGCTGAGAATGACGTGCACGTTGACACGGACCAGGTAATTCCCGTGGGGCCCGTGCACTGCGGGTCGCACATGGCCATCTCTGCCGGACCAGCCTATGACGCCATGAAGTGGGTCTCGGTAGAACCTATCTGGCCGGAGTGGGCCTGCGGGTGCGGCTTCCGCATGGACATCGACGCCATTGACCCCGTGAGCGGTGTCTGGATCGCCGCTCTTCGCCGCCAGAGCCTCCAGCATGAACTCGCTATCTCCCAGAACACTCTTGCCTTGGCCTTCAGGAAGGCCGTTGACGCCGGAGTCAACCCCCAGGCGCTTGCGGAGGTGGCCGGCGTACCGGCCGCCGAGATCGAAACACTCCTGGCGTGACCACGCTTGACGTTTCGGCCGTCCGCGCTGATCGCGGGGCCGGGTGTTCAAGCATGGCCCAGCCAGGGGCGGTGCTGTCGATTGCAGCGCAGCCCGGTGCAGTAGTCCTCGGCGGACGGTACCGTCTCGGCGGGCGGCTGGGAGGCGGCTCGGAAGCCTACGTCAATGAAGCCCTCGACCTCCACACAGGAAAACACGTGGCGATTAAGATCTTCCGGGGAACGGAGCCTGCCACAACAGACCCCGTCAAAGACTCGCCCTTCCGGCGCGAGGTGGACATCCACAGCCGGCTCCGTCACCAGAACATCGTCGCGGTGCTCGGTTCGGGCACGACGGCGGACGAGGACTCCCAGCGACGCCGCAACTTTCTGGTGATGGACCTGATGGACGGCAGCGACCTCCGGTCAATCCTCCACGAACAGCCGGCCTCTCCGGAGCAGACGGTGGTGTGGATGAGCGGCATCGCGAAGGCGCTCACGCATCTTCATCGCCGGAGGATCGTCCACAACGACATCAAACCCGGAAATATCCTGGTGGACTTCCACGCGGACCCCATCGGCCCCGGGATCGCAAAGTTGACCGACTTTGGGATAGCCATCGACGGGCGTCATTCGGCGCCCAAGTCGTCGTCGGGAACGCCGCACTACCTGAGTCCCGAAGAGGTGCGCGGCGGTACGTCCACGTCAGCCAGTGATATCTATTCGCTGGGCTTGGTGGCCCTTGAATGCCTGACCGGAACCAAAGCGTTCCCAGGCCCTCCCCTCGAGTCAATGGTGGCAAGGACTCTGGGGGAACCCCGAATTCCCGGCACGGTTCGGCGGCGCTGGTCCATGGTGCTCCATGCCATGACAGACCCCGATCCTGCCGGCAGGCCGTCTGCCAGCCAAGTCGTCGGCATGCTCCGACGGCTCAGCTGGTAGCCAACAATCAGGTCGATAGCGGCATGCGTCCTTATGCCGAACTGGGTCCTACTTATGAAAGAGAGATGAAAAATGGGAATCATTGGTTGGATCGTTTTGGGTTTGATTGCTGGAGCCATCGCCAAGGCCATTAAGCCTGGCAAGCAGGGCGGTGGCTGGATCGCTACGCTGCTGCTCGGCATCGTTGGCGCCGTCCTGGGTGGATGGATCGGCAGCGCGCTCTTCAACGTGGGTATCAACGAGTTCTGGTCGCTGTCCACATGGCTGCTCGCCATTGGCGGCGCACTGCTGGTCCTCATCGTCTGGGGACTGCTCACCCGCAAGAAGGCCTAACGCCCGAATCGCCTGTCATGCAAAAGAGGCCCCGACGCTGCTGCGTCGGGGCCTCTTCGCTGTCACGGCAGGAGGTCAGCGGTGGATCGGGTCAGGTGGCTGAATAATCCAGAGCCAGATCGATGAGGAGGCGCGCGCCGAACCCCGTGGCACCCTTGCTTCGCCAGGCGTCGTCCTTGTCCGACTGCATGGTGCCTGCAATGTCGATGTGCGCCCAGGGAGTTTCACCCACGAACTCGGCCAGGAACAGGGCAGCAGTGGTGGAACCGGCGTAGGGTCCGCCAAGGTTGGAGATGTCCGCGACGTCGGAATCCAGCTGCGGGCGGTAGGCCCGTTCCAGCGGAAGCTGCCACAGTTGTTCGTCTGCGCGCCCGCCCGATTCCAGCACCAAATCCACCAAGCGCTGATCGTTTCCGAACACCGGGGCGGTGAGCTGTCCCAACGACATCAGGGCTGCCCCGGTCAGGGTGGCGATGTCCACGATCCCGTCCACGCCATCCTCTACCGCGAGCGTCAGGGCATCGCACATCACCAGGCGACCTTCGGCGTCGGTATTCTTCACCTCGATGGTGAGTCCGCTGCGCGTAGTGAGCACGTCCCCCAACTTGTAGGCCGAGCCGGAGGGCATGTTGTCCGTGCACATCAGGAACCCGGTGACGGCGGTTGTGCAGCCGAGATCGCGCAAGGCCGTGAAGACCGCAAGGACCGCCGCCGCGCCGCCCATGTCCATTTTCATGAGCAAATGCATGGGGTCGCTGGGTTTGAGGCTGACGCCGCCGGAGTCATACATGATGCCCTTGCCCACCAGGCCGAGGTGGCCTGTGGCGTCCCCGTCCGGCCGGTAGCTGAGCTTGATCATCCGGGGTTCCTGGGCACTGCCGGCGTTGACGCCCAGAAGGCCACCGCAGCGGAGGTCGATCAGCTGTTGTTTATCGAACTCCTCAACCCCAAAACCGAACCGCTCCCCGAGCTCTTTCGCCGCCGAGCCCAATCCAACGGCAGTGAGGTGGCTTGGCGGAGCGTTGCACAGGTCCCGGGCAATGGTGGTGGCCCGCACTTTCACAAGGCCCGTAGCCAGGCCTCGTGAAGCGGCCTCGGTGTCTATCCCGGGAGCCAGGAACTGTACCTCGGCAAGGGCGGTTCCTTTGCCCCTGCTCTTGAGGGTGTCGTAGCTGTACCGGGCCAACAGCACGCCTTCGGCCAGCACCTGGCCCAGCCGACCGGCGTCGAGCCCTGCCGTCCCGGTTGCTTCAAAACCGTCAGGCAGCTCAAAACCGATCCGGGAGTGCTTCTGCGTGGCCCGGGCCAAGGCCGCAGCCGCCTTGCGCCAGCCGTCCGCGTCCAAGGAGCCGGGCTTTCCACCGCCAATGGCAACCACCAGGGTTCCCGAGGCGTTGGCCAGCTGCAGGGTTGTCCCGGGTTTGCCCTCAAACCCCGCGCTCTCCAACGTCTCCCGGTGCAGGCCAATGGACTCCGGAACGTCCCCCTCTGACGGGACCAGCACACCGATTGCATCCAGTGTGCCGAAGCCGTCCACGAAGTGCAGCTCCGGTTCGGTGGCGTCCAAGGAAGGGAGAGCTGAGAAATCTTCCGGGATCAGTTTGTAGGGTTCGTGGTTCACCGTTTCGCCCGTTCTTTAGTGGTTGGTTCTGCGTGGTCCGGCAGGAGGCCCGGCTCCGGGATGGCGTCGGGATCGTCCGGTTCCAGCTGTTCGGGCAGGTCGCCTTTCATCCGGCCGGGCATACGGCCTGCCGGAACGATCGCCAGCAGGGCAAGCCCGGACAATCCCAGCAGGGAGATCTGCAGGGCGCGAAGCCTGGCTTCCTCGTTGACCTCCGTCGCGGCTGCCAGTTCCGTGGGGCTGCTCACCCGGTCGCCGATCACCGCCTCCACCTGCGCATTGGTCATGAAATCGGCCTCGTTGACGTTGACTTTGTAGATCAACTCCTGGGAGACGTCCGGATGTGCGGCGGCGCCGCTGGCAATCAGCGAGGACAGCATTCCGACGGCGAACGCGCTCGCCACCGCGATGCCCACACTGCCGGAGAGGTTATGGACCAGTCCACGCCAGGCTCCGACGTCGCCGGCCAACTCACGCGGAACAGCGCTGAGCAGCGTATTGAACACCAAAGCGACGATCGCGCCTTGGCCCAGTCCCAGGAGGATCAGGCCCAGCACGACGAACAGTTGGCCCCAGTCGTTGCGGATGGTGAAAGCGAGAAGGATCAGGGCGCCGGCCACCACGACAAAGCCGCCTTGCGCGATGGCCCGGGGCGGGAACTTGTCGTACAAGAACGCCACGAAAGTACTCGCAAGGAAGATGGACAACGTGTACGGGATGATCGAGAACGACGTCTCAATGCTGGAGCGGCCCTGCACGATCTGCATGTAGAGCGGAATCAGGAAGTTTGCGGCGGTCCCCACGAAGAGCATGATGGCCATGCACGCGGTCACTGCGAGTTCGGAACTGGACGCCAGCACCCTGAGGTCGAAAATGCGGGGCAGTTTGGCATCCTGGCGCTTCCGGATCCACATGAAGAACACCTGTCCCGCGATGGCTCCGAGGAGTATCAGGAGCGGCGCAGGGGAGAGTCCAAGGATGTCGAATGGAGCTTGGCTGGTTGCGAACCAGGTACCCCAAGCGGACAGGCCGCTGAAACCGAAGCTCAGCAGGATGACGGCCACCGCGGCGATGATCGAACCGGTCCAGTCGATCTTCAGCTGGGGTTGTGCCGGGACGGTTTTGAGCTTGAAACTCAGCAGCAGGTTGATGGCACCGAGGACCACCATGAGGCCGAACGAGTAGCGCCAACCAATGGTGGTGGCGAACCAGCCGGCGATGAGCAAGGCCAGAACACCCGCTGCCGGAATGGCGGCAGCCAGGAGCCCGATGGCCTTGGCTTGCTGCTGGTCCTTGTAATTGGTGGCGATAAAGACCGTGAGTGCCGGTGCGATCAAGGCAATGACAGCGCCGGATGAAGCCTGGGCAATGAAGAGCATTGCCGGGCTGAGGCTCAGTGCCACCCCGGCCATGGCGGCGGCGTGAATGGCAACGGCGATCTGGAACACCTTGCGTGTCCCGAACCGGGCGCCCAGCTTCGCTCCCAAGAGGATGAAGGCCGCCATCGAAAACGTCCCGGCAGTAATGGCAGTGCCCACGGAAGTCGCTGCAGTGTCCAGGTCGGTAGTGATGCCCTGCATGGAAACCGTCAAGGCGTTGACGGCGAACGATGCCTGGATTTGGGTGAGGACCACCACGATCAACGGCAGCCATGATGCCGCCCTGACAGATGGTGGAGTTTCAGTGATGGTGTGGTCGCTGGCCATGTCTTGCTCCTGGTGTGCTCTGCCCCTTCACGCGGAAGGGGCGTTGTGAATACCTCACTACGGGGTTGGCGGAACGGTGTGCGGGTTTGCCTTGGCGTCGATCTCCGATCACTGGGTTCTGGTTCTGGAGTCCTGGTCCTGAAGAGCGGGCTACGTCTGCAGCGGCCAGAACACTGGTACCAGCAGGATGGCCACTGCCGCGTACAGTGCCATGATGGCCAGCCCGAATTTCCAGTAGTCGCCAAATCTGTAGCCCGCCGGCTGCATGATCATCATGTTGGCCGGCGTCGCCACGGGCGTCAGCAAGGCGGCGGAGGAGGCCACGGACACGCACATCAGCACGGCGTAGGGGTTGATCGAAGACTCTTGGGCAACGGAAAGAGCGATGGGGATGATGATCAAGGCAGTGGCCGTATTGCTGATCAGCTGACCCAGGACGGCAGTCACCACAAAGAGCCCCAGGAGCAACAACAGGGGTCCGCCATTACCCACCACCGCCACCATTCCCTCGGCGAGGATCTCGGCGGTGCCAGTGGAAGTGATGGCCGTGGACAGCGGAATCATGCCGGCCACCAGGATGAGGGTGGTCCAGGCCATGGATCGGTGGGCTTGCTGAACTGTGACAACGCGAAGCACCACCATGGCCAGTGCCGCCAGCATCGCCGCGACGGGTGCAGGGACGAGGTTGGTGGCCAGCAGAACCACCATGGCGCCCAGGATGATCAGTGCCGGCGTGGCCCGCGGCCCCAACGGGATTGTTTGACGACGGATGGTGTCCGGAGAGTCCACCAGCAACACATTGTGATCCACCGTGTGTTGATCGAGCGCCGACCAGGAACCTTGAAGCAGCAGCCTGTCTCCCGCAGTGATCAGCGTGGGCGCCGACGATTCCGGCTCACCCGGATGGTGATGGGCCAACACCACCAGGTCTCCGCTGTCCGTGACCATCCCGGGATAGGCCTCCGTGCCGACGAGGTTCGACCGCGGCGCCACCACTACCTCGGCCACGCCGTAGGTACTGCTGATGAGGCCGCACGTGGCGTCGTCGTCCTGTTCGAGGCCGTGCCGGGCCGCAAGGGCGTCGATTGTCTGTTGCCCGCCGCGCACCACGATCTCATCGCCACCTTCAAAGAGGGCGCCGCCTGACGGTTTTCCGTCCGGCCGCTGCACGCTGATGAGGTGGAGGTGGCCGCCGTCGTGCCCGTCCTGAAGACACGCAACCGGCTGCCCGACCAATGCTGATCCTGCCGGAATGCTGAGCCGGCTCAGCCCCTCGCCGCCGAGGTAGTGGTTCATGAGGGTCTCGCTGTGGGAACCCAGGTCCTTGGGGAGGGCATCAGGCGTTCGGGTCGGCAGAAGCCGTGGTCCCAGCCACAGGGTCAAACCGATGGTTCCCAGCAGCAAGGGAAGCCCCACCAGCCCGAACTCAAAGAACCCGATTCCCTTTCCCGTGGTGTCCAGCGCTGCGTTGAGGATCAGGATGTTGACCGGTGAACCGGTAAGAATCAGCAGGGAGCCTGCGTGGGCCGCGAAGGCCATGGGCATCAGGAGTTCCGATGGCCTGCGACCCAGCCGGACTGCAAGGACAACCACCATGGGCAACAAGGCGGCAACTGCTCCGTTGACACTGATGAGGGCCGTCAGCAAGGCCGTCAGCACCATCATCAACACCATCAACCGGGTGCGGCTCGTTCCCGAGAACCTGATCAGCAAGCTTCCCAGCCATGTGGTGACACCCGCGGCATCGATCGCCTCCGCCACCACGAACAGCGCAGCGATCAGCACCACGGTTCCGCTCCCGAAACCGGCGAACGTATCGTCCAATCCCACAATGCCGGTGCCGTAGAGGGCCAAGGCTGCTCCGAGAGCCACAACCTCAACCGGCAGGCGGTTCCACACGAACGCAGCAATCACCACGACGAGCACCAGCAGCGTGACGACGACGTCTGTCATGGATGCCTTGGATAACCTGTGGGGTCTTTGGCCAGCATTCTTTCAGACTAGATCCGGGTCATAGCCGCAGGGTCACCCCAATCGGGTGAGTGATGGGCGTTCGCCGAGGTCACGGCCTACGGCAGGTGCCCAAACCTGTAGGCCGCGGACACCGCATCATGACGAGTCCCTGCGCCGAGCTTGGAATAGATGATCCGCAGGTGGGTTTTCACCGTATTCACGGACAAATGAAGCTCTGACGCCATCTGTTCCTGCGACAAGTGTGAGGGAAGCAGGGTGAGGACCTCCCGCTCGCGGGGCGTCAACAAAGGCGCCAGCCGGGAATCGGCGGGAGGCCTCAAAGCCAGCAACCGCTTGGCGAGTTCCCCGTGGGGCCCATGCGAACCTGCCCGTTCCACCAACAGGTCCATGACCTCCTGGGGAGCTATGGCCAAAGGCCTGATAACCCCTATATCGTCGGCCCTGCCCAGCGCATCTTCCAGGAGTTTGCCGGCCAGTGTCCGCCGCCCCGTGCGGATGGCAATGGAGCACTCAAGGACGTTCACGTGAAGCCACGTCCATTCCAGCAGGGGCGCAGCGACGCCCGCGTGCAGTGGCCGGAGACGTTCGGCTGCGGCGTCGAAGCGACTGATCCCGGCGGGGCCTTGCGCTCGCAGCAAGCACAATTCGCCCGTCCCGGGGATGATCTCCTCGGCCCACTCCAGGACTTCGCGGGCACGCTCTGCATGACCCAAGGACAGGGCAGCGGTATGTTCCATCACCGCGACGAAGGCCGCCATGGGCTGGGCGAAGAGGTGGTCCTGGCCGATCCTCAGCCTGGCTTGCCGCATGCCATCCAGGGAGTGCCGCCTATCCCCTGAATCCAGGTGGGCGCACGCAGTGACCAGTTCCACTGTGGCGCGCATTGCGGCTCCCACTCCTTTGGAAGAGGACCCCAGCTGTCCCAGTTCCGCACTTGCCGACGCTGCGAATTTAAGGGCCGCTGCAGGTTCGGCGCCGAGCAGGGCGGCCGTGGCATGCATCAGGGCGCCCACAGATCGGCCGGCTCCCGCCGTCCAGGCATAGGCCGGAAGCTTCTCTTCTGCCTGCCGAAGATATTCACCGGCGCGGCGGAGGTGGCCTTGCATGGAGGAGATGCCGGCAAGCTTGAGGTACACCTTTCCGGCAAGGTAGCAGTTACCCGCTTCGACGGCTTCGAGCAGTGCCTCCTGGGCCTCGTTTTCGGCGGCCCCGTAGTGTTGCTCGACCACGGCCGAGGTGATCGAAACCATCCTTGCTTCGATCCGGATGTCGCTCTGCCGTGACAAGGGAAGGGCTGCAAATCCGGCGTTGGCTTTGGGGTCCTGGTTCTCCCAGTCTCCGCTGAACCAGGAAAGGCGGGCTTCTGCCAAGGCGCGGAGTTCTGAGAGGTCGGACGGTGCGTTTTCTGTCCACAACCGATTCGCGGCGGCCAGGTAACGGGCAGCGGTGGTGGGCTGACGGCTTTCCACATGGGCCAATGCCGCAACCAGGCAGAGCTTGGGACTCGCCGCCAGGACTGAATCCGGCAGCTCTGCAATGGCCCTCCGAACCCGCGTGACGCCGCCTGATCCCAGGAGGGTTGCTCCATGCCGTTCGAGGATTGTGCCGATCAACTGGCTGTCAGCGGAGTCCATGGCGTGGCGGAGGGCGGCTTCGGGTTCGCCGGCACGCTCATGCCACTGCGCGGCGATCCGGTGGAGACGGAGCAACTCGTCCGGCTCCTTCCGGGCAAGTTCCGCCCGGAAGTAGCCCCTGATCAGAGGCCGGACCAGGAAGACCTTCCGTCCGCTCCCTGCAGATTCCACCAGATCGTGGCGGTCCGCCAGCACGGCAAGGCCATTTCCGGCGTTCCGGTGGCCCGCGAGGGCGTTGGCCTGCGCGGCCACCAGGACACGGCACACGCTGGTACTGGAGAGCACATGCCGCTCGTCCAGGGTGAGCGTACGGAGAATTTCATGGTCCAGATACTCGGCGAGTGGGCGGTTGTTGGCTGCAATGTCGCCCACGGACGCTTCAATGTCCGCGGCTTGGCGCAGCGAGCGCAAAGCAAGCACCACACAAGCTGGCCAGCCCCCGGTTTGTCGGAACAGCTCGCCCAGTTGATGTGTCCCGAGCAGCGTGATGGTCTTGGCCGCGAAGGAGTTGATCTCGTCCAGGGAGAAAGCGAGATCGCGTGAATGCAGTTCCAGGATCCGCCCGCTGAGCCGGGCGCGTCCAGGGTCAACGGCAGTGCTTTCCCTGGTGGCCAGGACAAGTTGGAGGGGCAGATTCACGTGGTTCAACAGCGCCGGAATCCAATGATCGCGGTCTTCTGCCGGGAAGCCCTCCACGCCGTCGATGACCAGACGGATGGTGCCTTCAACGGTGGTCAACTGCTCTGCCAAGTGATTCAGGACGTCGTGGGCATTCGTCTCGGATCCCGAAAATTGGCCCAGGGCACCGTCCGGTATGGCAGGGCATTGCCGGAGCGCGTGAAGGACTGCGGGCCACAAGGCCGGCTTGTCCTGTTGCTCCGGGCTCACCCACGCGACGTTGTACGTCCGGCCGGCAAGCCATTGGCTGAGGACCACCGATTTGCCGAACCCGGCGGGGGCGCAGAGGAGGACGGTGTCAGGTGTGGCATCGAGTTTTGCCACAAGCCGGGGCCGAGCCAGCAAGTCCAAGGGCGGCTTGGAAACCGCCATTGGATGGGGGCTTAAGAGGTCCGGGCGGGTACCACTCAGGTCGTCCACTCCTTCAGTGTAGGGCTGGGACTTCGAGGATTCACCCAGTACGGGCGATCCGCGCGGCGGCCCCTGGACGTAAGGATTGTGTTGTCCGCCGTGAGACGCTTGGGCGAAGCCCGGAAAGGGGTTTCACCGTGCAGGCTTTCAAGGACATCATGAGCGCTGCGGATTCCGGCTGGGTCTACCCGCTGGGGGCCATGTTCGTGGCGTTGTCGGCAGTCTTTCCACCCATTCCCACCACGTCCTTGTTTGTGGCTTTGGGAGCCTTGTCCGCCACCGACAACCTTCCCAACGGATACCTCTTGGTGGCCGCGATGCTGGCCGGAGCGGTTGCCGGAGACCTGGGCGCGTATGAATTGGTCCGGCGCCGGGACATGGCCAACTGGAAGATTCTCCAAGGCCCCCGGACGCAGAAGGCCCTGCATGCCTCGCGCGAGCGTCTTTCCAAGCACTCCGCCTCGTGGGTCCTGACGTCGCGGTTTGTCCCGCTCGGACGGCTGACCATGAACGTCGCCAGCGCCATCACCCCGGTCCCGCGTGGCAGGTTTGTCCTCTACTCCGTCGCAGCCGGCATCCTGTGGTCCGCGTACTCGGTGGGCATTGGGGCCCTGTCCGGGCTTTTGCCGGGGCTTTCCACGGAATTCGCTGTGGTGATCGCCATTGCCTTCTCGCTGTTGTTGGGCAGGGGAATCAGCGCCGCCGTGACGTGGTATTTGCAGCTGGACGACTGACTTAACCCTGGCGTGCTATTGCAACGACGACGTCAGCCTGGCCAGATTGTCCAGTGCCACCTGACCCACCGGCCGCCGCAACCAGTCCTCCAACAACAGCTCCGTGCTCGCCGCGCGGTAGCTGTCCTCGACGGCCCGCATCCGGTCCACGATGGACCGGCCATGGACCAGCACCGAGACTTCCATGTTGAGGCTGAACGAGCGGACATCCATATTGCTTGACCCAATAACGGCGACGTCGTGGTCAATGGTGAAGTGCTTGGCATGCAGGACCTGTGGAGCCCGGTAAAGGTAAATGCGGACACCGGCGCGCAGCAGGACTTCATAGTAGGAACGCTGGGCGTGGTAGACCATGGCTTGGTCGCCCACTTCCGAAACAAAGAGCTCAACGCTCAAGCCCCGTGACGCTGCGGTGATGATGGCCAATTGGATGGCTTCGTCAGGAACAAAGTAGGGGCTGGTGATGCTGACGCGGTGCTCCGCCTTGTAAATGAGCGTGGTGTAAAGCTTGAGGTTGTTGTCGTTGTCGAAGCTGGGACCGCTGGGCAGGACCTGGGCGTCAATCAGCTCCGGCTCCGACCCCAGGATCACCGGTGAAGTGTCCAACGGCAGCAGGGTCTCGGACTCGCTGTACCAGTCAGTGACGAAGAGGGCGTTGAGTTCCCGCACCGCAGGCCCCTCCAAACGCACCATCAGCTCATGCCATTGGAGGCCGCGTCTGATATTCCGCTTCTTGTTGTAGGAGGCGTCGATCAGGTTTTGGGAGCCCGTGTAGCCCACCCTTCCGTCGATCACCACCAGTTTTCGGTGGTTGCGCAGGTCCGGGCGTTGCCATTGGCCTTTGAACGGGCGCAGGGGAAGCATGGCGTGCCACTCGGCGCCCATGCCATCAAAAGCTTGCAGCATGGCCTTGTATTTGGGGTCGCCCACCGCGGCCAGGTGATCGAAGAGCACCCTGACCGCCACACCGCGTTGGCAGGCCCGGGCCATGGCATCGAAGAACGGAGATGTTGTGGGATCCAGCGCCAAAATATAGAACTCCACATGGAGGTACTCTTCAGCGGTATCCATGTCCGCGATCATGCGGCGGAAGCTTCCGTTGTAGTCCTCCAGCAATTCGGCGCGGTTGCCGCCCACCATGGGCAGCGCGCCGAGCCTGAGGTTAAGTTCGACGGCGGAACGCAGCCAGGCGGGCCAGTCGTCACTGTGGCTGACGGCTGAGAGGCCAGGCGTACGTCCAAGCATCAGTTCGTTGACGGCGCGTTGCTTCTCCCGCCGGGCCTTGGGGAGCTTGCCGCGCCCCACCAGCAGGAACGCCACTGTGCCCAGGTAGGGAATGAAAATGATCGCCAGCACCCAGGCAATGGCCGACGACGGTTTCCGGTTGGCCGAGACCATCACTGCGGCAATTGATCCGAGCACGATGTGGAGCGCCAACAAGATCAAGGCGACCGTATCGGCATCGTGCAGCAGTCCTTGCATGCCGGGCTACTTGGCGTTCTGCTGCGGGATGACCACTTTTTTGATGATCAGCAGGATGGAAGCCGTGGTGGGGCAGGCGATCAGCGCTCCCAGCAGGCCCAGCAGGGTGCCGCCCACCATCGCGCCGATCAGCACCAAAGAACCCGGGATGCTGATCGCTTTACCCACCACCCGCGGCGTCAGGATGTAGGCCTCAACCTGCATGTAGGCCAGCATGACGAGGAAAACAACAATCGCCGTTGAAGGCGACGTGAAAAGCGAAACCACGGTAATGATGGCGGTGCTGATCGCACTGCCCACCAGCGGTATGAGGGTAATGGGGAATGCCAGGACGGCGAGAACGGCCGCATATCTGACTCCAGCCACGGAAAGGAGAATAAAGGTGAAGATTGCATTGAACAGGGCCAGTACCGACATGCCGCTCAGGTATTTACCCACGGAGGCAATGATTGTTTCGGAGATTTCCGCGAATGATTCCCTGCGGGATGCCGGCACCAGTGCATAAAGGCTGGACTTCATGGCCTCGTGCCCGGCCACGAAATAGAGGGTGAGGACAACCACGAAGACCACGGCGAAGGTCCCGTTCACCACGTTGTAGCCAACCTGGACCGCTCCGCCGCCAATTGCCAGCCAGACATTGGGATCCGCCGCCGAGGTTTCCAGCCATTCCAGCAATGGAGTCAAGGCTCCGCCCAGTGAACCGTTGACGTCCCGGAACCACTCTTGTTCCCCTACTGCGTCGAAGCTGGATGGCAGCAGCCGGACCAGCGCGGCGCCCTCCTCCACCAGGATGGGGACCACGAAGCGGATCAAAAGGGCCACCACCACCAGGAAGCCGACAGCCACCGCGAGTACGGCCCCGCCACGCGAGAGTTTCCAGCGTTCCAGCCAGAGCACCAACGGATACAGGCCCAAGGAAATGAACAGGGCCGCGAAGATCAACGTCAGCGAATACCGCAACGTGATGACCGCCGAGCCCAGGGCCAAGGCAACCAGAACGCCCAGTGCCGTTATCAGGCCGAATCGGAACGGCCCGCCTTCCAACAGCGGGAATGCCTTCAAACGCGTCATGCGGTCCCTTTCGGCGGTATATGGAGGGCGGGCCATCGCCCGAATCAGGCCAAAGCGAGCTCCTTCAGGCGAGCGTACTCCGCCTCGGTAATGTCACCGGCGGCAAGCAGCGCTTTGGCTGATTCGATTTGCTGGGCGGGCGTGGGTGCTCCGACAACCTCCCGGAGGTAATTCTCTGTTTCCTCCACCGATTCACGGACTCTTATTTCGCTGCGAAGGGCCATTCCTTTTCCACGCATGATGACGTAGATCAAGGCCGAGATAAACGGTGCCACGAACAAGCACAGAATCCACAGGGCTTTTACACCACCACCCAGGGCTTTGTCGCGGAGGAGATCGGAAATGATCTGGAAGAGGAGGATCAAATAGGCAATGAAGAAGAAAGCGACAATGATGCTCCACAACGATTCCAAAAAGTTCATGGTGCCTTTCCCATCGTTCGTTCGGCCCGGGCGGGACCGTCGTCATCCCGGCAAGGGGACCATTTCCCCGGCGGGACCACAACACCATTCTCGATTCGCCCGCACCCTCCAGCGCCCGCCCGCGCTGGATCGGCAGGGATTGGACAGAAAGATCACCCACTAAGGGTGAGCGCGTTGGTGAGACGGGGTGGCTGGGGTGGCCGGGTTGGGCGCCCACTCCGGTCACAAATTCCCCATAACCAGGCCGTTGCAGTGGTCATCCAACGGTCGGTTACGCTGCTCAAAGCCACGCACCACCGTACGTTTTAGGGTCCCAATGACGCACTCTTTTCCAACTCATCCGGCAGCCGACCTCCCACCCAAACCCGTGGTCCCGCGAGGTCCGGAGCAAGCGCCCCATCACCGTTCGGCAGCGGTCGCCATGGGGGCATTCAGCATGGCTTCCGTCGTCGGGGTCTTTGCGCTGTCCCTGCACATGCTCGGGCGTCAGTCACCGCGGATTGGTCCGGTGTACACGGGCTGGCCGGAAGCCGCCGCCGACTCGCCGATGGCGGCCTTGCGCTGGTTCCTGAGCGACATGACCGAGCCTTTGTTCTGGGCATCGGATCTCGCCGCGCTCGGCCTGCTGTCAGGGGCCGCGCTGGCGTGGTGGGCCGGGCGACGGGGGAGGAGGTGGGCGGGTTCGCTCACCTACGGGACCGGCCTCTGGCCGTGGGTGCTGGCATCGGCGTCGTTGAGTTTGCTCCTGTCCAACCTGGCGTTCGGGTGGATGCTCGACGACGGGTGGCAGCCTACGTTCGTGCCTTTTGTTTGCGTCGCTCCCGCCATGGTCCTTCTCTACGGGGCAGGCTGGAAGGCCTGCGTCACCGGTGCCGTTCTGGGCGCAGTCACCACGACGCCTTTGGCCTTGCTGTTCATTCCTGTCGTATCGACGCCGCTCGGCCTGCCCGTGGTGGTGGCAAACGTCCTCGCGATGTCCGTTGGCTCCGTGCTGGCGTTCATGGTGGCCCGGCGGTTGCCGTGGCTGGCCCTGCAGGAGCCGGGCCGACCGCCAAAACTGTACCGCCCGCCGTCGAGCGTTCACCGCGCTTTCCGCAACGATGCCGAATGGGCTGCGCGCCGCGTCCTCAAGGACTTCACCGAAACCCACTTCTTCGCCAACGAACTCGCCGGAATCGGCGTGATTGTGGCCGTCGCGGCGGCGTTCGTGCTCAACCCGGCGTTGCCGTCGTACGGGACCAACCTGCTGCCCCACATACTGTTCGCCCAGGCGCTGACCTCGGCAGTCGGCGTCGTCCTCTGGCAGCGCTGGTACCGCGACGGCGGGTGGGCGGCCACCTACGCGTCCGTGGTGTCCGTGGTTCCTGCCGCAGTCCTGGCCTACGGAGGCTCGTGGTCCGCGATGGTGGGTGGAGCCGTGCTGGGAGCAGTCCTGGCACCGCCCCTTGCCCGCCTGGTTTCCGCTCGACTGCCCGCGGGTTTTCACCCGGTGATCGGCAACACGGCGGCCATGGCAGTTTCGACGGCGGTCGCCTTGCCGTTGCTGGGGCTGCTGCCGCATTAGCTCCTATTGGCCGTCACCGTTAGCCGCCGACGTGATGGATTGTGAAGGCACTCAGGAACCCGACGGCGGCCGTCAGGCCCGTGAGGTTGTGGTGCTCTTCGAAAGCCTCGGGAATCATGGTGTCCGCAAGCATGGCCAGGATTCCGCCGGCGGCGATTGCGGTAATGAACGCTATGACAGTCCCGGGGGCGTTCTCCAAGGCGGTGTAACCGATGAGCGCCGCCAGTCCGCTGAACACGGCAATACCGGTCCACGTGCCAAAGACGTAGGCGGGGCTGCGTCCGGCTTTCTTCATGCCGGCCGTGCTGGACAAGCCCTCGGGAACATTGGAAATGAAGACGGCGGCCAGCATGGCGGGGCTCACCGCTCCGCCGGCAAGGAGCCCGACGCCGAGCACCACCGATTCGGGAATGCCGTCAATCAGCGCACCCACGGCGATGGCCGTTCCGCTTCCGGGGCTGTCCTTTTCGGAGGGCTGGGGTCCGCTGGAACGTTTCCGATGTTTGGCGCCGGCGCGTGCCAGCAGAGCGTTCGAGCCCACAAAGATCAAGGCGCCCAAAAGGAAGCCCAGAATAGTGGGGAGCAGGCCGCCGCCCTCCACCGCTTCGTCCACCAGTTCAAAGGCAAGGGCTGAGATCAGGACACCCGCACCGAACGCCATCACCGTGGAAACGATCTTGGGCGGGACCTTCCACAGCCACGCGATGCCCGCGCCGAGGACCAAGGCTCCGCCTGCCAGCGTTCCCCACAGCAGGGCCTGCAACCACATCGGCATCATTGCGCCCTTTCCTTGGCCTTCACGTGCCACATGAGTGTTTCATATGGGGTTGGTGGGACTGTGGCGAGTCTTGAGGTTTTCCTGAGGAAGTGTTGCGGGTTTGCAGGATTTGTTCTTGATCCAGCCCCGGCAGAGTAGTTCTTGTCAGCCAGAGAGGCTGGAAGAAACGGCCGGCCGGTCTCACGGTGGCCCACCGAAAGGACACTGATTCCCATGGCCATCAGCCTCAAGACCACCTCCGGCAAGATCCTCGCTTCCGTCGCACTGGTCGGCACCGCAGCCGCCGTCGCCGGCATGGGAACCTACGGCGCGTTCACCTCCTCGACGTCCGCCTCCCAGGCCGTCACCGCAGGCACCGTCACCATCGCCCTGGGCGCCCCCGGCCCGGCCAACACCCTCAACGTCCCGATCGCAGGACTGCTGCCCGGAGACAAGGTCGAAAAACTCGTCACCCTGGCCAACACCGGCAACTCGGACCTGAACAACGTCACCCTCACCACCTCCGCCGGAGCCACCGGGTCCCTGCTCACCACGGACGTGACCAACGGCCTGCAACTGACCATCGAAAACTGCAGTGTTGCCTGGACCGGTGCCACCGCACCTTACAACTGCACGGGCAACAAGACCACCGTCCTGGCTTCCGCCCCGGTCATCACCGCCAACAAGGTCCTCACCAACCTCACCTCCGTGACCTCGGCCAAGACCGACAACCTCAAGGTCACCACCGCGTTCCCCACCACCGCGAACAACGACTTCCAAGGCGCGACGTCCACCATCGCCTTCTCCTTCACCGGCACCCAACGCACCGAAACCACCAAGTAAGCACCAACAACGTCGCCGGGTCTGATCGGATTCACTACCCCAGCCCGATCAGCCCCGGCGACAATTTCACCACCAAGAAGCACCGCTGCTGACCCCGAACGGGCCGCCCGCCATAGCACCGGGCCCGCTTTAACACCGGGCAGCCCGCCGTAACCCCGGGCAGCCCGCTGCGACTGCCGCAACAGAAACACCATCAAGCCCCGCCGGGCCTGGTCGGGCGCCCCCCCTGCCCGATCAGGTCCGCCGGTATTTTCCGGGCAGTTTTCCTGGTCAGTTCTCCTGAGAAACCACATTTCTGGGCCAGCCGTATTCTTGCCCGCCGTATTCCTGAGCCAGCCTTGAGGATTTACCGCAGGAAGCCTGAGCTGGGCCACGCAGACTTTGATACAGGCTCCCCACAGAAGTCGACCACCACCCGGAAGGAACGCCAGGCATGAGCGCACTGAGCACCATCACCACTCCCGCAGTTCACGGCCGGCGTTCCGCCGCGAAGCCTGCCGCCGCCGCCGCGGCCGTCGTCGCTTCCGCGACCGGGCCTGCCGCCGTCGATCCTTCCGTCCTTGAGACCGCCGCTGTGAAGCAGTCCGCAGCGGCCACCCCCATTGCAAGCACCACCGGCACCTTCCGCCGGGTTGCCGGCAAACTGGTGAGGGGTATCGGTGTGGGCATGCTGGTCCTCGCAGCCTTGGTGTTCCTGTTCCTCGCGATCGGCCCGCGCGTCCTGGGCTACCAGACCTCCACCATGCTCACCGGATCCATGGCCCCGCTGATCAACCCGGGCGACGTCGTGGTCACCGTCCCCACCCCCATCACCGACGTCAAGGTCGGCGACATCATCACCTACCACATCCCGGTCGAAGACCAGCGGGTGGAGACCCACCGGATCACCGAGGTCACCACCACCGCCGACGGCGGCGTAGCAGTCCAAACCAAAGGCGACGCCAACAACGGCATCGACCCCTGGATCGCCACCCTGCAGGGCAAAACCGTGGACAAGCACGTCGCCACCATCCCTGGAATCGGCAACGCCATCCGGGCCCTTCGCGAACCCATCGTGATGAACATCCTCATGTACGGCGCACCCACCATCCTGGTCATCGGAATGCTCGCCTCGATCTGGACCAAAGACCCCGCCAAGGCCGCGCCATCAGCCGCCGCAGAGCCTCAGGCAGCAAGCAGTGAGTGACTCTCGGGCGGTGATGAGTCACGCTGATCCACGCCGGATAGCAGCGGAACCGGTCCTGGAGGCGTGCAAGCTGCAGGCGCTGGCTGAGGAGTTGGACGACTCTGCGCCGGCCATCAGTTTCCTCTCCACATACCTGTCCATGCTGCCCGGCAGGATGCTCAGAATCTCCACGGGCCTTTGCCTGCACGATGCCGATGCCAGCATGGATGCGGTCTTGAGCCTCAAGATTTCCTCCGCCATGGTGGGGGCCTCGGAGACGGAAAACCAGTGCCGGGCCATTGAAACCATGATCCGGGAGGACCATTTCGACTCAGCGGTCCTGGCACTCCCCGCGCTGCAGAACTCCACTGAACGCTGCTTCGCGGCAGGTCCGCAGCTGCTCGGGAAAGCGCACGAGTCCCTGCGTCAAGTGCCGGGCCGTTGAATCCTGGGCGGTAGGTCCTGGACGGTAAGTGGCGGGCGGTAAGCCCCGGGTGGTGAAGACGAGCTAGTGGCGGGTCGGCACGGAGGTGTCGGCGGCCTTGACCTCATGAGGCACCAGGAACAGCGCGGCAACGGCCAGAAGACCGGCAGCTGCAAAGACGTAGAAGCCTGCAGGATAAGCGATATTCGCGGCCACCAAGGTTCCGGTCACCGCAGGACCAACGATCGCGCCCAACCTGCCAACCCCGGCAGCGAAACCCAAAGCGGTTCCGCGGAGCCTTGCCGGGAAGAGCTGGCTGACCCAGGCATACACCAGCACCTGGGAGCTGAAGACGAAGACGCCTGTCACGAAGACGGCCGCGTTGAGCAGGAATTCGTTCTGGATCTTGACGCTGAGGATGGCCAGCAGCACCGCCGACAACCCGAACCACAACAGCACGATCTTCTTGGTCCCATGCTTGTCGGCAAGGATTCCGGCGAGGAACAGCCCCGCCACGGCGCCCACGTTCAGGACCAGCAACAGCGTCAGCCCGGTGCTCACGGGATATCCGGCGGCGGCCATCAGCTGCGGCAGCCACGTATTCAGCCCGTAGACCAGCAACAGCCCCATGAACGACGCAATGCCAATACCAACAGCCACCAGAGGATAGGGCTTCTGCAGGAGGTCGCGGAAGCCGGTCTTCTGTTTGGTGCCGGCGGAAAGTTCGACGGCGGCCGCAGCCTTTGCGGATCCGCCCGCCGTAGGTTCGACGGCCTTGGACTCGCCCGCTGCGGACTCGCCCGCCTTGGCAGGAGCTGCTTCCGGGAGCGATTCGGGCAGCTTGACCCATAGGAATGGCAACAGAACCAGCCCAGCCACGCCACCGATGATGAACATGAGCCGCCAGTTGGGAACAATGAAAATGGCGAGCAGGGCCGTGGCTACAGCGCCCACGTGGTAGCCGGTCATGGTCCGGGTGGTGGACTTCCCGGCCGACCCGGCTGGGGCGTAGTCGTTCATGTAGGCCAACGCGGCCGGAAGGCAAGCCCCCAACCCGAGGCCGGCCAGGAGGCGGAGCAGCGAGAACACGGCAACGTTCGGGGCGAAGGCAACTCCGATGGTGAACAGCGAGAAGCCTGCCACGCAGGCGATCAGGAGTTTCCGACGACCAAAATTGTCCGATAGCGGTGCGATGAAAAGCGCGCCCAGGCCAACGCCAACCAAGGAGATGGTGGCAGCGAAGGTGGCTCCGACAGCGTCGAAGCCCAGCTCGCCGGTCTTGATGAGCGTGGGAATGACCGTTCCAAGGACCACGAGGTCGAAGCCGTCCAGGACCATGGCCAGCCAGCATAGCCACACGGGCCATTGGGAGCGGCGGGCAGATGACATCGTTGGCATAGCGTCCTCGGTACTTCGTTGTTGTAGGTCTTGGCTGACTATTTCCTGGGCTTGATTCCTGAGCCAAAGAACGTTCGGTCGGTTATGAGAGTTGTATCACCGCTCGATGTTGCGTGGCACACGTTCTACCATTGAATGGAAGGAGTCCGGCGGCATGGACGTCACCCACTATTCAAAAAGCAGTCCCCGCTGACCCACAAGCAACCGCCAACGAGCAGCCGACCAACGAGCAGCCGACCAACGAGCAAAGGAGCGCGCCGTGGCCAACTCAGCATCAGGAGATTCCGTGGTTGACCGCGTAGTGCGGGTCATCGAGGCCTTTCCGGAGGGGGTGACCTCGTTGCAACTGACCGAGTTGGCTGATCGGGCCGGGCTTCCTCTGTCCTCGGCGCATCGACTGGTCCGCCAACTCTCGGAGCATGGGTTGCTGGACCTTGGTGCTGGAGGGACTGTGCGTCTGGGGCTGCGTTTGTGGGAACTCGTCAACCGCAATTCGCCCACCTTGGCCCTCCGCCAGGCCGCCATGCCCTTCATGGAGGATATCCAGCAGGTCCTGAACCAGAACGTGAACCTTGCTGTGCTGGATGGTTGGGAGGCGCTCTTCGTGGAGCGGCTCTCGCGGAGAGGGTCAGTTGCCAACCGGGCCAGGATCGCCGGAAGAATGCCCGTCCATATCTCCTCGGCAGGGTTGGCCTTGATGTCCCACCAATCACGAGAACTACAGTCGGAGTACCTCGAGCAGTTCCAGGATCCGTCCGGAAAGGTGACGGCCGACGTCGTGCGTCACTTCCTGGCCGAAGCGGCCCAGCAGGGCTTCGTGCAACTGGCGGGCGTGGTGGATCCTGACACGTGGGGCATCGCCGTTCCCGTGATGAATGCCAAACGTCGCACTGTGGCGGCACTGGGTGTTGTGGTCCCGCTTGCGGAAATGCGGCTGCAGGCGCTGGTCCCCGCGCTCCAGACGGCGGCCCGTGGCATCGGACGCCAGCTCGGCGACTGATCAAGCTTCCGTTCAACGGAATTCTTGTAACGCCAATCACCCGTTGCGGGCCACACTGATTCCAGATTCATCCCGCTTCCGAGCAAGCCGGGATCCGCAACGAAGCGAGGAACAACCATGGCACGCACACCCATCACCACCCAAGTGGCCATTATGGGCGCAGGTCCCGCAGGCCTCATGCTCTCCCATCTGCTGGCCAAGCAGGGCATTGAGTCCGTAGTGGTGGAGATCCGGAGCCGCAAGGACATCCAGGAGACGGTTCGCGCTGGAATTCTTGAGCACGGCACTGTGAACTTGTTGGTGGATTCCGGCGTTTCAGACCGGGTGCTTCGCGAAGGCGACCGGCACGATGGCATCGAGCTGCGGTTCAACGGCGAGAGCCACCGCATCAACTTCAAGGAACTCGTCGGCGAATCCGTGTGGCTTTACCCGCAAACTGACGTTTTCATGGACCTCGCCGCGAAGCGGGAGGCCGACGGCGGTGACGTCCGGTACAGCGTCACGGACACCACGGTTCACGACCTCGAAGGCAAGCCGAAGGTGTGGTTCACGGACGCCGCCGGGCAGGAGTTCGAAATCCAAGCCGACTTCCTGGTGGGTGCCGACGGATCCCGCAGCCACTGCCGTTTCCAGATTCCCGAGGCCAACCGCAAGTGGTACTTCCATGAGTACCCCTTCGCTTGGTTCGGAATTCTTGCTGAAGCCCCGCGCAGCGCTGACGAACTGATCTATGCCAACTCCGAAAACGGCTTCGCCCTGATCAGCCAGCGCACCGAAACCGTGCAGCGCATGTATTTCCAGTGCGACCCCAAGGAAAACGTGGCCGACTGGGATGACGAACGCATCTGGAACGAATTCCGCAAGCGCGTCAACGGCAACGGGTTTGAGCTCAAGGAAGGGCCCGTCCTGGAGAAGATGGTCCTGCCTTTCCGCAGCTTCGTCCACACCCCCATGCGTCACGGCAACCTCTTCCTGGCCGGCGATGCAGCGCACACTGTTCCACCCACCGGAGCCAAGGGCCTCAACCTGGCAATCCACGACGTCAAAATGCTCTTTGAGGGCCTCGACTCGTTCTACTCCAAGGGCTCCACATCGCTGTTGGATTCCTATAGCGACCGCGCCCTGGACCGGGTGTGGAAGGCCCAGCACTTCTCGTACTGGATGACGTCCATGCTGCACACCGTTCCGGGTGCCGACGACTTCGACCGCGCCCGCCAACTCGGTGAGCTGCACTCGGTGGTCACCTCCGAGCACGCGAAGGCATACCTCGCAGAGTCCTACACCGGCTGGCCGGCCTCGCGCTAACCCCGCGGGACTGTCCCAAGCCCGCGGGGTTTTGACAGTTCTGCCGGTTTGTCGGTTTACCGGGTTCTGCCGCCGTGCCGGTCTGCTG
>NZ_JAVTJB010000036.1:0-26736 GCF_031843805.1 Arthrobacter sp. WCS2018Hpa-7
GGCCTCGCAACGCGTGGGGTGGTTTCGTTGTGGGGCCTGTTTTGCGTGTTTGGATCCCGAGGAGGGGCGCAGAGTGGGCCTCGCAACGCAGTGGGGTGGTTTCGTTGTGGGGCCTGTTTTGCGTGCCTGGCTTCCGCGCAGGGGCGCAGAGTGGGCCTCGCAACGCAGGTGGTGCCGTTGTGGGGCCTGCTTTGCGTGTTTGGATCCCGGGGAAGGCCGCAGAGTGGGCCTCGCAACGCAGGGGGGTGGGACGCTAGCGCTTGGGGGCAGGCTTGCGTTGGGTAGAAGCGCTCGACGCCGGTCGCTTGGCCGGCGTCGTTGGCGTACGGGGCGCGGGACGCTTCACCGCGGAGGTCTTCGTTGCACCGGATGCCCTGGCCGCGCCGGTTGCACGAGGTGCCGACGCAGCCTGGCGCTTAGTGCCTGTAGCAGGACGTGGGGCAGGTTTGCGCGGTGAGGGGGTGCGCTTTACCGTCGTCGAAGGTCGTTTCGGCGGAACAGCGGCACGCGATCCGAACGAGGGCACCACTGCCCCGAGGAACAGCACCGCCAGTGTCCCGACCCCCGCCACAGCAGCCAGGTAGAAGTAGATGTCGGAGTCCTGGGTGCTGCCGGCACTGCCCAGGGCGCTGGCATCCTGGTTGAAGGCGATGCCCCACATTCTCAAGAACGCGATGCTGCAGCCAATGAAGAGGCTGGTGCCCACTGCGCCCAGGAGGACCACGAGGTAGCGGCGGCGGCTGAAGACCTGCACCAAGGAGGCCAAATAGCAGACCAGGACAGCGCCCAGGAACAAGTACAACACCAGTTCCTCGAGTACCACTGCGGCCAGTACCAACAGCCCGAGCGAGACGAACGCGGACACCACCGCAAGCTTCCCGCTGTTCCCCATGTGACGCATGAGGTTAATCATCGCCGACCAAGTGGCAGCGCCACGCCGTCGTACATTGCAGTTGAATACCGTTGTGAGGCCCGCTCTGCGTGCTGTGAGCCGGTTGGAAGGCGCAGAGCCGGCCCCGCAACGCCCGTCCGGTTGCTTGCGAGGCCCGCTCTGCGCCCCAAAAGCCAAAAAGACCCCGCAGAGCGGGCCACGCAACGCGCAGGACGAACCTACTTGATGACGTATCCATGCATGATCGTCATCACGGCGGCGACGCTCTGCTCGCGGGTCCGCTCCGGGTTGTACGTCTGGCGGTCCAGGCCCACCACAAAGATGGCCCCGAAGATCGCCGCCTCCAGCGAACCGCGGGCAATGGACTCCTTGACCTTGTACCCGGACGCTACGCTTTCCACGGCCGAACCAATCACGGCCAGGAGTTCAGCGCGAAGTTCAGCGAACACGGCGCTCCACTCGCCGGGGGTGCGCCAGTTCTCGCTGACCCACAGGCGCGCGAAGGAGGGGTAGTCGTCCATGAACTCCATGGCCTGGCCCACCATGTTGTTCATGGATTCCAGGGGATCGCTGGCCTGGCCGCGAACGTCCTGGAGCCGGACCAGCATGATGTCCACACCATGCCGAAGCAACTGGGCGATCAGGTCCGACTTGCTGCCGAAGTTGTAATAGACAGTCCCCTTGGACACGCCGGCCGCGGCCGCGATTTCGTCCACCGTGACCCCCGCGGCGCCGCGCTCGCCGATCAATTCCATGGAGGCCTCGAACAGGCGCTGCTTGGTGGCGTTGGTGCGGCCCGGGCGGAGCTTCTTCTCCGCAGGTCCGGGTGCGACTGACTCGGAAGGGACGGGCTCGGTGGTGCTCATACTGCGATCTCCGGCTTCAGCGTCTTGAGGGTCCACACCTTGTGCTTGCGGACGGCGAGCGTGGACAGCGCCATTCCCAGCAAAGTGTATCCAAGCAGGCCCAGGACGGTAGGCCAGATCATGCTGAGCTCACCTCCGTAGATCAAGTGCCTCATGCCGGTGACCACGTAGCCCATGGGCAGGACCTCGTGCACCACATGCAGCGGCATGGGGGTGGTTTGCCACGGGAACGTTCCGCCCGAGGACACCAGTTGCAGGACCAACAGGATCAGCACCACGAACTTCCCGGGTGTCCCCATCAGCGCCACGATGCCCTGGATGATCGCGCTGAAGGCCATCACCGCGGCCAGCATGAACAGCCACATGCCGATGGGGTGGGCAGGGTTCAAGCCCAGGCCAAGGTTCACTACGAGCGTGAGGATGGTGGCCTGCAGCACCGAGACCACGAAGAACGGCAGCCAGCCTCCGACGGCGATTTTCCAGGCGGGGGCGTTCGAGGCCAGTGCCCGCTGGGTGATGGGCCGCATGGCCTGGACCAGCATAAACACGCCGATCCACAGTGCCAGGGTCAGGAAGAACGGGGCCAGCCCGGCGCCGTAAGAGCCCGCCTTGGCCTGTGAGACGTTGTCCACCGCCACAGGATCGGCAATCACTTTGGACACACTGCTCTTCTGCTCATCGTTCGGGTTGGGGATATCGCCCGCGCCCTTCGCGAGCTCGGTGGCGAGAGTGTGTGAACCATCGGCTGCGGTCACTGCGCCGCTGGCAAGCTGGCCCGCGCCGTCGTCCAGTTGGCGGGCGCCGTCGTCGAGCTTGGCCGCGCCTTCCAAAGCGGTCTGCTGTCCGGCGGCCAGCGTTGCCGCGCCGGTGTTCAGTTGTCCGGCCCCTGCGGCGGCTTGAGAAATCGCGTCGGTGAGCGTTGGCGTGGCTCCGGCGAGTTTGGCGGCTCCGGCGCTCACGGCAGCCGAGCCGTCCGAGAGTTGCTGGATCTTGGCGGCGTCGCCGGAAATCTTGGCCTTCGCGTCCGTGACGGGGCTCGAGGCCGCGGCGGCGTCGAAGTCCGCCAAGACCTTGGCGGCCTGCTCCTGGGTCAGCACGCCGGCGGTAACCAGCCGGGCGTTCGACTCGACCACCCGATTTCGGAGGCCCTTGTCTGCCGCTTCAAGCTGCCCGACGACGTCCTGGACTTTCGCGTTCAGCTCGGCGTTTCCGGCGGCTACCTGGGCGGCGCCGTCGGCGAGTTTTTTGGAGTCCGCAGGCAGCGTGGCCGTCTTGTTCTTCAGCTCGGTGAGGCCTGAGCTCAGCTGGCTGGCGCCGGTGTTGAGCTGGACCGCACCGTCCCGCAGTTTGCTTTGCCCGGCCACGAGTTGGTCGGCGCCGGTCACCAGTTCGGTGGTGCCGCCGTGGAGTGTTGTGGCGCCATCGCTCAGCTTTCCCACGCCCGTGGCCAGTTCCGAGGCTCCGTCCGCGGCTTTGACGATGGACGCGTGGATGGTCCCGAAGCCTGTGAGGAGCTGGTTTGCCGTTTCCTCGCCCACCTCCTTGGCCACCGTGGAGTGAACCGCTGTGGTGAGCTTGTCCACGATGGTGCTCAACAGGTAGTTGTTGGCGTCGTTGGTGGTGACGTGCAGCATGGCCTGGTTGGCGGCGTCGAAGCTGCCGGGCGAGACCAGGTTGGCGGAGAAGTCCTTGGGGATGCGCAGCGCAAAGGCGTACTCGCCCGTGCGAACGCCGGCGTCTGCGTCCTCGGCGCTGGAGACCGGCTTCCAGTTGAAGACGTGTCCCTCCACCAAGCTGTCGGCCACTTTCCGGCCCGCCTGCAGTTCGGTCCCGTCCGACGACGTTGCCCCCGTGTCCTCCACGACCAACGCGGCGTCGATCTGGTTCAGGTTGCCGTACGGATCCCAGTTCGCATAGAGGTACACGGCGCCGTACAAGAGCGGAACCATGGTCAGGGCGAGGATGGTCAGCTTGGGCAGGAGCCCGCCGGTCATGCGCTTGAGTTCGGAGCGGGCGAGCCGCAGAACAGTCACTTTGCAGTCCTTTGGAGGTTTTCGGATTCGGGGTCAGCGGCTGCCTGGGGCACTGCTGGAGCAGTCTCGGATGCTTTGAGCGCTTCCGGCTCTTCAGTCGCAGGGTCGGCCGCATGTTTTGCTTTGGGCTCGACGGCGGCAGCCGGCTTTGTTTGGGCTGGCTCGCCGGCTGCGGCTGGCTTGGGTTCGGTGTGGGCGGCATCCGCCTCCGGTTCGGGCGGGTGCGTCACGGAGTTGCCGATCACCGCTGCGGCCCCGGTCCAGTTGTCCGGGAGGGCACCGACGACGGCGACGACGGCAAGCGGCCGCCCGGCGTCGGACGCCAAAGCCTGAAGCCTGGGCAACCACGCTGCGGGATCGGCGCTGTGACGGTCGGGGGAGTCCACCACGAGGAGGTCCGTGGCTGGATCTGCCAGGGCAAGTGCGGTCAGTAGTTCGAGCCGGCGGGCGGCGGGAATTTGTTCGATCCAGAGACCCGCGATGTCCTCGAAGCTGTTGACCTTCAACCATGGCTTGCTCAGCAGCGCCCCACGGTAGCGGCGGGGGATCAGGGAGAGGTCTTCGGTGACGAGGTCACGGACGCTGAGGTGCTGCTCGGGTTCGTTGACCCCTGGGGAGTCCACCAGGGCGCTGGCGAGCCGGACTTTTTTGGTTTTTGTGGTGGTGTCCCAGCTGAGGACGCCATTGCTGGGCTTCATGCGGCCGCTCAGGGCCAACGCCAAAGCGGTCCGCTGGTCCTGGCCCTCTCCGGCAACGAGCAGAAGTTCGCCGCGGCGGACCTGTAGTGACGTCGCCGGCAGGAGATCGTCCCGGCGGCCGTTGATCTGGAGTTGCTGTACGGACAGCACAATGAAGCCTTTCGCAGAAATGGTGTCTGCTGAAAGTCTAACTAAACTGACTGGTCAGTTCAAATAGAGTTTAGAGTCCGTACTTCTCCAGGAGTCGCAGCCATACTTCGCTGATGGTCGGATATGAAGGAACGGCGTGCCACAGGCGGTCCAGCTTCACTTCGCCCACGATCGCGATGGTGGCCGAGTGAAGCAGCTCTGCAACACCGGGGCCCACGAAGGTGGCGCCGACAATCACCTGCCGATCCTCATCCACCACAATCTGGGCCCAGCCCTTGTAGTCGGGGGAGTGCAGTTGGGAACCGGAAACGTTGATGGGAAGTTCCACGCCGGTGACGTTCTTTCCCTGCAATAAAGCCTGCTCAAGGCTTGGCCCTACTGAGGCAACCTCGGGATCGGTGAACACCACGCTCGGGACGGCGTGATCGTTGGCAGTATGGGCCCACGGGCTCCACGGTTTCGGTGTGCCCTGGAGCTTGCCGTTGGCCCTGGCGACGATGGCGTCGCCGGTGGCGCGGGCCTCGTACTTGCCCTGGTGGGTCAGGAGGACCTTGCCGGCGGCGTCCCCCGCGGCATACAGCCAGAGCCCGCTGGTGCCGTCGCTGGCCGGGCCTTCAACCAGGCCGCTGGGATCGGTCGTGAGGCGGAGCGGCTTGCCGTTCTGCGCCTCGACGCCAACATTCTCCAGGCCCAGATTGGCCAGGGCGGGGTGCCGGCCCGAGGCAACCAGTAGTTTGTCAGCGGTGACAGTTTTGCCGTCGAATGCCACCGTCACCGTGCCGTCGTCGTTCTTCCCGACGTTCTGGACGTCGGTGTGAACGTGGACGGTGACGCCGTCGGCGCGGAGCCCGGCCAAGACCAGGGTGGCGGCCTCTTCCGGGTAACTGCTGAGCAACCGGCCACGGGCAATCAAAGTCACGTCCGAGCCGAGTCGGGCGAATGCCTGCGCCATCTCCACGCCCGCTACACCGCCGCCGAGCACGGTGAAGCGCCTGGGGATTTCCTTCGCTGCCGTGGCTCCGCGGGTGGTCCAGAAGGGGACGTCCTTCAAGCCCTCGATTTCCGGGATTGTAGGGGTCGAGCCCGTTGCGACCACCACGGCATGGTGTGCCTTCAGTGCGTAACTGTTGCCGTCGAGGCCATCCACCTGGACCTCGCGCGGGCCAGTGATGCGGCCGCGTCCACGGATGAGCTCGATGCCCGCACTGTCCAGCCACTCCACCTGGCTGCCGTCCTGCCAGTTGTTGGTGAACCAATCCCTGTTCTTCAGCGCAGCTTGGGCGTCGACCACACCGGTGACAGCCTCGGACGCGCCGGGGACTACTTGTGCAGCGTGGAGGACATTTCCTGGCCGGAGCAGTGCCTTGGAGGGGATGCAAGCCCAGTATGAGCACTCGCCGCCCACCAATTCGCTCTCGATAATCACCGCCGTGAGGCCGCCGCGAACCACCCGGTCCGCCACGTTTTCCCCAACGGCGCCCGCGCCGATCACGATTACATCGAATTCCCGCGAGGTCTCGGCAGTCATGGGAGAAGCCTACAACCGGCGCCTGTGCGTTGTGGGGCCTGCTTTGCGGGCTTGGTGTGGGTTTTGGGGCGCAGATCGGGCCCCGCAAGTTGGGCCCTTTCGTTGTGGGGCCTGCTTTGCGGGGTTGGTGTGGGTTTTGGGGCGCAGGGCGGGCCCCGCAACGTGGCGCTGTTCGTCCATATGGTGAGATGCGTATCTCATATTGCGGGATGGCTGGCTAGGCTGCTCCGCATGGGAGAAGAGTTGAAGCCTTTCGTCGACTGGAACTGGTGCGCGGAGAACGCAGGAAGAATCGTTCTTGCCGACACCCGTTGGTACCTCGACGGATCTTCCGGGAAGGAAGCCTATGGGAGCGGCCATCTTCCGGATGCTGTGTTCATCGACTTGGACCAGTGGTTGTCCGGCCCTGCGTCCCTGGAAGCCGGGAGGAACCCGTTGCCCGATCCTGAGATCTTTGCCCAAGGGATGCGGGAAGCCGGCATCAGCGATGCGGACACGGTGGTTGCCTACGACGACGCCGGGGGAGTTATTGCGGCCAGGCTCGTGTGGATGCTCCGGTCCACGGGGCATAGTGCCGCGATCCTCAACGGAGGCATGGCCGCTTATCCGGGCGAGCTCACCGCTCAGACACCGGCACCACGGACGGGGGTCTTCTCGGCTCAAGCTTGGCCCGAGCACCTGCTCTCCGATATTTCCGCAGTATCTGACGGCAAGTACACCGTCATCGACGCGCGGAACCGCGACCGCTTCGATGGACTCCAGGATCCCGTGGACCCTCGTCCTGGACACGTACCCGGGGCCGTGAATGTTCCGTGCCGCGAAAACCTCGCCTCCACGGGACACTTGATCCCGGATCTGCAGGTCCGCGCGAACTTCGAACGCGCCGGCGTTCTGTCCGCGGGGAACACCGTTTCCTACTGTGGTTCCGGAGTGACGGCCTGCCACAACCTGCTGGCCATGGAGCATGTGGGTATGGGCCAGGGCAAACTGTTCGTCGGCGGATGGTCCCAGTACTCGCGAGCGAACGACAGGCCCGTGGCGAGGACATCCCCAGTGGTGTGAGGCCTGCTTTGCGTGCCTGGCGTGGATTTTGGGGCGCAGAGCGGGCCTCGCAACGCTGGCCTACGCGGGCATTGTTGGCCTATGCCTGTAGTGCGCCCTTGAACCAGCCCGTGATGCTGGCCGGGTGTGTGATGGCCGTACCCACCACCACGGCGAACGCTCCGGCGTCGAGGGCTTGCCGTGCTTGGGCAGGGGTATGGATGCGGCCCTCTGCAATGAGGGCCCTGCCCAACTCGGCGGAAGCGATGTGCTCCAAAAGCTCCAAGTCCGGGCCGTCAGTCTTCGGGCGCTCGCCGGTGTAACCGGACAACGTGGTGCCGATCAGGTCAGCACCCGCTTCGGCGGCGGCAACAGCGTCATCGAAAGACCCACAATCCGCCATGACCAGCGCGTGGGATTCTGCGTGAATGCCGGCCACGGTCGCTGCCAAGGTCAGCCCATCCGGACGCTCCCGACGCGTTCCGTCAATCGCCACAACGTGCGCACCGGCATTCGCCACAGCCAAGGCATGACGAAGCGTAGGTGTAATGAAGACGCCGTCATGCCCGTCCTTCCAAAGGCCAATGACTGGAACCTCGACGGCGGCGCGCGTGAACTGCACGTCGGCCAACCCTTGGACGCGGATCGCCGCAGCACCTCCGATGACAGCCGAGGCCGCCACCTGGGCGGTGGTCCGGGGATCGCGCATGGGCTCTCCGGGGTACGCCTGACAGGAAACGACCAATTGGGAGCGGAGGGCTTCGAGGCCTTCGGGTGTGAGGATCATGAGGTTCCCTTTACTTACGGACTACTTAAGGACGAGTTTCGCGGCGCCAACAATGGCCGCTGTGTTGCCGAGCGTTGCCGGGAGGACGGGGACGGCAAACAAGGGAGCCAGGAGTTCCTTCCGGAGCGCCGTTTCCATGGGCTTCCACCACAGTTCACCGGCATCGGCAAGGCCGCCGGAGATCACCACGGTTTCAGGATCAAGGATGTTGATAAGCCCGCCCACGGCCTGTCCAGCAGCGGCTGCGCCAATCTCGATGGCACGCATAGCTGCGGCGCTGCTGTCCGCAGAGCCTGCGGCAGCACCGCCGTCGAACGCAGCACCGCCGTCGCGTGCTTCAGAAGCGGCCAGCGCAAAGACGCCCCGGGTGTCGGCAGCGTCCACGGCAGAACCTCCAAACCGCAAAAACGCTTCATAAAGAGCCGGCCCGGAAGCCACAGACTCAACATGCCCGGAACCACCGCAAACGCAGGGCAGCTGTGACCCTTCAAACGAGGCATAGGGAGAAGCGAAATGCCCCACGTGGCCACCCACACAGCGGTGGCCCAAAACAGGAGCGCCGTTCAGCACAAAGCTCCCGCCCACGCCGGTTCCGAACGCCACCATCAGCAAACTTGAGGAACCTGCGGCCGCGCCAAGCCAGGCCTCACCGAGGGCATGGGCGTGGACATCGTTGACGGCTCGCACAGCCGAGGCGGGAAGCGAAAGACGGGATGAAAGCCCCAAAACGAGCTCAGTCCCGGCCCAACCATGAATCGCGTCCGTGGCAGACACCACAGCCCCGGAAGAAGCGTCGATCACCCCAGCGGAGCCGATGCCGACGCCGGAAACCGAAATCCCGGCGTCGGCAGCGCTCGCCATCAAGCCCGCGATCAGCGCAGCGGTGGCGTCGAGGATTGCTTCGCCACCGGCCCGGTTCAAGGTCGGAATGGTCTCCGACATCAACACTTCGCCAGAAGGGGCAACAACCCCGGCGGCGGTTTTGGTGCCACCGAGGTCAACGCCGATCACGTGGTTCATGGAAGCCTAGACCAGCCCGTTCCGCTCCAGAATTGAACGAATCAGAGCCGTCTCGGAGTCATTCAAAGACAGCATCGGTGAGCTCATGGTGTTGGACTCGATGACGCCCATCACCTGAAGCGCGGTCTTGAAAGCGCCCAGGCCAGCAGCGCCTCCGGAGACACGGCCGTTGGGGGCGTAGACGATCTCGAAGACGTCGGCCAGGCGGTCCTGCTCCCTTGCCGCGAGAGCCCAGTCACCGGCCTGGGCGGCGTCGAACAGGCGGCGGTAGCCTGCTGGATCAACGTTGCCGAGGCCCGGAACAACACCCTGGGCGCCACCGAGGAGAGCGCCGTCCACCACCACTTCGTGACCCGTGAAGATGTCGAAGTTGGGGATGTCCTTGGCGGCCAGGAGCAGTTGGCGGAAGGAGACGTCGTCGCCGGAAGAGTCCTTGACGCCGGCAATGACGCCATCGCGGCCGAGCCGGACCAGCAGGTCCGTGGGCAGTTTGAAGTGCGTGCGGACCGGAACGTCGTAGGCGAAGATCGGCTTTTCGATGGCCGCGTGGATGCTGCGGAAGTGCGTTTCGGTCTCCGCGGCGTTGCCGATTGCGTAGTACATGGAGGTGACCACGATCGCGTCGGCGCCGAGGTCAACCACCTTGCGGGCTTCCTCGATGACGCGGTGGGTGGTTTGCTCGTTGGCGCCCACGATCAGCGGAACCGCACCGGCGTTGGCGTCGGCGATGGTGGAGACCACCAGCTCACGCTCGTCGTTGGTCATGTAAGGGACTTCGCCGGAGGAGCCGAGGACGAAAAGCCCGGACACCCCGCCGTCGATCAGGTGCTTGGTGACGTTCTTCAGCGACGCGGTGTCGATGCTGCCGTCGGCGTGGCGGGGGGTAATGACCGGGGGGATGACGCCCTGGAACTGAGTGGACACAGAATTCTCCGTTGTTTGTAGCTTGTGAAGGGAAAAACTAGATGTGAAGCAGGCTCGGCGCGGCGCCCAGGAGCTTCTTGGTGTAGTCGTTGCTCGGGTTGTCGAAGACCTGACTGGCTGTGCCTTGCTCCACGATCTTGCCGAAGTACATGACGCAGATGCGGTCCGAGACATAGCGGACGGTCTGGATGTCGTGCGAGATGAAGACCATGCCAAGGTTCAGCTGCTTCTTGAGGTCGGACAGCAGGTTCAGGACCTGGGCGCGGACCGAAACGTCAAGGGCCGACGTCGGCTCATCCGCCACGATGATGTCCGGGTCCAAAGCCAGGGCGCGTGCGATCGCCACGCGCTGGCGCTGGCCGCCGGAAACCTGCGACGGCGTCACCTCGGCTGCCGATGCCGGCAAGCCCACCAGCGCCAACAGTTCCTTGACCGTGGCAGCGCGGGAGGCAGCGTTGCCGATGCCGTGGATCTGCAGCGGATCGGTGAGGATGTCCTGAATGGTCATGCGCGGGTTCAAGGCCGTTGCCGGGTCCTGGAAGACCACGGAGACGGACCTGCCAAACTGCTTGCGCATGGCCGCGTTCCGTTTGATTGCGGGCTTCCCGTGGAACAAAACCTGGCCCGACGTCGGCGGCTGGAGTCCCACAAGTACTGACGCGAGCGTGGACTTGCCACAGCCGGACTCACCGACGATGCCCACGGTTTCGCCGCGGCTGATGGTGAAGTCCACGCCGTCCACAGCCTTGACGATGTTCGGACGGAACAGGCCACCGGTCCGTGCATGGTGGTAGACCTTGACGTCCTTGAGTTCGATGACCGGCTTTCCGGTTGACAGGCTCATTTCGCGTCCTCCTTCAAATGGCTCGCCCAGTAGTGGTCGGCATCGCCGCCGTTGACGGAGTCAACCGAAGCAACCGCGGTGAGGACCAGTGGCTGGTGGGGATCGGCGTCGGGCCTCAGTGAGCGGGCCGCAAAGCGGTCTCCCTTGGCGAAGTCCCGCGGCGACGGGACCGTGCCGGGGATCTGGTGCAGGCGAACAGCATCGGCCTCGATGGAGAGGACGGCACCCAACAGGCCGCGAGTGTACTCGTGCTTGGGATTCTGCAGGAGCTCGGAGGCCTGGGCCGATTCCACCACCTGGCCGGCGTACATCACGGTGATGCGGTGGGCGAGGGAGGCCACCAACGCGAGGTCGTGGCTGACAAACACCATGGCGAATCCGAGCTGCTCGCGGAGTTCGTTGAGGAGGTCCACAACCTGCTTCTGGACAGTGACATCCAGGGCGGTGGTGGGCTCATCAGCCACAACGATCTTCGGCGAGCGGGAGAGGGCCATGGCAATCAGCACGCGCTGGCGCTGGCCGCCGGAGAGCTCGTGCGGGTAGCTGGCGAGGGTCCGGACGGGATCCAGTTTCACCATCTCCAGCAGCTCGGTGGGAGTCTTGCGGCCGCCGCGCTTGGTGAGCTGTTCCAGCTGGTCCTTGATCTTCATGGAGGGGTTGAGCGAGCTCAACGCGTCCTGGTAGACCATGGCGATCTGCTCACCGCGAAGGCCCTCGTAAGCCTTGGGGTTGCTGTGCTTGGTGGCGGAGTCCAGGAGTTCCTTGCCATCGAAGGTGATGGAGCCGGTGACCTGGGCAGTCTTGGGCAGCAGCCCCATCACAGCAAGCGAGGTGATCGACTTGCCACAACCGGATTCACCCACGAGGCCCATGGTTTCGCCTTCGCGGACCGTGAACGAGACGGTGTCCACGATCGCGATGTCGCCGAAGCGGCTTGGGAAACGGATGGACAGGTTCTTCACTTCGAGGATATTGCGGGCTCCCGGGGGGACCTGCGGGAGACGGTCTGTACGCTTCGCTTCGATGGCCGCCAGCAGTTCCAACTCGCGGTCCAACAAGAGGTGCGGGTTTGCTGCGGCCAGCTTCACGTCGGTGAGGACGGCTGAGGTGCCCATATCGGAAGTGACGGTGTCGCCGGAAGCCGCACGGACGCCGTCGAGCTCGTGTTGCTCAATTACGGACGGCTGGGCCACCGAGGTGGCAACCTCAGCGTCGACAGCAACGGCGGCTGAAGCACCGTCGTCGTCCTTTACTACCGGCGCGCGCCGGAGCTTCGGGTTCACCATGGCGTCGGTGAGGCCCTCGGCCAGGATGTTCAGGGACAGCACGGTCAGCAGGATGGTGACACCGGCGAAGGTGGTGGCCCACCAACCGCCGGACAGGACCAGGTTGCGGCCGTAGGAAATGACGTTGCCCCAGGAAGGTGCGGGGTCCTGGACGCCCGCGCCGAGGAAGGACAGCGAGGCTTCGAGGATGATGGCGTCCGCCACCATGACCGTTGCGAACACCAGCACTGGAGCTGCGGTGTTGCGGACGATGTGCTTGACCAGGATGTAGAAACGGCCGGCACCGATCACGCGTTCAGCACGGACGTAGTCTTCGCCGTACTGTGCCAGCACGTTGGCTCGGACCACGCGGGCAAGCTGTGGGGTGTAGATGATGGCGATCGCAATGATGATGGTGGGAACCGAATTGCCGAACGCGGCCAGCAGCACAGCTGCGAGGGCGATGCCGGGGAACGCCATGAGGATGTCCATGAGCCGCATGATGATCTCGTTGACGGATTTGCTGGACGTCGCGGCGAAGGAACCAAGGAGCGCTCCGGCGAGGATGGCCAACGCAACCGCGCCGAGGCCGATCAACAGCGAAGACTGGGCTCCGAACAGGAGCCGGGAGAAGATATCGCGGCCCAGGCGGTCAGTTCCGAAGAAGTGTTCGGCGCCCGGCGGGGTGGCCGGTATGAACGTCTCCAGCGGATCGTGCGGTGCGATGACCGGCGCGAAGATGGCCGCCAGGACAATCACGATGAGGAAGAGCAGGGCGATGCGGGAGCCCCACGGCAGGGCCTTGAAACGAATGCCCGGGGCACTTAGCCGTTCTGCGAGCTTGCTGCGCATGAGCTATACCGTCCTGATTCGTGGGTTGATGAGCAGGTAGAGAAGGTCCACCACGATGTTCACCAGGACAAAGGTGACCGAGATGGTGAGCACCACGCCCTGGACCAGGTTGACGTCCAGGTTGGTGATGCCGTTGAGGATCAGTTGGCCCATGCCGGGCAGGGCGAAAATCATTTCAATCACGACGGCGCCGCCCAGCAAGTAGCCGACGCGGAGTCCCAGCACGGTCACCGGGGTGACGAGCGCGTTGCGGAGGACGTTCTTGGAGACAACCTCGCGGTAGGGGACGCCGTTGCCGATGGCAGTGCGGACGTAGTCGCGGTCCAGTTCCTCCACCATGGAGGTGCGGACCACGCGGATCAGCGATGCCGACACAGGAATGCCGAGCGCCAAGGCCGGGAGGGCCATGGAGTTGAGCCAACCGCCGAAGCCGGACTCCGGCGTCGCAATACCACCCGAGGGGAACATCGGGTTGGCGCCGAGCGCGAACCACTGGATGAGCAGGATGCCCAGCCAGAACGACGGCGTGGCGATCGCGGCGATGGAGAAGACGCGGACCAGTTGGTCCTGCCACTTGTCGCGATGGAGGGCACCGAGGATGCCGAACGCGAGCGAGAGCACGATCGCGATAAGAACACCCAGGAAGGTGAGCTGCAGGGTCAGCGGGAACGCCGAGCCGATCATGGATGCCACCGATTTTGCCGGCGGAGTGGTAACCCCGAGGTCGAACTGCAGGAGCTTTCCGAGGAAGCGGAAGTACTGCAGGACCAGGGGATCGTTCAGGCCATTGTCCTGGCGGTACTGCTGCTTCGCTTCTTCACTGGCGCCATCGCCGAGGGCCGAGCTGGCCTGGTCGCCGGGAGCGGCCTGCAGGACGAGGAAGACGAGCAACGTAATGCCCAGGATCATCAATGGCAATGCTGCAAGTCTGCGACCAAGCAAACGCAATATCGTGACCAATTTGTTCTCCGGTTGGTTGGGGTGTTGCTGGTTGTGGGGCCTGCTCTGCGGGCTATTTGGGGGATATAGGCCGCAGAACGGGCCTCACAACAGGGAGGGTGCTTAGGCGGTTCGTCCGACGTCGATGAACGACAAGCCGGTGGTGGGCAGGGGCTGGAAGCCGTTGAGCTTCTTCTCATCCCAGGCGCTGGGGAGTTGGCGGTGGAAGATCGGGTAGAGCGGCACTTCATCGGACACCATGTCCACGATTTCGCCCACGATCTTCTTGGCCTCTTCACCGGATGCCTGGGAGCCCTTGTTCATGAGTTCCTGCAGTTTGGCGCGTTCCGGGGTGGACCAGAAGGCGCGCTTGTCCATCCAGGTCGCGCCCGAGTAGAACCAGCTCAGGAGGAGGTCAGCATCGTTGCCGAAGACCGAGGGATCGCCAGGGGCAGCAACCACGGAGAAGTCGCCCTTGCCAACACGGTCGCTGTACAACGCGCCGGACTGAAGGCTCTTGACGGTGACCTTGACACCCGGGATCTTGTTCCAGGATTCGAGGATCAGCGGTGCAACGTCCTTGACCCAGGCAGTGTCCGTGGTGAGGAGTTCGAATTCGAGGTTGGTGACGCCGGCCTGCTTCAGCAGATCTTCTGCCTTGGACGTATCGAAGCCGTACACGTTCTTGGCCTTGACGTAGTCCGGGTGACCTTCCTGGAAGTACGACGTGGCGGCCTTGGCGTTGCCGAACAGGGCCTTCTTGATGATGGATTCTTTGTCCATGCCGTAGTGGAGCGCCTGACGAACCAGTTTGTTGTCGAACGGGGCCTTGGCGCAGTTGAACATGAGGAACAGCAGGCCGAAGGACTGGACGGATTCAACCTTGACCTTGGACTTCAGGCCGTCGACGTCCAGGTAGGGAACGTCTTCGATCGCCTGAACGCGGCCGGACTGGACTGCGGTGACGCGGGCTGCCGCGTCGGAGAGCAGCAGCCAGGTCATGCCCTTGGCCAGTGCCGGCTTGGGACCGTTGTAAGCGGCGAACGCTTCGAAGACGATCTTGTCGTCCTTGACTGCCGAGATGAGCTTGTACGGACCCGAGCCCACCGGGGAAGCGTCGAAGGCCTTCAGATCTGTGGCGAGTGCCTTCGGAACGATCTTCACCACGGAGATGCGGGGGCCGAAGCCCGGGAAGGCGTACTTAAGGGTGAACTCCACCGTCTTCGCGTCCAAGGGCTTGACGTCCTGGATGAAGGGGATGAACTGGGAGAACAGGGACTTGTTGGCAGGGTCCATCACGCGGGTGAACGAGAAGGCGACGTCCTCGGTGGTAACGGGGGAACCGTCGTGGAACGTGGCACCGTCGCGGATGGTCACTTGGTAGGTGGTGTCGTTGATCTTCTTGGGATCCGTGGCTGCCAAGGCGTTGTAGGGCTGACGCGTGGCTGGGTGTAGCTCAATGAGGCCTTCGAAGATGTGCAGGTTGGCTGCCATCGGCGTGGCTCCGGAGGAGCTGAGGGGATCGAAGCCGGTGGACAGCGCGTAGGAGATGCCGGCCTCAATGGTGAGGTCTTTGTTGACCGCGGCAGTGTTGGTGGTGGTACCGGTGGTGGTGCTGGCAGCGCCGCCGCACGCAGAGAGGGTTGCCGTGAAGGCGGCCGCTGCACCAACTGCGCCGCTTAGCTTCAGGAAGTTCCGGCGGCTGGCATCGTTGACCAGCGGCAGGCTGTGGATCGTCTTGCTCATAGGGTGCCTCACCATTCGCGTTTCATGGGTTATCGGATGTAGGACGTCCGATGCTCGTATGGAAACTGTAAGGGCGGTCACAACGGAACGTCAAGTGGGAATGTGCGCTTGGGCTGCTGCCGCGCGCCTGGCGGCTTGCCGGCTGCGGCCGGTCCTGAGGGGAAATCTCAACGATTTCCCGGTACATAGCTATGACGGAGGTGGGACATCCGATATTGTATGTTGCGAGTCACTCATTCTTGGGTGGGCACTAAGCTCGCCTCAATATTAACACCGCACCTGCTCTCGGACCCGGCCTCTGCCGGTCTGTGGGGCAGGTGCATCGGCAAGGAGAAAGCCATGACAACTTCCGGTGTGGTTCCGCAGGCGCGGTTCAGTGCACAGGCCCGGCTGCGTGCCTTGCAGTCGGACATTATGGAATTGATTCTTGAGCGCGAGCTCGAGGCAGGCGATCCGTTGCCGACCGAGAGCGAGCTTTCCGGCGCTCTGGGCGTGGGTCGCAACACGCTCCGCGAGTCGCTCAAGGTGCTGCAAGCCCTGGGCGTCATCGAAATTCGCCACGGCTTCGGCATGTTCGTGGCGCCGAGCAACTTTGACGCACTGGCGGACGGCCTGACATTCAGGGGCCGGCTCTCGCTGCGGCATCAGGGATTGGAAGCCCTGCAGCTGGTGGATGTGCGCCAGGCGCTGGAGTCCGGCCTGATCGGCTCGTCCATCGATGTCATGACCAAGGAACAGCTCGCGTCCATCGAGGAGGCCGTGAAGCAGATGGAAGAGCTGGCCGCTGCCGGCGAAAACTTCGTGGCTGCCGACGCCGAATTCCACCGCCGCCTCTTCGAACCTCTGAACAACGAGCTCCTGATCAACCTCATGGGCGTGTTCTGGAAGGTGTACCGGAAGATCCACGTGGAGATCGGACCAGGGAACGAAGACCTGGCGAAGACTGCTGCGATGCACCGAGGAATCTATGCGGCTGTCGCCGCGGGGGACAAGGTCCTGGCGTCCGAACTGCTCAACCGACACTTCGATGGCATCCGCCGCCGCATCAGTGAGGCCGTCGGGGAGTAAACGCCCCGCACTCAACTCAAGGGCCGCCGTCGTACTTCTTTGAAAAGTACGACGGCGGCCCTTTCCGTTCTGCGCGCGGGTCACTTGCCGCCGTGGTTGGGTACCTGGGGACAACAAAAGACCCGCACCGGCGAACCGGTGCGGGTCTTGATTTGTGCGCCCAAAGGGATTCGAACCCCTGACCTTCTGTTCCGTAGACAGACGCTCTATCCAGCTGAGCTATGGGCGCATTTCGTGTGATTCTCGGCGGTCTGTTTCTCTGACCCCCTCGAACCTCAATAAACTTTACAGAAGTTCATGTGAAGTTCCAAATCGAAAAGCTGTAATCTGCGCAACTAGACCGGTCTACGTGACCTTAGTCACTTAAATCTCGCTTTTCACTACCCCAACCCCTTATTTCTAGCGGTTTTTACTTTTGGGCTGTGTGGATGTCCGATGTCTGACAGCGGATTGGTCTGGTCCGCGGCCCCTATCGTTTAGGACACACCACTGAACCCGAGGAAGGGAACCGCAATGGGCGATCTGGCGCGACTGCCGCTGCTTGAGAAGGCACCTACTACGCATGCACGCCTGCTGGCCTGGGTTGAGGAAGTTGCCGAGCTGACTCAGCCGGACCGCATCCACTGGGTTGATGGCAGCGAAGCAGAAAACAAGAAGCTCACCGACGAACTGGTCGAGGCCGGCACGCTGAAGCGGCTGAACCCGGAAACGTTCCCGAATTCATTCGCAGCGTTCTCCGACCCGGCTGACGTTGCCCGTGTAGAAGAGCAGACCTTCATCTGCTCGGAGAACGAGCGCGACGCAGGCTTCACCAACAATTGGATGGCCCCGGCCGAAATGAAGCAGAAGCTGCGCGGACTGTTCGCCGGCTCCATGCGCGGCCGCACCATGTACGTCATTCCGTTCGTCATGGGCCACCTGGATGCCGAGGACCCCAAGTTTGGCGTCGAGATCACCGACTCCGCCTACGTTGTTGCCTCCATGCGCATCATGGCCCGCATCGGGACGGACGTCCTGGACCGCATCACGCAGACCGACGCTTTCTTCGTCCCCGCCCTCCACTCGCTGGGCGCACCTCTGGAAGCCGGCCAGGCTGACGTTGCATGGCCTTGCAACACGGACAAGTGGATTGTGCACTTCCCCGAAGAGCGCTCCATCTGGTCCTTCGGCTCCGGCTACGGCGGCAACGCCCTTCTGGGCAAGAAGTGCTACGCGCTGCGCATCGCTTCGGTGATGGCACGCGACGAAGGCTGGCTGGCCGAGCACATGCTCATCCTTAAGCTGACCTCGCCGGAGCAGAAGACCTACTACGTCTCGGCTGCTTTCCCGTCCGCTTGCGGCAAGACCAACCTTGCGTTGCTCGACCCCACCATCAAGGGCTGGAAGGTTGAGACCCTTGGCGACGACATCACCTGGATGCGCTTCGGCAAGGAAGGCGAACTCCGCGCGGTCAACCCTGAAGCAGGCCTGTTCGGCGTTGCACCGGGCACCGGCTGGGGCACCAACCCGAACGCCATGCGCGCCATCGCCAAGGGCAACAGCATCTTCACCAACGTGGCACTGACCGACGACGGTGGCGTCTGGTGGGAAGGAATGACGGAGGAAACTCCGGCGCACCTGACCGACTGGCGCGGCGAGTCCTGGACACCGGACTCCGATGCACCCGCTGCGCACCCGAACTCGCGCTTCTGCACGCCGATCGACCAGATCGACATGCTGGCCGAGGAATACTTCAGCCCTGAAGGCGTGGAACTGTCCGCGATCCTGTTCGGTGGCCGCCGCAAGACCACCATCCCGCTGGTCACCGAGGCCCGCGACTGGTCCAACGGCATCTTCATGGGTTCCACGCTGTCCTCCGAGACCACTGCTGCTGCCGCTGGTGCCGTTGGCGTCGTTCGCCGCGACCCCATGGCCATGCTTCCGTTCATCGGCTACGACGCAGGGGACTACCTGAACCACTGGGTGAACCTGTCCGCGAAGGCAAACCCGGAGCGTCTGCCCAAGATCTTCCTGGTCAACTGGTTCCGTCGCACGGCTGAAGGCGGCTTCGCCTGGCCGGGCTTCGGAGACAACGCCCGTGTGCTCAAGTGGGCCATCGAGCGTCTCGAAGGCAAGGCCGACGCTGTGGAAACTCCGATCGGCTTCGTACCGACCGGCGAATCCATCGACCTTGAGGGCCTGGACATGACCCCGGCCCAGGTTGAGTCGGCTGTTCGCGTCGACCCGGAGGAGTGGGCAACTGAGCTGGCATCCATCGAGGAATGGTTCGCGAACTTTGGCGAGTCGCTCCCGGCGGCGCTCCAGTCCGAGCTGGACGGTCTCAAGACCCGTCTGGGCTAGACCTCTTAGGAACAACGGCGTTCTTAAGTGAACGACGACGGCCCGTCACCTTTCGTTTGAATGGTGACGGGCCGCCGTCGTTCCAGTCACTGGTGGCGTGATGCCCTGAAGCCTAGCTGGCAAGCCACACGTCCGGGCCGAAGACTTCGTAGTGGATCCGGGTGGCGGGAATTCCTGCGTCAATGGCTTCGTCGCGGATCTTCTTCATGAAGGGAAGCGGGCCGCAGAGGTACAACGAGGCGTCCGCGGGGACGTCCACTTCCCGCAGGGACATGAAACCCTGGCTGGCTGCGGCATGCGGTGTTTCGAGCCAGAGTTTCAGATCGGCGTCGATTGTGGCAGCGTCTGCCGTCATTTGCCCGCTGAGTGCCCAGTTGTCCATGGTCTTCTCCGCGTGGAGGACCAGGACCTGCCGGTCCGTGCCAGTCTCGGCGAGTGAACGCAGAATGGACGCCGTGGGTGTGCAGCCAATTCCTGCCGAGGCGAGAATGACCGGGCCGGCTCCCTGCTTGAGGGTGATTTCGCCGTAAGGGTTCGAGATCTCCAGAATGTCGCCGGGTTCGACGCCGGAATGCAGGGCGGTGGACACCTCGCCGCCGTCATTGAGTTTGGTGGTGAAGGTCCGGCTGGTGCCCGTGTCGCCGGACAAGGAATACTGGCGCACCTGGCGCAGTCCGTCGCTGAGGAGGACCTTGACGCTGATGTACTGACCCGGCATCGCTGGCGTGACCGGGGTGTCGTCCGCAGGTTCCAAGGTGAACGTTACGGCGTCCGCGCCTGCCTGCTCCTTGGTGGTGACGCGCCAGGGCATCCACATTTTGCTGTTGGCTTGGGAAGCGTAGAGATCCTTTTCAAGCTTGATCAAGGCATCGGCCATGAGCCAGTAGACCTCAGTCCATGCCTCCGCGATGTCCGGCGTGATGACCTCGGCCAGGTCTGAGGCGATGGCTGCGAACAAGTGCTTGTACACCACGTCGTATTGGTCCTCGGTGATTCCGAGGGAGGCGTGCTTGTGGGCGATCCGGGAAAGGACCTTCTCTGGAAGGGTTCCCGGGTTGTTGACCAGATGGGTTGCGAAGGCCGCGATGCTCCCGGCGAGTGCCCGCTGTTGATCACCTGAACGCTGGTTGGAACGGCTGAAGAGGCCATCGAGCAACTCTGGATGGGCTGCGAAAAGCCGCTGGTAGAAGTCGGCAGTGATGGCGCCGATACGTGAGCCCACCAAGGGGAGGGTTGCTTCGATGATGGGGCGGGACTTTTCCGAGAGCATGGTTCTCCTGGGTGTAGGGGCCAGCCGAGACCGACCGAAATATATAAGCATTTGGAATGCGTATATTTATATCTCAACTTCTACACCTCGTAGAAGACTTGTGCAAACTGGGAGTAAGGTGCCGGAAGCGCGATTCCCGGTGGCCGTTTACGGCTGGGTGGCCGGTACCCTGAACTCCGGCCGCAGCCCGATGGACTGGAACACCGGATTCATCTGGCGGGCGTGGGGGAGGGACGCGATAACCACGGTATCCAGTTCGGTATAGAACGCTTCCCTGGCCCGATTCATCGCGTGGCGCAGGCCGCACTCATTGATGAGCGGGCAATTCTTGGTGGGGGATTGGCACTCCGCTGGATCCTGTCGGCTGTCCAGATGCCTCAGGACTTCCCCGACCGTGGCTCGCCGCCCTGATTCATTGAGTCGGGAACCGCCCAGCCGTCCCCGTTCGACATCGATATAACCCAGGGCACGCAGGCGGACCATCGCCTTGCTGACGTGGTTGTACGGTGTTCCCACGGCGTCCGCCACCGCTTGGGTGGTCAGGAGCATGCCTTCGGGGGCCGCGGCCAACACCATGATGGCGCGGAGGCTGACATCTGCGAACGCGTTGATTTTCATGGCATCAGCTCCCGGGTAGGGTCCAGCTCACGGGCAGGGTCTAGTCGACCCAGACGGATGGTTCGTGTGTATCGGGTTCCATCGTGCTGAAGGCAAAGCCCTCGGCCGTGGGTGTGTACGGAATGATCGCTGCCAGGACTTGGCCGTTCCGATGTTCGGCTGCGCCGTGGATACCGTCGGACCCGTGGTCCGGCAGGCTGACGTCGCTCACCACTGCTACGGCCCGGTAATCGTCCCGGCCCTGGCACAGCAGGTCATGGACGTCGGTCAGCATTTGGCCAGCATCGACGTCGCCGTTTTCATCCGGCTCACCGGGAGCAATCATCACTATCCGCAACTCGCCGTCGTTGGACAGGGTGATGCCGAAGGGGAAGAAGCCGCCGTTCTGCTGGATGTGCTCCTGGGCAGTTCCCAAAGCGGTGCCCAGGGTTTCACGGAGTTCGCGGTCCTGGTCGGTTTCCTCCGGGACGTCTGCGGTAGCGGGCTGATCGTTCATGCCTGAACCTATGCCCGGACCAGTGCGAGGACGCGGTCGCGGATCTTTTCCATGGTGGGCTGGTCCTTGGCTTCGGCGTTCAGGCGGAGGAAGGGTTCGGTGTTGGATGGGCGCAGGTTGAACCACCAGCTGCCGTCCTTGGCCGTGAAGGTGCTTCCGTCCATGTGGTCGATGTCGATGTCTTCGGTTTCAAAGTCGACGCGGACGCGTTCAACGGCGCCTGCTTTGTCCTCGATCTCGGAGTTGATCTCGCCGGAGGAGACGTAGGGCTCGTACTGGCGGCCGAGCTCGGACAACGGACCGTCCTGCTCGCCCAGGGCAGCAAGGACGTGCATGGCGGCGAGCATGCCGGTATCGGCGTTCCAGAAGTCCCGGAAATAGAAGTGAGCGGAGTGCTCCCCGCCGAACACGGCACCTTCTTCGGCCATGACGGCTTTGATGAAGGAGTGTCCCACGCGGGTCCGTACCGCACGGCCGCCATCTTTGGCGACGAGCTCCGGGACGGCTTTTGAGGTGAGGAGGTTGTGGATGATCACAGGGGTTTGTTCCCCTGCAGCCTGGGCACGGGCGATTTCGCGGCGGGCGACCATTCCCGTGATCGCGGACGGCGAGACAGACTCGCCCTTCTCGTCGATCACGAAGCAGCGGTCAGCGTCGCCGTCGAACGCCAAGCCGATGTCCGCGCCGTGCTTGACGACGGCGGCCTGCAGGTCGCGCAGGTTTTCCGGTTCCAGAGGGTTGGCCGGGTGGTTGGGGAAGGAGCCGTCCAGTTCAAAGTAGAGCGGGACAATCTCGAACGGCAGCGCCGGGAGCAGCTTGTCGCCAAGCACTGCCGGGGTGGTCAGCCCTGCCATGCCATTGCCGGCGTCGACAACGATCTTCAGCGGACGGGAGCCCGAAAGGTCCACCAGTTGGCGCAGGTATTCCGAGTAGTCCTTCAACACATCACGCACGCCGATCTCGCCGCGCGTACCCGCGGCCGGGATGGTGCCGGAATTCAGGTACTGCTCGGCCAGGGCCTGGATTTCCTTCAGGCCGGACTCCGAGGAGATGGGTTGGGCGCCGGCTTTGGCCATTTTGATGCCGTTGTATTCGGCCGGGTTGTGGCTGGCCGTGAACGTGGCACCGGCGGCGTTCAACGCACCGCAAGCGTAGTAGAGCTCATCTGTGGAGATCAGGTCCAGCAGAAGGACGTTCGCTCCGCGCGTTGCTGCACCGTTGGCGAAGGCCTGGCTGAACTCCGGCGAGGAGGGACGCATGTCTCCTCCAACCAGGACGGTCTCGCCTTCAAGGCCCAGGACGTCGATGAAGGCAGCACCCACGGCCTCGACGATTTCAGCCGTGATGGACTCACCAACGATCCCTCGGACGTCATACGCCTTAAAGGATGCCGAGAGGTCGAATGTCTTGTTCTGCTCGCTAGTCACGCGCTCAATCCTACTGTGGCAACGCAAACGGGCAGGAATGCGGGCACGTGGCTTGTGGATAATCGTTGTCCACATAGCAGGGTCTTCAGGTTATGGCTGTCAGGGTCGGCTGGAATACTGGGGTGATGGCCAACAACTCCCAGAACGCTGCAGTTTCCGTGCAATCACCCACCCAGCAACAGGCATTGGCATGTCTGCGGGAGCTGGTGGGGCACCCGGAGGCCCAGTTCCATGACGGCCAGTACGAGGCCATCGAAGCGTTGGTTGATGCCGGCCGCCGGGCCTTGGTGGTCCAGCGTACAGGTTGGGGAAAATCGGCTGTCTACTTCGTTGCCTCGCTGCTGCTGCGCAGGCGGGGTGCGGGCCCCACTCTGATTGTTTCGCCGCTGCTGGCGCTCATGCGGGACCAGGTTGCCGCAGCCGCACGGGCAGGAGTGCGGGCTGTGGCCATCAACTCCGCCAATGCTCTGGAATGGGACACCGTCCTGGCCCAACTGGCCGCTGACGAGGTGGATGTCCTCCTGGTCTCTCCCGAGCGGCTGACCAACCCCTCCTTCCGGGAGAACCAGCTCCCGGAACTCATCCGCCGTACCGGCCTTTTGGTCATTGATGAGGCGCACTGTATTTCGGACTGGGGACACGACTTCCGTCCGGATTACCGCCGGATTGCGGACCTTATCGCTCAGCTGCCAGCGTCCGTTCCGGTCCTGGCCACCACAGCCACTGCCAATTCCAGGGTGGTCCACGACATCGAGGAGCAACTCGGTGATGGAGTACTGACCATCCGTGGTGCCCTGGGCCGTGAATCGCTGCGGCTCGGCGTCCTGACACTGCCGGATTCCCGGGACCGGCTGGGGTGGTTGCTGACCCACCTGGCAGATATGCCTGGCAGCGGCATCATCTACACGCTCACGGTCTCGGCGGCTGAAGATACTGCCAGACTCCTGGCCGAGGCCGGGCACAACGTCCTCTCCTACACAGGACGCACTGACCCTGCCGACAGAGAACGTGCGGAACAACTCCTAAAGGAAAACCAAGTGAAGGCCCTCGTGGCCACGTCCGCGCTGGGGATGGGCTTCGACAAGCCTGACCTGGGCTTTGTCATCCACCTTGGCGCGCCGTCGTCGCCAGTGGCCTACTACCAACAAGTTGGCCGTGCAGGACGTGGAGCGGCCAACGCAGATGTCCTGCTGCTTCCCGGCTCCGAGGACCGCGAAATCTGGCAGTACTTCGCCACGGCCTCCATGCCGTCGGCCGAGAAAGCGAACGCTGTCCTCGCTGTCCTCGGCGAGGCCGGTTCAGCGCTGTCCACGGTGGCTCTGGAAGCCAGGGTGGACCTTCGCCGAACACCGCTGGAACTCCTGCTCAAAGTCCTTGCGGTCGATGGAGCCGTGGAACGCGTTGGTGGGGGCTGGCGATCCACCGGGCTCCCGTGGAACTACGACGCCGAACGCTACGCACGGATCGCCGAAGCGCGGGTGGATGAGCAGGATTCCATGGTGATCTACCAGGACACCGCCGGGTGCCGCATGGAATACATCACCTCAGTGTTGGACGACGAAACGGCTGCCGCGTGTGGGCGCTGCGACAACTGCGCCGGCCGATGGTTCCCCGTGGACGTGGCAGCCTCCGCCGCCGACGCCGCAGGGCAGACACTGCGCCGGGCCGGAATAGCCGTGGAACCACGCCTTCAATGGCCCAGTGGAATGGACCGCCTCGGAGTGGCGGTCAAGGGAAAGATCAAGCCTGATGAAAGCGTGTCCGAGGGGCGGATTCTTGCCAGGCTCACCGACCTTGGCTGGGGTGGGTCGCTCCGCGAACTGTTCGCCGCCGGGGCGCCGGACCGGGCAGTAGACCCTGCCATGCTGCAGGCATGTGTCCAGGTACTGCGCGAATGGTCAGGTGCTGAGGGCGGGACTCCGTGGAGCGGAGTCGGCCGTCCTGCAGCCGTGGTCAGTGTTCCGTCACGGAGCAAGCCTCAGTTGGTTGAGTCCTTGGCTCAAGGAATAGCGGGCGTAGGGCGGATGCCCTACCTCGGACAACTGCAACCACAGCACGGCGGGCCCACCGGCGCACGTGGAGGGAACAGTGCGTACCGGCTGGCAGGGGTTTGGGACAGGCTTGTGGTCGGTCCCGATCTCGCCCAGGCTTTGGCAGGTCTCGGTGGCCAACCCGTGCTGCTGGTCGATGACCTCATTGACAGCCGCTGGACCATGACGGTCTCGGCCAGGGCGTTGCGCCAAGCCGGCGTGAGCGCGGTACTGCCGCTGGCGCTGGCCCAAGCCGGATAGTGCCGCCACACGGGTAGTGCCGCCCAAACCGGGCAATGCGCTGGCCCACTCGAAGGCATAACGACGTCATGTTGTGATCGCTCCCACGCTGCCTCTATAGGATCAAGCAAACAGCCTGCTGCCCGTCGCAGGCATACGCTAAAACCCGGACCGGAGCCATGAGCGCAAACCAGAGCAACACCGACGTCGATGCCTCCGACCAGACGACGTGGCGGCCACGCCTGGCGCTGCTGGTGGCTGCAACGTTTTTCATGGAGTTCCTGGACGGGACCATCCTCACCACGGCCATTCCCAGCATCGCCTCCGATTTCCGGGTAGCGCCGGCGGACATCAATATCACCATGACGGCGTACCTGGTGACGGTCGCCATGGGCATTCCGTTGAGCAGTTGGCTGGCGGAGCGGTTCGGTGCCCGCACAATTTTCTGTCTCGCGATATCCGTGTTCACTCTTGCCTCCCTGCTCTGCGCGATCAGCACGGACCTGACCATGCTCACGCTCAGCCGGGTGGCGCAAGGCATGGGCGGAGCCATGATGGTTCCCGTGGGTACCCTGGTGGTGCTCCGGGGCACTCCCAAGTCCGAACTCCTCCGGGCCACCGCCTACCTCGTGTGGCCGGGCCTCCTTGCTCCAGTGTTGGCGCCGATGGTGGGTGGGGCGCTCACCACCTTCCTGTCATGGCACTGGATCTTCATCATCAACATTCCGCTTGGGCTGGCCGCCTTCATCGCTGCCCTCAGGCTGGTGCCGCGGACACAGCTCGACGGGAAGCGCCGGCTGGACTGGTTCGGACTGTTGCTGACAACGCTGGGCGTAGGCGCTTTGGTGGTGGGGTTGGAGACCTTGGGTGGGCACGCATCAAACGTCCTGGCCGCAGGAGTTGTCTTTGCCGGGGTAGTGTCCCTCGCAGGCGCGGTCTGGTGGATGAGCAAAGCGAAAGTTCCCCTGTTCAACCTCAGCGTCTTCGGTACCAGGACCTTCAGGGCAACATCCACCGGGGGTTTCATTTACCGGCTGACCATCAGTTCGGTCCCTTTCCTGCTGCCACTGATGTTCCAGGATGGTTTTGGCTGGGATCCACTGAAGGCCGGTGTCATGGTGGCAGCGGTGTTCGTGGGCAACATTGGAATCAAACCAGCCACTACGCCGTTGATCAGGCGTTTCGGGTTCAAGCCGGTGCTCGTTTTTGCCTCGTTCGCGTCGGCCGTGACGTTTGCGATGTGCGCCTTTCTTGACGCCCAAACACCCGAGCCGCTCATTTTCGCCTTGCTGTTGTTCAGCGGCGCGTTCCGTTCCATCGGTTTCTCCGCCTACGCCTCGGTACAGTACGCGGACATCGTTCCGGGGCAATTGCCCTCGGCCAACGCCATCTCGGCAACGCTGGTTCAGTTGGCGGCAGCGGCCGGGATCGCCGTGGGTGCTTTGTTCCTGCGCCTGTTTGAGGCCACCGAGGTGTTCGGTCCTGATCAGGTGGCGGCCTACAAGGGAGCCTTCGTCGCCATGGCTGTTCTGATGCTGATCAGCACTGTAGACAGCCTCACCCTCCACCGTCATGCGGGTGCTGAAGTCAGCGGCGGCGCCAAACGGGGGTTATAGGACAAAACGTGTGTATGGGAGGGGCTTGCTTCCCAGTGATCGCGCG
>NZ_JAVTJB010000037.1:0-24235 GCF_031843805.1 Arthrobacter sp. WCS2018Hpa-7
AACACTAAAAGCAGGATGGGACGGGTTCTCTCATCTACTTCTACTCGTCCCACTTAAACGCCGATAACGGATAATATGTCAACCTAAATGGGTTGATAAAGATACTAGTGTGCAGTCCAGCACCCCTTCGGCTGAGGTGCGTCAATCCGATCTTCGCAAGGACCGTGGCGTCGGGCGGCCTTGCTCGTTTTGTCGGGGCCGGCGCCACTTCGAGGATGACCACCAAACATGGTATTCGTCACAAATCACAAGTTTCTGTGTGTTGACTGGACATTGCTTGGATTTTCACTCAACTGCGGGATAGTCTGCTCTCGCTAGTCGAATTTGGGGGCTCGTACGGCGCTAGCTGCATCCCTCTGTCGAGTGTCTTTGCTCCAGAAAGTGATGCTGTGGGTCTCTCTCCTGCGTTCCTTCGCCGTGCCTGCGTACCGGCCTTTGCTCTGTCCTTGCTCGTCAGCGCGCTTGTAGTGCCGTCAGCCTCCGCCTTACCGGGTCTGCAGCCTGCCGAAACCACGCCAGCTGCCGGCGCGGTGGAGCCCACGCCGGAACCGGGCTCGGAGCGGGCCGCCCAGGTCGAGGCGAAAGCGTCCGGAGAGAAAGTCGTGGTCGAATCGGCCACCACTCCGACTGATCAGACGGTCGCCAACCCTGACGGGACGTTCACCCGCACGATGAACACGGCCCCGGTACGGATGGAAACCAGCGAGGGCTGGGTGGACATCTCCACGGACTTGGTGAAAACCGTCGAAGACGGCAAAACCGTGATCAAGCCTGAGCAGGTCCCGATTGATGTGACCCTGGGTGCCGGCGGTTCGAATGTGATGGCCAGCATTGATGACAAGGATGGGCACTCGATCGAGCAGTCTTGGCCGTTCGGGTCTTTGCCGGTGCCTGTCCTGGTGGAGAACACGGCCACGTACCGGCAGGTGCTTCCCGGCGTGGATTTGGTGCAGATCGCCAACAAGACAGGCGTGTCCCAAGTGCTGAAAATTGAATCCGCCGAGGCCGCCCGAGATCCGCGCGTGGCACAGATGCGGCTATTCCTGGACACGGGCAACACCACTGTCGCCGAAACCGCCGAAGGTGCCATCACAGCGACGGGCAGTGACACCGGTGAGGTGGAACTGCACATGAGCGGGGGTCAGTGGTGGGACTCTTCACAGCCCGGCGCTTCGGCTTTGGACCCGGGCACTCCGGGCCTGACTCGACCTTTCAAGTTCACACTCGGGGAAGAAGCCGGGAAACAAACCCAGGTCTTCGGGATGGATGAGATCCTGAATGCCTCGGATGTGCAATACCCGATTTATGTGGATCCGCCGTGGAACGTGCTGCGTACGGCCTATGTCATGGTCGACACGGCATATCCGACCACCTCTTACTGGAATGGTGCGTTTGGCACCAGCACGCAGAACGTCGGTTACATCCCGCCGAACTGGCCAACCGATGGGAATTCGCACTTGGCCAGGTCGTACTTCCAGTTCGAGGGGAAAACGTTTGACGCGACCGCCAATCTGATCAATGCCCGCTTCGAAATCCTGGAAACCTGGTCCGCCTCCTGCACCCCTACCGGCATTGCCTCGTGGGTCACCGGTGAAGTAGGCACCGGAACGACGTGGAACAACCAGCCACAGTTGAAGGTCCGCACTGACCGGGGCAACGTTGCCAAGGGATGGAGCTCGGCCTGTCCGGCCGGGATGGTTGGCTTTGACCTACTTGCGGCGGAGAGCATCCTGCTGAACTCCCCGAAGTGGACGATCATGCTCGCCGCGGACAACGAACTGGACCACAGTGGCCTGTCGTGGAAGCGGTTCTCCAACGAAGGCGCGGTCAAGGTCGACTTCAACCGCAACCCAACCGGACCGGCAATCCACTCGATCCAGGACGGACGCTGGTCGAACGTCGCCTTCAACTCGCCGTACGTGACCCGTATCCCGAAACCGAAACTGACCGTCATGGCCGGTGATATCGATGGAGTGATTGGTGGTGGGATCCAAGTGGTCTTCAGCGTCCGCCGCGCATCCGGCGGTGGAAATGTGTTCAGCGGATGGGTCGACAACGCTTCCGCGAACTGGGGACCCGTCACCATCGAATGGGGGTCCACTCCGGCACTGACCGAAGGCAATTACATCCTGGAAGCCAGAAGCTACGACCAGTTTCAGGGTGTTTCGCCGCTGATGAATTTCCCCTTCAGCGTGGATCTCACAGCACCGAACCCGCCGAAGATCACCCAGGTTGATGGCGCCAAATACACCGTCACGACAGACCAAAACGGGGTCAAGAGCTACAGTGACAACGACAACGCCCCAGGGGACGCGTCGTATCCGTTCAAGATCAGCAACGGCTATGACGCGGAGAGGCAAATGCGCGCCGACGGGTTCATTTACTCCGTCACCAAGGACGCCGCGGTCACCCCACCGACGAATGTGAACTGCCAGACGCCACCAATCAATGAGTTCATCATCATTTGCCCGGGCGCGGACGGGGTTGTGGTCAACATTGGTGCGGTTAATGACACAACTGTCCTATCGGTGTGGGCGTTCGACGAGGCCGGAAATGTCGCCAACATCGGCGATGACTACGCGTCGGGAGCCGCGACAACGGCGACCCTGACTGTCCCAGAACCGATCCTGTCCAAGAGCGTCGACCTTTCCCTGACACCGACAGGGACCGCCAAATGGACCGAGATCCACGCCGACGGGGAGATCAATAAGCAGCGCATCCCCGCAGGATCCTGCACCGAGGCCACAACAGCTCCGACCGATAAGAATGCTTGGGCGTTGCAGTTCAACTCGGGAAGCGGCAAGGCAGAGACAGCGGCCGGCGCCGTGGACACCTCCGGTGATTTCAGCGTCGCGGCTTGGGTGTGCCCGACAACTGTCGGAGGAAACCAGATCCGCTCCCTGATCACCCAGTTGGCTGGCACCACCCCGGGCGCAGCACTGGAGATCGGTGAACAAGGCCCGGTCAGGCTTCAGGCGTGGACCGGTGTGGGTTCAAGCCACATCGTCAAAGAAGACAGCGGCGCGCTTGTAGCGGGCTATTGGACGTATGTCACGGCAGTGTATGACAAAACCAACCGGCAGTTGCGGCTGACGTCCCAGCAGGGCGTAGGCAGCGTCGGCACGTGGGTGATCGCAGCCTCGCAGCAGAACGTCGTCCCTGCCGCCCCCACCCACAAGGTCGTCATCGGTCAAAGCATGGGCGGTGCGCAGCAGTTCACCGGCAAAATCTACCGACCGATCCTGACCGGCGAAATCCTGACCGACGGCCAGTTCTCCAGCATCCAAAAGGCATTTGTGAACACCGACGGCGTGACCGAAAAGAAGGGCCTGCTCAAATGAGGACCCCTAAATACCTGGCTCTGCCCCTCAAGGCCCTCCTGACCGGTACCCTCACCGCAGCGCTCATCCTCAGCGGCTCCGCGTTCACCGCCATTCCCGAACCGGCCTCCACCGTTCCGACAGCCGCGGAGGCTACGGCCCGGGAAGTGGAACCGATCCCTGTTCAGGCCTGGACCGAGCAGCCTCCTCCCGCGCCCGCACCCTCGGGGGTGGACGCAACCGCGGCCCCTGCCCCGGCAGACACCGTCATCGACGGGACGACCAATGCCTCAACCGTGGCACTGCAGACCGCACGGGCCCCGATGCTGGCAACAGTCCCTGGCAACGCGAACGGCACCTCCAACTTCACCGCCGTCCCGGGCGTAGGCTCCGGGTCCTGGGGCACCACGGGACAGACCGGCGGTTTCACCTGGAACTACCCCTTCCCGATCCGCGAAGCCCCGGCCGGGAAAACCCCGTCCCTGGGCTTGTCCTATGACTCCACCCGCCTGGACGGCCTGACGAGCGCGACCAACACCCAGGCCTCGGTCGTCGGTGACGGTTGGGGTCTGTCCGGGACAGGCTCGATCCGGCAGGAATTCGGGTCCTGCAAGGATCAGCTTCCGGCCGGGACCCCGACCTGGGACTTGTGCGGCAACCCCGGCGGGCAGAAATTCAGCATCACCTTTGGTAGCCGCTCCGGGCTGATCATCGAAGACCCCAACCAGACTGATCCCAAGCTGAAGTACAGGCTGCAGAATGATGACGGCAGCCGCCTCGAGTACCTCACCGGTGCCGGCAACGGCACCTACGCAGGGGATTACTGGATTCTGACCGACCCCGAAGGGACCCGATACTTCTTCGGCGTGGACAAGCTTCCCGGATGGACCAGCGCCACCCAGAACACCAACTCCACCGATTACGTCCCTGTCAGGGCCGCTAACAGCGGTCAGCCCTGCAGTCACTTGCTGTCGGTCGGTGACTTCTGCCAGCAGGCGTACGCGTGGAACCTTGCTTACGTCGTGGACGTGCACGACAACTCCCAAGCCTTCTATTACACCCGGGACACAAACTTTTACCATACGAAAGCCGGCACCGGACCAACGTACTCTTACGTCCGTGCAAGTCGTCTCGCCCGGGTGGATTACGGCATGCGCGCCGGCAGCGAACTGACCGCCAAAGCACCCATGGTCGTGCACTTCGGCTACACCGGCCGCTGTGAACAAGGCGTGGATTGCTCGGCGGGAAACGATGTCCCGTACGAGGAATTTAATTGCCCCACAGCGTCCGGATGCCCGGTCCAAGCCCCAACCTTCTACACCCACTACCGGCTCTTGTCGGTACTGTCCCAAACGCTGGTCAATGGCACCAGCTACGGCAACACCGACTACTGGTCCCTGGTACACACCATGCCCGACCCTCTGGATGTCGTCGGGGCACGGCCCGCGCTGTGGTTCAAATCGATCACCCACTCCGGCGCCAACACCACGACCTCCAACAGCACCTCCTGGGTCACGGACCCGGCCACGCTCTTTGACGGCCGGGGGAAGAAGAACAGGGTCTGGGACGTCCGCTCCGGACAGCCGACGATGAACCGCATCCGCCTGACCGAGATCATCAACTCCACCGGCGCCACCACCGCGGTGGAGTATATGGAGCCCAACTGCACCAACGAGGACGTTGACCAGGACGGTAACGTCGACATAGTTCCCGAGAACAACACCAAGATGTGCTTCCCGCAATGGTGGGTCCCGACCGAACCGATCGTTCAGCCGGCAATGATGTCCTACTTCAATGTCTACCCGGTCAAGCAGGTCACCACGACCCCAAGCCCGGGCGTGGATGGCAGCACCCCGCTTATGACCCGGTACGAATACAACGGCCAGCTGGTGTGGAAGTATGCTGGCCCGAAAATCGATACCAGCACCGGCGGGTCCAAGAAGACCTGGTCCGTGTTCGGCGGCTGGCCTGAGGTCAAAACCATCACCGGCAACGACCCTGTCCAAAGCAACAACCCCTACACTCTCACCACGTACTTCCGCGGCAACGACGGCACACCAGCCAACACCTCCGGCACGATGCGGTCAGTAAGCCTGACCACCTCCGACGGGACGGCCACCGTTCGTGACTCGCCGTGGTTCGCCGGGCGGGTGTTCGAAAAACGAAGCTACCGCGGCACTGGTGGCACGTACATGACTGGTACTGTCAGCTATCCCTGGAACTCGCAATACCCCACCGCCACGGCTTCGGCTGCGCTGGGATCGGTCAAGGCCTACTTCACGGGCACCGGCTGGACTCAAACGCAAATCGCTTCCGGGCAAGGAAGCGGTTGGCGGAAAACCAAGACCACCAACGGCTACGACAGCCTCGGCAGAGTCATCTCCGTCAGCGATGACGGCGAGCTGGGGACCCTGACAGATGACAGCTGCACGACGACCAGTTACGCCGACAACACAGGGCTGAACATCCTGTCCCTCCCGGCTGTCACCTCCACCTATTCGTCCGTTTGCAATACCCCGGGAGTTTCGATACTGAAGTCCACCCGGACCCTGTACGACACCTCCACCTCAGCGGTACCCGGCTCAACAGGCTACGTCGCTCCGACGAATGCCGACAAAACCCGGGTCGATACCGCCACTTCCGTCTCAGGTGCGAACGTCACCGTTTGGCAAACCGGACCAACCACCATCTATGACGCCCTCGGCCGGCCCACCCAGTCCACCGACAACAGCACCGGCGCGCCACGCGTGACCAAAACGGCCTATTCGCCGGCGACCGGGCCAGTCACCACCGTAACGACGACGAACGCCGCGAACTGGCAGCCTACCGTCACGACCTTGGACGCGATCCGCGGCAACACCCTGAAGACCGTGGATCAAAACGGCCATGAAACCAGCGCCAAGTACGACCCCTCAGGCCGTGAGGTCGCTTCCTGGGACGTCCGCCGCCCCCAAGGCAGCAATCCCGACAATCCGACGGTGGCGACCAGCTACAGTGTCTCCCAAACCAGCCCGTCCTGGGTGAAGAAGACCGTCATGAACGGCCGTCAACAAACGACCGAGAAATACACGGTCTATGACGGCATGGGCCGGGTCAGGCAGACACAGTCGCAGTCGCCCGGTGGTGGCGCCATAGTCACCGATACCACGTACAATTCGGCAGGCAACAAGGACCTTGTCCGCAACCCCTACTACGTCTACACCGCCCCGAACGGTGTCCTGGTCACCCCGAGCATCGCCGTTCCGTCCTCGATATTGTTCGACTACGATGCCTACGGCCGGGTCGCTGCTGAGCGGGCCATGGCTTGGGACAACGACGAACTCTGGAAAACCCAGCACACCTACGCCGGGATCGACACCACCACTACCACGGTCACCTCTGACACGGGCTTCACGAAATCCCCCGTCAGGACCGTGGTGAACACCGACGGCAAGGTCCAGAGCCGCACGCTCTACTACGGCACCACAGCCACCGGCTCCGCCGACGTCAGCTCTTACATTTATGACGTGTTCGGACAGCTCACGCGCATGGGCGACGGCTACAACCTCTGGACCTGGGCCTACGACGCCGCCGGCCGGCAAATAGCCAGCGAGGACCCCGACACCGGTACCAGTTCCATCGTCTACGATGCCGCGGGCCGGATCGCATCCCGCACCGACGAACTCAACACCGTGACCAAGTCCTCCTACGACGTTCTGGACCGGATCACCAAGCAGACTGTTACCCCGTCCGGCGGTACTGAGAAGACCCTCATCACCAACACTTACGACGGAACCGGTAACCCCAAGGGCGTGCTCGCCAGCTCAACCCGAAACAACGGCGACACCTTCAACCAGCCTGTCACCACCACCTACAGTGGTTTCGACCTGGCCTACACACCCGGCACCACCGTCACGACCCTCCCCGCCGGGCTGACCGGCTTCGGTTCCACCTCATACACCTTCACGAACACCACCACATTCACGGGCAAGACCGACGTCGCAGGAACCCCTGCCGTCGCTGGCCTGCCCGCAGAAACGGTCACCAACGGCTACGACACCTTCGATAACCCCTCTGAGCTCCGTGGAGGGTCGAACTACTACGTCGCCTCCGGCTCATACAACCACCTGAACCAGATCGCGTCCTACACCCAATACGACAACAACGACACCACCGGGGTAAACACCACGGGGAAGAACAAAATCACATTCAACTGGGACGCCGCCACCGGGCGGCTAACCGACACGGCCGCCACCAACAAGATCAACTCCGGTCCGACAACCACGGACCTGGGCACAACCCGGTACACCTACGACCCGGCCGGAAGAATCACCGAACGGGAACAGGCCTACACCACCAGGCTCTCGCCCCAAACAGACTCCCAGTGCTACAGCTACGACCACGCAGACCGCATCAAAGCCGTCTGGACACCGGCAAACACCTCCTGTGGCACCGCACCCGCAACCACAGCTACGACCGTGGCCGGGCTCGGCGGCCCGGCACCGTACGCGCAAACATACACCTACACCGCGGCCGGAGACCGTTCCCAAGTCAAGCGCTTCAGTTCCAACGGCAACCTTGCCTCGACTGAGGACTACGCCTACCCCGCAGCCGGTACGGTCGGCCCGCACCGACTCCAGTCCATCACCACCACCCCGGCCGGTGGGACCGCCGTCGCTCGGACCATTACCTGGGACACAGCAGGACGGATGACCGGCCGCGCCGGGCAAGTCCTGTCGTACACCCTCGACGGGCGCCTGGACACCACCACCGGTATCAGCACAGTCCCGACCAACCCGAACCCGAACGCCACGGCCGGTACGCCCCCTGCAGCACCGACCGGAATCGCCGATGACCAAGGTGCACGGTATTACGACGCCGCCGGGAATCTCGTCGGTATCACCGACGGGACCGGGACGACCATCACCCTAGGCAGCATCACCGCCCACCACAACACCGCCACCGGTACGAAGTCAGCCACGAAGACCTACACCTTCGCCGGTAAAGTCGTCGCACAACGCACAACTTCAGGCAGCACCACGAAGCTGGCGTTCATCGTCGGTGACAGCGTCAACACCGCCCAAACCATGACCCTGCCCAACACCACCGCCGGCACCCAAATAACTACCTTGGTCCGGCGAACCGACCCCTTGGGCCTCGCCAGGGGGGCCAACAGCACCGGTAACGGCAACGCGGCCTTCACCGCCGGGGCGAACACCACAGCAGGAACAGGATCCAACGCCGCCAACGTGGCAGGTTTCGGTGCCGTCAACGGCTACATCGCCGGCCTCGACGACACCGCCAGTTCCCTCACCCACCTCGGTGCCCGCGAACTTGACCCCGTCCTCGGAGTCTTCACCGCGCCAGATCCGATCCTGAACACCGAAGACCAACGTGGCTTCACGCCCTACACCTACGCCTTCGGCAACGTCATCAACGGTTCCGACCCCACAGGGCTGGCGATACAGATACCCATCTGCGACATCTGCAGTTCCGTCGGGCCCGTATCAGCTCCGAACCCAGCCCCCAGCACACCCGCGCCGGCTGCCCCACCAATCACGCAGCCAACGAACACCAGCCTGCCCGGCAATATGGACCTATACGACGACGCCGATCTCGGTGCCATCACGGGCTACCCAACAGCCAATGACGCAGCCAAGCTCGGCATGGGTCCCATGGAAGGACTCGGTTTCGGGCTCAGCCTCGGCTTTGGGTCAATTTTCTGCATAGCAACGGGCGTCGTCTGGTGCCTCGGCGGAACTCTCGCGGGATCCGGTGCCCAAATGGCAGGAAAAGCAGCCGACGGAAAGGAGATCGGTGGAGAAGACGCCGGCGGGGCAGCCGTAGGCGCCGCCGCTGCGATTTTCTGCAAAGGATGCAACAAATTCATCCCCAAAACATCTCTCAAAGGAGCTGAAGGGCCGCTTGGCGTCCATCTAAAACTCACCTATATGGACGGATGGTCCGCAGCGCAAAAGGCCGCGGCCGACTCAAAGGTAGCGAACCTCAACAACGCCTTTCTGGAGGCCACCAAGGTTGAACGTACCGGGTCTTCCGCCAGCACCATGTGGGGTAGGGCGGGCAATACGAAGCCAGCTGGCGCCGACATCGATCACATCATCGATCTTCAACTTGGCGGCTCAAATACCCTCGATAACATGTCACCTCTAGACCTGTCGGTCAACAGGAGCCTCGGATCACAAATTGCACAGCAACTGAAAGGCGTACCAACGGGAACGCCGATCTGCGGAGTCTCCATATGTACGAGATGATGGTCTCATGCTAGAAATTTTCAGCACCAAATTCGAAGTCACGGACGGCACCCCGGGGAATCCATCAGTCGGGTCCGATACTGTGTCTTACCTGTTCGCTCGATATGGAGGCTGCACCTTCAACAACGGCCTCTACAGAGTGCATTCGGCAGAGTCCTCAAAGAACATGGCCAGAACGCTCGCAGATGCTTACCCTGAGTTCAGTTTCCCATTCATCCCTTTCGGGTTCGACTGGCTGGGACGCCAGTTCATTCTCGATCTTCGGAGCGGCAAGAGGGATCCAGAGATCCTTTTACTGGAACCCGGAACAGGCTATGCATTAGAGATTCCGAGAAGCTTCTCTACTTATCATGATGATGAGCTCGTGCGCGATCCTGAACCAAGTTTGCTTCCGACCTTCTTCCATGAGTGGGAAGCACGGAACACTGTTGGTCTCGCCTTCAATGAGTGCGCGGGGTACAAAGTACCGTTGTTCCTAGGCGGTGCTGACAGTGTCGACAATCTTGAAGTCAGCGACATTGAGGTCTACTGGTCATTGATGGGTCAGCTAAGAGTTTCCACCCAAAATCTGGAACCGGGCACGCGAATCGACGGGGTCGAGATATCTGACTAGGTCGAGCCTCAGAAAGGTGCACCGAAGCTCTTCTGCAGCCAGCGAAGGAATCATAGTTTCAAACATGGAACTCTCGTCCGGGCCCGATAGTTGGGGATGGAATGAGCCCTTGTGAGTAGTGGTGCCACCGGTTTGCTCTCGGCGGCACCACGGATTCCATACGAGGCCTTACTTGGACGGGCCGCTCTTGAACCGTTCAGCGCCCCTTGAGGACCCCGTTGCGGCCTTTCTTGCCTTCGCCGCGCCCTTACCCATCGTGAGAGCTGCGCGAGGGTGGGTCGACTCGCTGCGCTCTGCAGCTACCCGGCCCCGGACCTGTGATTCGTTGGCGCCGCTGTTGGCCAGGGAGGCGGCAAACGCCTTTTGCTGTTCGGCCGAACCGTAGTCGCTGGCGGAAGTCGTTTCAGCTTTCAGGCTTTGGTCTTTTAGCCGGCTGCTGTCGTTGCCGGTGACGCGGTTCTCGATCTCGCGTCCGATGCCTTCCATGCGGGCGAAGAGTTCCTCCTCGGCCCGCTCGTATCGCTGTTCTTGGGTTGACCACGTGTCGCCCTTGAACCCGCCCTCAGCCAGTAGTTTCGCTTCGTGCAGCCTCTTGGCAGCGTCCACGAAAGCAGGGTCTTTGAAGTGTTCCTCACCAGCACCGCTAACGTTCGCTGTGGTTTCTTTGCGGAGCTGGTCAATGTCGGGTCCGTTGATGCCGTCCTTGCCTATCAGGAACATACGTTCCTTCACGGCGGCATCCGCTACCTCCAACGCTTTGGGTGTCTTTGCGTTGTGTGCCAGCTTTAGTGCTTTGGTCAGTTCGAGGTTGGCCAGGTACTCCACGGGCACCTGGTGGCGCTCCATTTCGGGGGCGAGTTTCACCGCCTGAGCGCGTAGTTCTTCGGCGCGGGCCGCTGCGAGGAGCTGCATGGCCTTTTCGTGTTCGATTGCGGCCTTACGTGCCTCCTCTTGGCTGAGGGCAAGTGCGTCCTGTCGGGCCTTCTCCGTGGTGATGGTCTGGATGCCTGACTCGAGGTAAGCGGCGTCCGTGCCGACGTCATGGGTGTCGATGCCGTAGCGGGTGAGGACTTCCTGACGGATCTTCTCAGACGCTGCCAGGGCCGTCGGGTCGTGGTCCTTCCACGATTCAGCGACGGTGTGTGCGGTGGCGATGTCGGACGGTTGAGCTTTGTCCCACCATTGCTCCTTTTCAACCGGTGCGAGCGCTGCGTGGGCTGCACTGCGCTCGGCGGCAAAGCGTGCTTGGGCTTCGTGAGCAGCCGTCGATTCAAGGTGCTCCTGCTGCCGCTGGGCTTCCTGTCGTTTGCGAGCCAGAGTCTCTGCAATACGGGAGGCGATCATCAGCCATTGCCGCAGTCCACCGTCTACTACGTCGTCCATTCCGTCTGATTCACTCATGGTGTTCCCCTTGCACTAGTGGTGAGATTCTTATCGGTCGAGTACAGGCCCGGATTCGCGTCCGGTTCGCGTGGGCGTCTTGGCCGGTGTTGTTGTTCCTGGAACAACTGAGCCGGGACGGATAGGTGCCATACCGCGTAGGCCAAGCTCCACAGGATTCCGTACAGGTTCACGATCTAATGATTGCTCTGTCGCCCCAACGCTGACGGGCCGGGGCATGGTCGCTGCAAAAGGTTTGAGCTGAGTTGCAACGACAGCTCGAATCCTCTCCGCTTCACGTGTCCGACCGGATTGCAGATGCATGTCGTAGATCGATGCAGCCATGTTCGCCAGCTGCACCATCAGCGCAGCCTGCGCCGCTGTCTTGTTCTTACTCGATGCCGCCAGGAACAACATTGCGGTGCCGGCAATGGACGGCAAGGCAACAGCCTTGCTGTGCTGGCGAGGTGCACGCAGTTGCGCGGTGCGGGACAATTCCGCGGCGGTTTCGGCCAGCGGTCCAGGTGTGGTTTCGAGACGGTGTGACCATGCTGCGAAGGCTCCCGAAACGTCCCGTGCTGCCTTCGCCCATGTGACGTGATCGTCCAATGGAATGGCACGCAGTTGTTCTGCAAGGGCGGTCGCGTTGCGGGTGTACTCCACCCACACCTGGGGCGATGGCGTTGCCTTCTCAGGACCGGTCTTGGACACGGTGCGCTTGTTGCGTGCTGCCGCGTTCCATTCCGCTGCCGCCTCCGTGGCAAGCTGCGGCGAGTCCATCCATGCCTCACGCAGAGCACCAAGCTTCAAGTCCGAGGCGAGCGTGCCACCGCCGAACCAGATGGGACGCTCTCCGGGCTTGGGTCGTTCGGCCACGGAGTACCCAACAATGACGTCGGTGGTGTTCTTCGCGTAGCGCGGTCGCAGCAACATTCCCGTGTCGCGGGCGCGGCGGACGAACTCGCTTTCCGTTGCTGAGGCGCTGGCGCTGGCGCGGACTTTGCGTGCCAGAGATGAGCGGTGCATTTCCCGTTCACCGCGCACGGCGGTGGCCTTCTCGGCGGGGTCGTAGCCACGGGTTGCATGCACAGTGGAGAGCTGTTCAAGGCCGTACTTAACTTCCAGTTCGCGGCAGGTCTGCTGCGCCTTTTTGTAGTCCCCGTGAGAGGAAGCCTTGGTGCCGTCCTCGCGCACCAGAGAGACGGCGATGTGAATGTGGTGGTTGCCGTTCTCGCTCGTGCCGTGGTTGATAGCCGCCCAACGGCATTGGGCTTTTTCGCTGGCCTCGGTGAAGCCCATGGAATCCACAAAGTCATTAGCGATATCGCCCCACTGCTGGTCCGTCAGTGCACCTTCTTCGGCGCGAAGACTCAGCGAGCAGTGCCACACGCTGGCGTCCTTGTAGCCAACGTGAACGCGTTCCTTCTTGGCCGCGTCCCATTGCATGTCCTTGATTTGAACCGTGACGCCATATGCCTTGCGCGGTTGGTCAAGGTGTTTGGCAATAGCCAGGGCATCATCGCGGTCCAGTATGCCGTCGTCGTACCACGCCATGATGGCTGGGTCACCGGCCACCAAGTGCGGATCGCTGTGTGCATTCTTGGTTTTGTCGGAGTCCGTCGATGCGAGGTAAACCATGAGCCCGCCCATGCGCGAACCGCGTGTGATGTTCGGAATCATCCCTTACATCAGCCCCTCTATGGCCCGATCAATTCGCATGGCCACTGAACGGATATGCTTCAGCGATTCGCGGGCCTCTACGGGGAACTCACTTGTCGCGTTTGCCTGCCGTGCGAGTTGGTTGATGTTGTTCGATGAACGGGCCAGAAGGTTGTGCAGCTGCATGAGTTCAGCAATCACCGCCCGCCGTTCCGTCGGTGAGTCCGTGCGTTCTGCCAGGGCCGAGGAAACCAACAGGTTCGGGACGGTCACTTTCTCACGTTCGGCCCTCGCAACGAGAGCCGCTTCCTCTTCCACGGTGACCCAAACGTCACGGCGCTTCTTTGTTCCTGCCGGAGTGTTTGCCCGACGACGACGGGACAGATTGGGGCGGTGAGTGTTCTCCTCTTCCGACATCCCAATCCCTCCTTCAAAGGCCCAGCGTAGCGACCCCGAACCGGGGACCACACTGACAAGTGTGCCGTACTCGACAGCCAGTGTCGAGGACGACAAGCCGCTTACACCCGTGTAAGTGTATAGCTTGCTCCGCATGGTTGAGTTTCTGCGTTTTTCGTCCTTTCGTGCGACTCGGGAGAAACCCTCCCTTTCGGGGTCTGTTCTGCCCGGTAGACTGGCACCATGGATATCAACGACATAGCCGCCAAAGCGGCCGCGAAAATTGACGCTGCCAGGGACGCTAAGGTCAACGCCGTGAAAAACGCAGCGGCCAGCAGCGTAGAACTTCAAGAAGCCGCACAGCTGCTCGCAGCCGCCGAACAAAAGTACGCCAAGGACTACCAAGCAGCACTGCGTGCCGACTGGACCGAATCGGACTTGCGCGGCTTCGGCCTGGACACCCCTGGTAGGAAGGCCGGCGGACGACCGCGCGGCAAGAGGACCGCCCGGGATACAGCACCTGCCCCGGTGGCATCGGAACAGTAGTAGCCCCTCGCCCACATGGGCACGGCAAAAGCTAAAACCTTCGGGCTTTTCCCGCACACAAGTGGACGACCGGACCCGCCTGACCGGCTGCACACAACCACCACCTCACCACCTGGACACCACACACCAGAGCAAGCGGTGGCCGTGCACAGCCTCCACCCGCAGCCGGTCACCAACGGCAGCCTTCCCCATGGACCAAGACACAGCGCTGCCGACGCACCACGGGCGCAGGCTCCGGTTCTTTCCGCCGGGACAACACACACCAGTTGCGCGGGGCCGAGGCGTGCAGGCACAGGAACCGTGAGTGCCGGGAGTCCTCCAAAGCGGCAGGGTGTTGCACTCTGAAGTACTGGAGGCCTTAACCCTGTGCCCGCCTGCCGCGACGCACGCCAGAAACGACAGGACACCCCATGGACGACGCCAATCTTGAGTCCCGCTTTCTGAAAGCAATGACGGACGTCGCTCACAAGGTGCTGCAGGCCGCGGACGGACAAATCTACGACCTCGTCATGGAGCAAGCCCAACAGTTCATTGGTGAGCTCCTGGACTGCTCCCACGATGGCGGCGCATATAACCTTTGGATGGAAGTCAGCGACTTATACGATGATCCACGGGGCCCGATGTCAGAAGAAGACTGCGGGCAGATCGGGCGCAAAGCCGCCACGGAATGGTTGTCCATCGACCAAACATCTACAGACGAAATCAACCAGTTCTTCGATCGATGGCAAACTCGGAGCCCCTGGCAAGTTTTGTAACAGCGATGGCTGGGCCGCCGCGAAGTTCATGAGACGGGAATAGTGCAGGGCTGCGAGCTCACGACACGACATATGTTCCGAGTTGGCGGACGGCCACTGTGTTTCCATAACGTCATGTTGACTCTCCCAAGTTCGGAAAATGGCTCCTTCCTGGTACGCACTTCCTTCACCGATAACGAGCCCTGGATAGACCTACTGACTTTTGTTCTTACGGAGAACCAGGACGGTTTCCGCGCTTACGTGAGAGCAATTGATGACAAGGCTTGGGACGGCACCAGCTGGGAGCAAGTCCGGGAGGCTGCTCTTACAGCCAACAACAATGCCGCCGTTCTTTTCATAGTTGATCGCCCTGCCCTTGGCACTGGCTATCCGATTCAGGTCATTGACTTGCACGAGGAGGCGCGTCATCCGTTTCGTTGCATCGCTACTGAACTCTGGGGGGTCGACAACAACCTGAACATTTCCAATATGGACTGGGAGGACTTCTCAGAGAGCACAGACGATGAAGGCGTGTTCAGAGGTTTTTCCTGACCAGCGGTTCATGCCCCCATTACCGGAAGCTAATGACGTATTCGGCTCCTGGTCTTACAGCCTTTCCCCGGGCCCTTAAGCGAGGTTCGGGAACTTGCCTTCCCAGAGTTGCCGGCATCTCACTGGGAGCATCAGATCTGGCCAGACCCTACATAGAAGATCGGCGTTGAGAAGTTCCGTCTGGTCCTTCCTGGTCCCCTCGCGCAGCACCGCCTGGTATGCCTTGATAACTCCTTCGGGCTGGCCCAGATCGCATTCCGCTGTTGGTCCCCAGTACACGTGATGCGGCAGAGTCAGCTGCCCATCTGCCGGCCCTCGAAGGTCACTGAACCTGTCGGGTATCTCGTAGGGGATAACGTCCTGAATGAGGATTCGTTCCATCGGTTGGGAAACGGCTCGCGTGGACTTGGAGCGGATCATTTTCCGATCCTCCCCCGCAGCCGTTTCTGCTCGCGTCCGCCGCCCAGGGCGGAGCTGCCCGGCCTCAACTCCCGGCCATTTCCGGCCGTCGTTGTATTTGCGCTGCAGCCGACGCAGCTCCCGGCGTGCAGCTGCTTCAACGAAGTCCGTGATCGAGGCGTAGCCCTCCAGCGGTCCCACGGCTTGCACCGCTGCCCTGATTTGTTTCAGGTCCTCTTCGGTGAAGTAGGGACCCTTCTTCTCGCTCGACTTCATCAATGGTCCTGGTTTAGAAGGGGGGTTCGGAGTCAGGTCCGTTGCCCCAGGAGCCGGCGCTGGCTGAAGAGTTCGCGGCCCATGGGTCGTCCTGCTGGGTTGCCTGAGCGCCGGCGCCCTGGTTACTGAATGCACCACCGTTTCCTGCGCCCTGGTTGTTGCGCTGGGTGCGGTTGACCTTCGCGTTGGCGTAGCGCAGGCTCGGGCCGATCTCGTCTACCTCAAGCTCTATGACGGTGCGCTTTTCTCCCTCTTTGGTCTCGTAAGACCGGGACTTCAACCGACCCGAGACGATCACGCGCGTGCCCTTGGTCAGGGACTCGGCGACGTTCTCAGCTGCTTCCCGCCACACACTGGCGCGGAGGAAAAGCGTCTCTCCGTCCTTCCACTCGTTAGACTGACGATCGAAAGTCCTGGGCGTTGAAGCGATCGTGAAATTCGCTACCGCCGAACCCGAAGGGGTGAACCGCAGCTCGGGGTCCGATGTCAGGTTTCCGATGACAGTGATGGTGGTTTCGCCGGCCATGATGATTCCTTTTCCTCGTGTGCTGGTGGTGTTCTCGGTGGGTGTGCTGGTTTCGTTCTGAGGTTCGGTGCCACTTGGTTTGTCGTGGGTGAGATCGTTGGGCTGGTGCTGGTCTGCGGTGTACTCGTCCCAGAGACCGCCCTCCCCTATCGGGGCCCTGCTGATCGCGGCAAGGTAGCGGTCATCGTCAACGCTGTAAGGATTGGCATAGACGCCAGCGTACGGGTCCAGGCTGTCAGGGTAGATCCTCCCGCTGGGGTTGGTCTCCCGAAACAGATCCACCTCCAACGGGATTCGCGGGCTGATCTCGAACCCGTCCACCGGGTGCGGTGTGGTCACGGTCCTCACGCTGCCTTGTGGGTCATGGCCGCTTGGACGAGCTTGTCCCGGCGGAGGCCGGACCAGTGGTCCTGGTCATCGGAGTTGTTCACGATGACGGGCGCCTGGGAGTAGCCAAGCTCAGCGGTGATGTACTCCAGCGCTGCCGGCACTTCGGTGATGTCCACGGGTGTGCAGGTGATGCCTTTGGAGTCGAAGTACTCCATCGTGCGGTCGCAGTTCGGGCAACCGGGCTTGGTGTAGACCGTGTAATCGGTGATTGAGGAAGTCATTTTCAGTCCTGCGTTTCGTATCAGTTTTGGTTAGGTTCGTCTGGCTGAATTGCTACTACTATTCTAGCTTTTATCCAATCGAATTTAAAGGCTTTTACCCTTATTTATAGGGTTTTCTGGCCTGTTTTTGGTAGTGATGTTCTGGTGATTTGGGCGTCTGGTGGGTTTGGGAAGTGTCATTTTCAGAAGCTGACGGCACAAATGTCACAAGTCCTGTGCATTGCCCCCATCCCGGCTCCTTAGCAGCTGTCTACAGCCAAGGTCTCCGTTGCCACGTTGGACATCGAAGCGTTCACTTGGTCCTCACGGCCAACCGTTATCCGGGGCCGTTGCCGGTCGGAAGAAGACGGCGTTCGTGCCTCTGCCGGTGAGGGCGTCGCTCTCTAGAAGTTGAATTGCTGTCGCCGTTGCCTCCAGTGTCCGGAGCTGGCTGTCGATGGAGTAGCCTTCGTGGGGTTGCCATTTAAGGGGTCCTACCCGCCCGGAATGGCCGGCCTGTTTCCAAATCCACATGATCATGCGATTAGCAGTCCGGCACTCGGTCAGGGGTGCACCCAGCTCGTCGATGATAGTGCGCATCAATCGAAACCAGATCCCGGCAGGGACCTGCTGGCTGAGCAGCTGGACTCTCCCCGTCGCCATGGCCTGCCAGGTTCTGGTGTCCATCGCCAACAGCGTGGCAGGAACAGGCCTTGGGTTTGGCGGCCTGCGTTCCCAGCCCCCGAAGTAGCTAACCGACTTAGTCCACATTTCCAGAAGACATCCATGAATCGGGCAGCTAAGCGTCAGCGGCAGCAGCCACAACAATTCATAAGGGTGGGGAGGCTCCGTCGTCGCGATGCAATGCGGGCACGCCCTCATTGCCGGGCGAGTTGGACACCAAGGCATCCACGGGTAGATCTCACGCGGCCACCGTATTTCCGCTGGCAGCAGCACGGAGAACTGTCGCGTGTACTTGGCAAACGTCCCGGGATCCGGTTCGGTCCGGTCAAGTAGCCAGGGCGACCAGCCGCTGAGGCTCATTTTCCGGATCCGTTGCGCATCGACGCCGGTTCTTGTGGAGAGCTCCTGGGCGAAACGTTCGGGTGGGCAGGTGTCCAGGTCCGCGGCCCGGCCGGGCCAGAAGCCCAGATCGACGACGAGGTCTTCGAGGTGGACTTCATAGCGGACGGCGATCCGTCGCAGCCAAGACGAAAGCGCCTCACCGGGCGTCGGTGCCGGGTGCACGGGCCAGCGCCGCACCGCCGTCACTGGAGCTGCTTTTCGAAGAGTCTGCGCCGCTCCGATGGTCCTATGTAGTCTGCCCGGGTCAGGGTCCGGTGGTTGATCCTCTCCTCGCCGGTCTCGACGGCGGCGACCGCGGCCGCCGTCAGAAGGTGGGCGAGTTCACCGATGGTGCCTTCGCTGCGGGCAAGCAAATACCTGGCCATGTCCTCGGTTTCGATGACCGACGGTGAGCGCAATGGGAATGCCGCGGCGAAACTGGCCAACAGCGACCTGGCCTCCAGGCCAACTTCCCAGAGCGGCAGAATGAACGGTTCGAACCTGTTCTCAAGCTGGTCATCGGACCGGACGGCCAAGTAGGCCTCACGTGTGCCGACGCCGACAAGCGGGATGCGCAGTTCGTTGCCCAGATACCGGAGCAGGTTTAGGAACTCGCGTCGTTTCTCACCGTGGCCAGCCAGAACGTTGTGGAACTCATCGATCACGAGCATCCGGGCTTCGACTTCGCGCAGGAGTGAGAGGGCCAGACGTTCGGCTTCAGGTAGACGCAGGTTTGACCGGAAGGGCGCTCCCATCGCGTTAAGGAGGGCAGTGTAGAACCGAAGCTCCGAGGGTTCCGAGGGCATTTGCATGCACACGACCGGGATGTTCTCGCCGTCAGGGCCAGTTACAGGTGGATGCATTCGATGGAAGCGCTCAACGATCATGGTCTTGCCATTGTTCGTTGGGCCGATCAGCAGGAGGTTTGGCATGCGTTGCTTCTTCGGCCAGCTGAAGAGTATTTCCAAACGTGCGACGGCGTCCAAGGCCTTGGGGTAGCCGATCCACCGGTCTGCTCGGATGCGCCGCACCCTCTCCTCGGTGGGCAGCTTTGCCAATTCCCGCGATACGGGGTGCAGATGCGACAAATCCCCGGTCTCGTTATCTTCCACGGTCACCATTCCTCGATCTGTTCGAAGGGTTGAACGGAAACCTCTTCCGGGTCCTTGCTGCGTGGTGTGTCCGGTGGTGGTGGGACTTTTGAAGGTATGGGGTCTGGTCGGCCCGGGTTCTTGGCGTATTTGCGGCGTTCGGTTTCCCTGCGGATGCGCTTGGTCGTTTTCACGGCAGTCTCGCTGACCTGGCGCATTTGGTCGATCATCCGGAACAGTGCTGCTTCGTCCACTTGGGTGGCGCCGAGATCATGTAACCGGGCCAGAGCCTGCCGGTGCTCCCATGTGCTGATGGGAGGGTTGGCGATCGACCGGTACGGGACGTCCACGTAGTGGTGTCCGTCCGGTTCCAACACCCAAATCCGGCTGATATCGCGTGGATCTCGTCGGATGACGAACGGCTCCAGCTTGTCGCGGCGGCTGATCCACGGTTTCAGAGCGTTCGCAAAGTAGTGGACATGGTCGACGACGAAGCCTGTTCGGGTCAGCGTGCGGCGGATGACAGGGAGGAAGTCCACAAGGAAGGAAGTCTGGTTTGCGGTAACGGCGGGCAGCCCGGTCGCGGCTATCCCGGCAGCCCACTTGGCTTCCGGGGTTTGTCCCAAGGTCTTATGCACGCTGCCGTGGTAGCTGGCAGCCGCAAGTACCAGCCACTTCTCAAGCTCCGGCAGCGTCAAGGCAGCCAACCTCTCCGAGTCATAGCGGCCCCGCTCCCCCGGGTTGGAAAACGTTGTTCCCGGAAGCTCGTGGATCCTGCGCATGGCCGTGCCGATGACGCGTTCGACAATGCCGCCGTAGTGGGGTTGCCCAGGTGGCCGATAGGACAACCTGATGCCATGCTGCTCGCAGCCACGCCGCAGCGCCTCGCTCTTGAACTCTGCCGCGTTATCCAGGAACAACGATTTCGGTTTGCCGCTCATCGGCCAATCCACCTCCACGCCAAGACGCTCAAGCCAAGGACGCTTGTCCCCAACGGTGTGGGCCAGGCACAATCCCACCGAAACAGCCGATGGAGGTTCCAGCGTCACCACCATGCCCACGAGGGCCCTGCTGAAGACGTCGACGGCCACGGTCAGATACGGGCGGCCAATCGACTGACGTTCCCGTTCGTCAACGATGACCACATCAATGACCGTGTGGTCGATCTGTACCTGCTCCAGGACCGAACTGATCAGCGGCACCTCACCGCCCGCGGCCTGCAGGGTCCTCACGGCATCCGGCCCTTCCCTGCGTCGTCCCACTTCAACGGGGTTGAGCATGGAAATACGCCGAGTCACCGTGTTCCGCGTCGGGGGCTTCAAGCCTTTCAGCGCGCAGGTCCTGACAATCTCCCGGTGAAGTGCCGCAACACTTAGCTTTTGTCGCGTCAGGAACCGCCGGCGGATAAGGTCGCGCATGATTTCTTCAACCGGTTCCGGCAGTCGGTTTCGACCCTTACCTCCTGTGGAACGACGGACCGCAAGGTCCGTTACGAGACCCGAACCTTGGCGATACCGGGCAAGCAACACGTAGACCCGGCGTCGGGAACCACCAAGTTCCATAGCCGCTTGGTCAACAGCAGCGGCGCTTGGGGTGCGGCGCTGCGCCAACGCCCCGATCACCGCGGCACGATTCTTGGCCTGTTCCCATGCGGCATCCGACATCGTCAGCTGCCCATCGGCGACAACACGAGTCGGATCAGCATCCATGCCTGCCTCCTTCTAGGGAACAGGAGTACCGAACAAAAGCACCATAGTGCACGGGACTATCGGCCAGCCAGTGGTCAAGAGTCCTGTGCACAAATCCCGGAATCACAGGGAACTTTGTGCCGTCGACTCCTGAAATTGACAGGTATTGTCTTTTCGTTTGACAACAGCTATTGTCTTCGAGGGGGCTGATTGTCCCGGTGGTCACGAGTAGGGGGATTCATCATGTCCGAGCTGGAACAGTACCCGGTTGCGAAAGTGGGCGATCCAGTCCAGGACTGGGATGAGCGGTGGCGTTCGTCTGCCATTCCGGAGGAGGACAAGCCGCTGTGGCGGGATCTCATTTACTGGTCCCAGTCACCGGTGCTGGCGGAGCGTCTTGCTGTGCATGGATGGAACCCGGAACATCTGGCCGCCGCGGTGCAGGATCCGTATTATCTCCCGAAGCTGGAACGGAGGCTGGGCAACGATCCAGAGTTGAGGCGAAACAGCGACACTGTTGAAGAGGCGAGGCTCTTGGTCCTGGCAGACGTGGTGAGTCGGGTCATCGAACACCGTTTGGGCCTTGCGTTGCAGATCCGGCGCAACGCCATGTCCTCACTTGCGGAGCCCAGGAACAACGAGGGCCTGTCACCGGCCAAAGGGTGGACCTTTGATCGGATAGGCGAATTGGTGGGCCTGACCAAACAACGCGTCCGGGCGATCGTGCGAGGTCGTGGCGGACACTAGCAACTCGGAGCATCCTACGGTTGGCGGGTTTGGTGTTGCGGGTAGTAGTCCGGTGTTACTCCCCCGGCTTCTTTGGCAGCTGCCCCGAGCGTTGGGTTCCTGTGCCTGGGTCGGGTGATTGCGGGTGCCCCAGTGTGTGGTCGCGGCTGAAAAGACCTGTCCCGCTGCGGGTGGTGGGTCGGCGGTGGTTGTCTTGACCCATGGGGATGGTGCCTGGTTTGAGGGTTAAACAAAGCAGGACCGGCGCGGGCCGGTCCTGCTTTGTTCCTCTCGGCAAAAAGGAAATCTGTGTTAAGTCTAGCGGATCCTCATTGTGGTGCCTGGCTGGTTTCGCTTCGAGTGCCGCGGTCAGTCGCCCAAAGGGTTAGGCCGATGACCAGAGCGAATCCTCCAATGATTAGTCCCGATCCGAGTCCGCTGCGGCCCAGGACAAGGAGGCCGGCGAGGGGCGTCGCGATGGCGAGGCCGAAGGCGAGATCCGTCCCCTTGGGTGACCTGGATGTTGGCGAGTTGTTTCCTCGGATCAACATCGCGGCGCCGACGTAGACGGCGACTAGCGCGGTGCTGATCAGCATCATTGCCAACAGCGACCAGTCGAAGGTGCCGGTGAAGTCGCTGTTCATGAAGTCGGTGATGGGATTGTCAGGGACGGGTGGCTTGGTCATGGTGACTCCTGTTCGGGTGCCTTGGGTTGAGCCTAGCTGGGGCCTCCGACAAAACCTCGGTGGTGAGTCGATGGAGTAGCCGGGTCCCTGGCGGGCCGCGGCATCTTGGTGGGCGTGTGCATGGTGGCGTTGAATGGCGGTCCGCCGCTGGTGATTGGCTGCTGTGGTTCGCCCTGGGCGGCGGACCGCCCGACGTTTGGGAGGTTCCCGGCCCTGTCGTGGTGAGTGGCCGGGGGCCTTGCCGGGCGGTGGGGGTTCCGCCCGGCAAGGGGTCTTAGGCCGCTTCGGTGCTTTCCTCGGCGGTGTCTTCTTCGGCTGGTTTGCCGCTGTCGATGATGATCTGTTCAACCTCGCTCGAGGTGTATCCCCATGTGACGAGCTGGTTCAGGTAGTCCCGGTGTGTCTGGGACGGTCTCCGCCACGAGTCCTTGGCGATGGTGCTCTCATATCCGGCACAGACGAGAGCGATCAGAGAGAACTCGGGTCGGGTCGGGGACTTTGCCACGTGATCCTTCAGCGGGTTCCATGCCCATGACTTCTGCCCGTCGATCTTCGCGCTGACCATCACGGCGGCTACTTCTCCGTCGTAGCTACGGGCGACTTCGGTGTGGTGGGTGATGGCGTGGACGGTGAAGTACTGCCAGCCCTTCGGTGCCTGCTTCTTCGTCAGCAGGGTTTTGACGAACTCTCGGCGCACGGTGGTGGCCGATTCCATGGCTTTGTTGTTGGCGATCAAGGTTTTCCGTTCGGCCTTCTGTTCCTCGGTCATCGGACCTGTCTGGGCCGATGAGGAGAAGCTATAACGGTCTTTGAAGCCGAGCTTCTTCCATCCGACGATCACCGGCACGGTGGAGCATTCGCCCTTGTAGTCCTGCTCGATGTAAACGGCGTTGGCGTCTTCTTCGGTGGCGTGTTCTCCGTCTGCGCGTTTCAAGGAGCTGACACGGGCCGTTTCGTCGTCGTGGTAGCTGGGCTTTTCAACGATGGTCGTTTCGGTTGCTTCCAGCTCAGCGGTGAAAGCTGCAAGGGCAGCAGCGTGAGCGCGTGCGTCCCGGAGTTGCTGGGCGACGTGAAGCAGCTGATCCGGTTCGTCTGCAACGACCGATTCCAGTTCGGCGGTGGCTTCCTCGTCCCCTTCAAATTCGGCCATCACGAGGGCTTCCTCGATGGTGTGCCCCTTGCCCAGGGCGGCGGTTCCGGCGGCGGATGCCTTTGCCTTCAAAGCTCCTTCAACGGCGGGTTTGGGCCGTTTGGTCCTCGTGGCGATCTCAGCGGCAGAAATGCCCAGAAGAGACAGCTGGTGGTAACCGTCGGCTTCGTCCCCTTGGGTCATCGCTGCGCGGTGGATGTTCTCCACCATCTGCGAGACGATCCGCTCAGCCTCTTCCGGCGACTCGATGATCATCACGGGGATGCTGTCTCGACCTGCCTTCACAGCCGCGAGCGTACGGCGCTGACCCATCAGCACGTGCACGGTCCCGTCGTCCTTGCGGTGGGCGATCACCGGCTCCATCACGCCGTGTTCCTTGATGCTGGCAACAAACTCAGCAGTCAAAGCGGCGTCCTTCCGGACGTTGATGTCAACGGTCAAGGTGGTGGGGTCGATCATTTCCAGCGTGGGTGCTGCGTTCATGGTGTTGCTCCTTCTTTTGCCGAGAAAGGTGGTGGGTGGGGCGACCTGTGGTGACCGGCCAGCTTCCCCTCTCCCCCGTTGTTTTTTGGCTGCTGGCGAAGCTT
>NZ_JAVTJB010000038.1:0-21341 GCF_031843805.1 Arthrobacter sp. WCS2018Hpa-7
AGCTCTCGGGACATTCAGCGCACCTAAAAAGGCGAGAGCTCACCCCTCGCCGCACGCCCGGGCCACTCTTCGTCTACGCGCCGTACTTCTCCAGCCGGAACTCCAGGCCGTTACGCACAGCCGGCCATTCGTGCTCGAGGATGGAGAACACCACGGTGTCGCGGAGGGCTCCGTCGGCGCTGCGGGAGTGATTCCGGAGCACGCCGTCCTGCTTGGCGCCGAGCCGGGCAATGGCTTCGCGGGACTGCTGGTTCATCCAGTGCGTGCGGAATTCGACGGCCGGGCAGCCCAGGGTCTCGAAAGCGTGGCGTAGGAGCAGCAGCTTCGAATCCGGGTTGGTCCCCGTGCCGTGCGCGGCCGCGGCGTTCCATGTGGATCCGATTTCCAAGCGAGGAGTCACGGCGTCGATGTTCATGTACGTCGTCATGCCGATGAGCTTGCCCGTAGCGTTGGAGCGCGTGGCGAAAGGCACCATGGAGCCTTTCGCCAGCAAGTCCAGGCGGCGATCGATTTCAGCTGCCATGCCGTCCGGCGTCGGGACCGAGGTGTACCAAAGCTTCCAGAGGTCACCGTCGCGGGCTGCATCCACCAGCCCGTCATGGTGTTCCTGGCTTAACGGTTCCAGCGTCACGAAGTTTCCGGTCAGGGTGATGGGTTCGATTGAAGTCACCCGGTTAGCCTAACCGCACGCGGGGCTCAGTCGTTCCAGTCGAAGAAGCCCTTGCCCGTCTTGCGGCCCAGCTCACCGCGAGCCACTTTGTCGCGCAGGATCTGCGGCGGCGCGAAACGGTCGCCCAGCGTGGAATGCAAGTATTCGGCAATGCCCAGGCGAACGTCCAAGCCCACAATGTCGGTAGTTTTCAAAGGGCCCGTGGGGTGCTTGTAGCCCAGGACCATGGCGGCATCGATGTCCTCCGCCGACGCCACGCCTTCCTCCACCATGCGCATCGCCTCGAGGGCAATCGCGACGCCAAGCCTTGAGGACGCAAAGCCCGGAGCGTCATTGACGACGACGGCGGTCTTGCCGAGAGCCTCAGTCCAGTTTTTCGCCGCAACAGCGAGTCCTGGAGAGGTCTTCTCAGCCAGCACCACCTCAATGAGGGTGGAAGCGGGCACCGGGTTGAAGAAGTGCAGGCCCACGAAGTTGGCCGGACGGCGGAGTTCGTTGGCCAGGCTGGTCACAGACAACGAGGACGTATTGGAGGCCAGGAAAGCATCGGCGGACAAGTGCTCCTCCACAGCTTTCAGCGCTGAAACTTTGAGGTCATAGTCTTCGGGCACGGCCTCCACCACGAGGCCGCAGTGGATGAACGACTCGTAGTCCGTGGAGGTGCTGAAGCGGGACATCGCTTGCTCAGGAGTTTCGTTCAGGGTCCCTCGGGCGGCGGACTTGGCAACGGCGTCAGCAACACGGCCTTGTGCTCCGGCCGCTGCCTCGTGATCACGTTCCACCACGATCACAATGGCACCTTTGACGAGGAAGGCGTGGGCGATGCCGGCACCCATCCTGCCTCCGCCCAGGACTCCGACGACGTGCGGGATGGCGGGAGCTTCGGTCATTTCTGGGTCCTGTCGTCGGTGCCGGAAGTCGGAACGGAAGAGGCGGACGCGGCGGATGCGTCCGTGTCTTGCGATGCTTTCGCCGATTTCTTGTCAAGGAAAGCCTGCATCCGGTCAAACTTGGCCTGGGACTCAAAAAGGATTCCCTGGGCCAGGGTGTCGATCAGCGGGTGGGCTTCGGCAGGGGCGTGGAACACGGACTTGGTGATGCGCACCGCCAAGGGGTCCTGGCGTCCGATCCGGTCGGCCAGTTTGTGCGCCGCCTCCATGAGCTCGGGGGCTTCGTGGATTTCGGTGATGAGGCTGATCCGCAGGGCCTCTTCGGCCCGAAGCACAGCACCGGCGAGGAGAATTTCCTTGGCCTTCGGTTCTCCCACAAGTTCCTTGAGCCGCCAACTGGCACCTGCGGCGGCGAGGATTCCCAGGCCGGTCTCCGGGTTTCCAATCCTGACGCTCGGAGTCCCGATCCGGAAGTCGGCGGCGTAGGCGAGTTCGGCACCCCCACCCAGGCAATATCCGTCCAGGGCCGCGATGACAGGCATGGGAAGCTTGGCGATCCGGACAAAGATGGTGGAGTTGATCCCCTGCAGGGCGTCGTCACGGCGCCGTTCGCGCAACTGCCCGATGTCGGCGCCGGAGGCGAACACCCCGTCCGTCCCGGCAATGATCAGTACTTTGGGGTTCCGCTCCAGTGCAGCACAGACCTGGTGAAGCTCATCCACCATGGTCTGGTCAATCGCGTTGCGGACCTCGGGGCGGTTCAGCAGGACTGTGAGGCGGTCCTCGCGATCCTCAAGGAGGAGGGTGGTGAAGTCTTCCGGGTTCAGTGCCATTACACGCCTTCCAGCAGCATCGCGGTACCTTGTCCAACGCCGATGCACATCGTCGCCAGTCCAAGCCTGGGTCCGGTGGCGGAGGCGAGTTCACGCTCCATACGCCCCAGCAGCGTGATCGCAATACGCGAGCCGCTGGAACCGAGCGGGTGCCCCAAACTGATGGCGCCGCCGTCGTTGTTCACAATGTCGGGGTTCAACCCGAGGCGGCGCATGCTGGCGAGCGACTGCGTGGCGAAAGCTTCGTTGAGTTCAACGGCGCCCAACTGGTCCACGGTGAGCCCGGTGCGGGCCAGGATCTTCTGCGTGGCCGGGACGGGACCGATGCCCATGATCTCGGGCTCGCAACCTGCTGAAGCACCGTCGACGATGCGGGCGCGTGGAGTCAATCCGAACTTCTTGATGGCTGCTTCAGAGGCAACGATGATGGCCGAGGCGCCGTCGTTGAGCGTGGACGAGTTGCCGGCTGTGACCACGGATCCACCGGGCACAACGGGTCGCAACCCCGCCAGTACGTCCATGGTGGTGCCCTAACGTGGTCCTTCGTCGGTGTCCACCACGGTCTCGGACTTCCGGGTTTTGACCGTCACGGGAACGATTTCGTCCTTGAAGCGACCGCCCGCGATGGCAGCCAGTGCGCGCTCGTGGGAGCGGACGGCGAAGGCGTCAGCGTCCTCACGTGAAATCTTGTCCACTCGGCCTACTTCCTCGGCCGTTTCCGGCATGGAGTAGGTCATTTTGCCGTCGCGTGAGAGCTCGCCTTTGGTGAAGAGCGGGTTGGCGAAGCGCCAGCCGATGGAGGTGTCGAAGATCTGCCCGGGCTTGGCGAACGCCGTGGTGGGCTTCTCCTGAACCCACGGGGCGCGGCTCATGGACTCAACGCCACCGGCCACTACGATGTCAGCGGCACCGGACTTGATCATGTGGCTGGCCATGATGATCGCGCTGAGGCCGGAAGCGCAGAGCCGGTTCACCGTGATGCCCGGGATGTGAAGGGGAAGTCCGGCAAGAATGGTGGCCATACGGGCCACGTTCCGGTTTTCCTCGCCGGCGCCGTTGGCGTTGCCGAGGATCACCTCGTCAATGGAGTCAGGATCGACGCCGGCACGCGCCACTGCTTCCCGGACCACCAGTGCTGCGAGATCGTCCGGGCGGACGGAGGACAGCGCCCCACCGTAGCGACCTACAGGCGTTCGTGCGCCGCCAACAAGAAAAGCCTCGACCATGAGAACATCCTTCGCGAAAGTGAAAGGGACCGGCCCGGAATAATATACCGACCGTTCGTTCTATAAAGATTACACGGCCCGGCGGGCCGGTCAACAGCTGACGTCATCTGTTGCACCGCCCCGCCTGGGACCCTAAGCAAGCCGAAACGGCTCAGCACTAACCTCGAACAGGACCCGGAAGCCGGGATCACACCACCCGGATGCCGAGGTGACCAGCCAAAAGGGGCGCCATGAGGCTGAGTTGGTAGTCGTCGATAACAACCCCCGCCAGCCCCGCCAATCCGTTGATGCCACGGAACTCGGACGTCCGCAGATCAACATCCTTGAGCTTGGCCCCGGTGACGTCCAAGGTGCCGATAGTGCAATTCTTCAGGGCGATCCTGGTCCCGGCGCAGCCACCGAGATCCAACTCATTGATGATGCAGTCCGAGATCTGGAGGTCCATGAGCTTGGAGCCGCGCAGGTTCACATAGTCCAGCTTGCCGCCGTCGATCCGGACGGAGCGCCAGTTTCCCTCGTAGAGTTCAGCTGAGCCCCACCGGGGGTTGCTGATTTCCACGTCCTGCCAGGAGCTGCGTGCGGCGGTGAAGACCGGCGCGTACGGCTCCGCCAGAATGCACTCGCGGAACGTTGCGCCCCGCAACTGCGCCTCGTTGAAAGAGACACCGTTCAGTTCGCATTCGATGAAGTCGGAGCCACTCAGCTCTTCTCCGTCGGCGGAAACTTTGGTCCACCTGACGCCGTCATACCGTTCGCCGCGCTGGAAGTCCGGAGCGTCGTCGTCGCGCAGTTCTTCCAAACGGACCGGTGAAATCTTAGGGGCCACAACCTTCGCAGCCGCCATCAGAGGGATTCCGCCTTCGCTGCGATCTCCGTCAGGTCCTTGGCGAGGGCCTTGCGCGTCATGCTCATGCCGATTTTCCCGAAGAGAGCCATACCCACCTTGCTGAGGAACGAGGGCTTGAGGACCTCGGCGCCGAACGTCAGCGTCAGGTCCGTACCGCCGTCGCGCTCGGACAGGGTGAAGCGCGAGGTGTAATCAGCGCCGCCCTGAAGCGCCTTCACGGTAGTGCTGCGCGGCGGGTCGGCCTGGGACACCCACATTTCGACGGTTTCCTGCTTGCCCATCATGGTGCGGGTCTCCTTCCAGCGCGTACCTTCGCCGTACGGGCCCTCGCTGAGCAACTGGACGGAGTCGATGCCGGAGAGTGTGCCGGCCGAGCCCGGGATGTCCGAGATAACGGCCCAGACTTTCTCCGGGCCTGCCTTAATGTGCTGCGTCAGGGTGGTGGTGTGTTCCATACATCGAGCCTAGACCCGACCCCTGACAGTCCCAATTAATGCGGTAAGCCAGGTGACTACGGCGCAGACACCAACACCCCAGGCAATGTCGGTCACCGCCACCATCGGCGGGAAGTCCTTGAGGACTGCGAGCGCTGTCAACGCCCAAGTGGAGTACGTGAAGAAGCCAAACAACGCTCCTCCCGCGACCCGCCGACCCAGCGTGAGGTCCGTCTTCCCTGGCCGCACGCCATAGTGGACAATCCCGGCGACGAAAACCACGTAGAACAGCACGGCCGCCACTGGTTGCGGACTGGACGCGATCAGGTGTCCGATCTGGCTTTCATACTGCCGCTGCGCCACGGTGACGATCCATACGACGTCGATCACGGCAAAGATCACGGCTGCCAGCGCGTAGGACAGAAGCCAGCGCTTCATGCCGCGGCTCATCCCTGGCGCCGGGTGTCAGCGTAGAGGCTGTCCACGATGTGCCGTGCACGTTCGGTGAAAGCCCCACGCTTGAGTTTCATGGTGGGTGTCACGATTCCATTGGCCTCCGTGAGGTCGGTCAGCAGCAAGACGAACCGGCGCACCTGCTCGGAGCGTGCGATTTTCGCGTTCGCAGCACTGACGGCCTTGCCAATCACTGCGAGAAGCCGGACGTCGTCGATTTGGACTGCGCCGCCGTCGTCGGGGATCCGTAGGCCCTTCAGATCCGCGATGCCCTCGCGCTCGGCCCACGCCGCCAACGTTTCGGGGTCCAGCAGCACCAGCCCACCGAGGTACGGCTTGCCCTCCCCCACCATCACGGCATGGGCAACCAGCGGGTCGCCTTCAACATAGCCTTCCCAAATGGCCGGGGAGATGGTCTTCCCGCCGGCGGTGACAATGACGTCCTTGATCCGGCCCTTCAAGGTGAGCCGGCCCAGGTGGTCCAGCTCGCCGAGGTCCCCGGTCCGGAAGTAGCCGTCGAGGAACGCTTCGGCGTTGTCCGCCTGCCGACGGTAGCCGGCAAAGACGCCCACACCGCGGGCCAGGACTTCACCTTGGCCTGACAGACGCACGGTGGTACCGGGCATGGGGACGCCCACGGATCCCGAGTTGATGGAGCCGGGGAGGTTCCCCGTCAGTGGGGCTGTAGTTTCCGTGAGGCCGTAGCCTTCGATCACTGGAAGTCCGAGTCCTCGGAAGAAAAGGGACAGCTCCGCATCGAGCGCCCCGGCGCCGGACAACAGGTAATCGAGGCGTCCGCCCACCACCTTCCGCAGCCGGGCGTAGAAAAGGCGGTCGAACAGAGCCCGCCGGATGCGGAGGCCGGCGGAGGCACGGACGGTAGGATCGGCGTCGTGCGCTTCGGCAAACCGGCCCCACTCCACTGCCGTGCTTTGCGCCAAAGCCCACACGGGACCCAACCGTTTTTGAGTTGCGGCCGCAGCGGCCGATGCCTGGATTTTCTGCAGCACACGCGGAACCACCACCAAGAACGTGGGCTTCAAGGCGCCCAGCGCGGGCACCACGTCCCGAGGATCTGAGAGGTGGGCAATCCGCATGCCGTTGGCCAGGCAGATCAGCTGGAGCCCGCGCGCCAGGACATGGGCCATGGGCAGGAAGATGATGGTGTTTCCACCCTCGCGGACCACCTCCGTGTAGGCTCCGGCGACGTTCAGGACCTGCCCCACGAAGTTGCCGTGGGTGATGAGCGCACCCTTGGGCGCCGCCGTGGTGCCCGAGGTGTACACGATGGTGGCAACGGAGTCGAGATCGGCCAGCAAGCGGCGCTCCTCCACGGTGCTGTCCGGGATCCCGACGCCGCGGGCCACCAAATCTGCCAGGTCCGATCCCGGCCAGGCATCAATGGTCCAGATCCCCAGTGGCTGGATTCCTGCGTTGCTGAAACCCTGCTCCAGCAAAGCGGCGTGCTCCGCCGTGCCGCCCACGGCAAGCCTGACGTCGGCATCGGCCAGGATCGCCGTCACCTGCGGTGCCGCTGAGGTTTCGTAGACGGGAACCACGACGGCGCCGGCGAACCAGGCCGCCATGTCGGCCAGTGCCCACTCGTAGCGGGTGGGGGACATGATGGCCAGGGACTCCCCCGGCTGGATACCGGCCGCGATGAAACCCTTGGCCAGTGCCCTGACCTCGTCCACGAACTGCTCCGTGGTGACTTGCCGCCACGGATCTGTGATGGCCGCCGCTGCCGCACGGACTTCAAAAGCGATGTGCCCGGGGTTCGTCCGGACGCGCTGCATGAGCAACTCGGTGGCGTTGCGGTGCTTGGCGGCGTCAACCAGCGGCGGGGAGGTGAATTCTCTCAACGGGCACCCTCAGCTGAAAGGGATTGCAGGTGCTCCTGCATCAGGCCCAGGAGGGCGTCGAGAAAATCCCCGACGACGGCTTGGTGCTCCTCAGGCAGCGCGTCCACGTGCGCAGTGGCAGCAGACAAGAGTGGCTGCAGCAGGTCTTTGACCTGGAGGGATGCCGAACTGGTGACGTTGACGTGCACCTGTCGACGGTCTTCCGTGCTGCGCAGGCGCTCGACGTACCCGTGCGACTCCAAACGACTGACCAGCGCAGTAGTGGTGGCCGCTGTAGCACCCAAGTCCGAGGCGAGGGCCCCCACGGTGACGGGCCCCGAATCAGCCAGGACGGTGAGCGCCCTGTAGTCAGTGAGGTTGATTCCGAGCGCCCGGGCTACCTCGCGTTCGGTCTCGTTAGCCAGGCCAAAAAGACCTTGCAAGGTCCGGGAGGTCGGGTGGGCCAACTCTCCGGTAGCCTTTCCATGGTTTTGCATGGTTATATAGTAATCAAATTAGTTTGAACATCAAACGGGCTAGGGAATCGGCGTTGTGGGGAACCGCCGCTGAAGCCGCCGTGAAAGGAACAATGTCGTGAAGGATTCAGAGAGGAAGGGCCTCATAGCCCTTCCCGTGGTGGTGCTGCTGGGCGGACTCGTCGCCGCGGCCGGAAGCCACCACGGAGCAAGCCTGGCCGGGATACCGGTCTTCGCCGCCGCAGTCGCCGTCGCGTTCATCATTCAATGGCTTGTCTTCATCCCGTCCTTCAAAGCACAGACAGAGAAGTACTTCGACCTGACCGGCTCACTGACCTATGTAGCCATCACCGTCCTGCTGGTGCTTGCCACACCTGGAATTGATGCCCGATCGCTGCTCCTCGCGGCCATGGTTGCCGCGTGGGCCCTCCGCCTGGGAACCTTCCTGTCCCGGCGGATCCATAAGTCCGGCAAGGACGACCGCTTCGACGAGATCAAGCCATCATTCGTCCGCTTCCTCAATGTCTGGACCATGCAAGGACTCTGGGTGGTCTTCACTGCCGCAGCGGCCTGGGTGGCCATCACCAGCACCAACCGGGTGGCTTTGGACTGGCTGGCCGTCCTCGGATTCGTGGTGTGGGCGGCAGGATTCGTCATCGAGATCGTGGCCGACCTGCAGAAGAGCCGGTTCAAGGCCAACCCCGCCAACAAGGGAAAGTTCATCTCCACCGGACTGTGGTCCAAGTCCAGGCACCCCAACTACTTCGGCGAGATCCTCCTGTGGACCGGGGTGGCCATCATCGCCATCCCGGTGCTCCAAGGCTGGCAGTGGGTCGCACTGATCTCCCCGATCTTCGTGACACTCCTGCTCACCAAGGTCAGCGGCATCCCCCTGCTGGAGAAGAAGGCCGACAAAACCTGGGGCGGCGAGGCCGGGTACGAGGCCTACAAGAAGAGCACCCCGGTGTTGGTCCCCAAGCTCGGCTAGGCCGCACAGCAGGCCCCGCAAAGCAGGCTGATTTCATTGCGAGGCCCGCTCTGCACGCTTCACACCCCGTTTTAGGGGGCAAAGCGGGCCCCGCAACACGGAGCCCGCACAACGAAAACGGCGCGTGCCCCCGAAAGGAGGCACGCGCCGTCGTACGTTTGAAACGCTGGAAACCAGAGGAGTCTTAGCTGAAGAGCTCGCTCTTGGGTTCGTTGTTCTTGACCTTCTGCCAGCCGAGCCACAGCACCAGGGCGAAGAACGGGATGGTCGCGAGGGTCCACAGGCCCAGCAGGAAGACCTCGCCGGTTTCCTTGTCCGTCATGGAGTCGAAACCGATCAGCACGGTGATCGCCAGCAGGGCGATGAGCCCCACCCAGCTGGTCCACGGCGAACCGGGCATCGGCAGGCTGGAGACGTTGCCGCGCTTCTTCCGCAGGGCAATCTGGCTCGCGAAGATGGAACCCCACGTGAAGATCACGCCGATGGAGGCCGTGTTCAGTGCGAGGTCGAACGCGTGCGAGCCACCCAGCCAGATGTTGAGCAGGATACCGACGAGGTAGACGCCACCGATCGCCAGGATGGCCGCGTAGGGCACATGGCGGGTGGACATCTTGGTGAGCCACTGCGGGGCATGGCCGTTGTTGGCCATGGTGCGGAAGATACGGCCGATCGAGTACAGGCCCGAGTTGCAGGAGGACAGCGCGGCGGTGATGACGATCATGTTCATGACGTCGCCCATCCAGCCGAGGCCCATCTGGCCGAACACAGTAACGAAGGGCGAGGTACCGGCTACGTACTGATCGGACGGCAGCAGCATTGCGAGCAGCGTCACCGAACCAACGTAGAAGACCACAATACGGACCACGACGGCGCGGATCGCCTTGGGAACTTCGCGTTCCGGGTTCTGCATCTCGCCTGCGGTGATCCCAACGAGCTCGATGGCGTTGTAGGCGAAGATCACGGCGTTGAGGACCAGGATCATCACCAGCCCACCCTTGGGGAACATGCCGCCGTCTTCGTGGAAGAGGTTGGCCACAGAGGCGTTACCGTCGCCCACCTTGGCGTTGGTAACAACCATGAACGTGCCAACAGCCAGGAAAATCACGATGGCCGCGACCTTGAGGCAGGAAGCCCAGAATTCGAACTCGCCGAACGCCTTGACGCTGAACAGGTTCACGGCCACCAGCAGCACCAGTGCTGCGATGGCGGACAGTTCGATGGGCACGTTGGGGAAGAAGAACTGGAAGTAGAGGCCGATCGCGATGAGCTCAGCAATGCCTGTCATGGCCCAGTTGATGAAGTACATCCAACCGGAGAGGAAGGCGCCCTTCTTGCCGAACATTTCGCCGGCGTAGCTCACGAAGGAGCCGGAGGTCTGGCGGTACATGATGAGTTCGCCGAGGGCGCGCATCAGCAGGTAAGCGATGACGCCGGCAATGGCGTAGGAGAAGATCAGGGCCGGACCAGTGGAAGCCAGACGGCCACCGGCGCCCATGAACAGACCGACGCCGATTGCGCCACCCATGGCGATCATGGTGACGTGACGGCGGCTCAGGGTCTTCTGATATCCCTCGGCGCTGAGGTTGGAGTCCGAGGCTGCAGATGAGGCCTTGGAGCTCTGGAGATCTGTGGGAGTACTTTGCGGCACAGCTGTTCCTTGTGGGTTGGGGTGTTGCTGTAGGTGTTACGCCAGTGCCGGAACACGGGCGGCTTTGGCACACATAATTCGACCTTTTCCCCTTTGGAGGAGCCGAAGTGTGACAAAGAACGCAGAACGCCGAAGCTTCGCGCAACCCGTCTATCTTACGGGATTAACCCCAATGCCCGTGACGCAGGCAACAAGGAGCTGTGGATAAGGGCCAAAACACCTCTGGATCCCGACACCGTTCAGCCCATGTCCAGCACAATATTCCCGGCCTCATCTGCGAAGACTCTGTAGGTCCGCAAGGGTTTGGCGCCGGTGGTGGAGCAGCCTGATTGGAGTTCGAAAGCGTGTTGATGAAGCGGGCACATCACCACTTGCTGGTCGATGGTGCCGTCCGCGATCGGGCCACCTTTGTGCGGGCAAACACCCGAGACTGCCCGCAGGTTTCCATCCCGCAGGCGGAACACCGCTACCTGCTCGCCGTCGATCCCGAAGGCCCGGCCCTCACCGAACGGGATTTGGTCAAGGGGGCCTAGAAGGTGCTGAATGTTCGATCCGACGCCGGACACGGATTCGGCGCTCACTGGCTGCGCATTCATCGGACCGGCACCTGTGGAAGGACGGTCAGGGGCAGGGAGGTCCGGAATTGGCCAGGCGTCAGGGGGTCGTCGCGTTCGCTCCACGGGTCCACGTAGCTGTCCACCGAAGCTTGCATGGAAGCGTCCAGGCGGGCTGCGATCCCTTCGGAATCGTCCAGGATGACGCTGCGGATGTGCTCGATCCCCACCCGTGGCACGAACGCATAGGTCCGTTCCAGCCAGTTGGCGTTCTCCCGGTAGTACTGCATGAACCGGCCTGTCAGCAGCGTGACTTCCTCGGGCGTGTCCACCGTGACCAGGAGATCACCCTTGCGGATATGGGCACCGGCTGCTCCTCCGACGTAAATTTCCCAGCGGCCACCTTCCACGGCCACCACACCCACGTCTTTGACCAGGGACTCCGCACAGTTGCGGGGGCAGCCGGAGACGGCGAGTTTCAGCTTTGCCGGCGCTTCAATTCCCTGGAACCTGGACTCCAACCCGATCCCCAATCCCGTGGAGTCCCCTGTTCCGAACCGGCAATAGTCCTTCCCTACACAGGTCTTAACCGTGCGGAAACTCTTGCCGTAGGCGTACCCGGACGGCATGTCCAGATCGGCCCAGACCTGCGGAAGCTCTTCCTTGGGCACCCCCAGGAGATCGATTCTTTGCCCGCCGGTCAGCTTGATCAGGGGAATGTTGTGCTTCTCGGCGACGTCCGCGATCCGCCGGAGCTGCTGCACCGAAGTCACCCCGCCCTTCATCTGCGGGACCACGGAGAAGGTGCCATCGCGCTGGATGTTGGCGTGGACGCGGTCGTTGATGAACCGCGCGTCGCGTTCGTCCACGTAGTCCCCGGCCAGCATCATTTTCATCAGCGACGCCAGCCCCATCTTGGATTTGGCATCCTCAGCACTGCCCGGAGCCAGGGCGGCAAAGACCTCTGACACGGAACGAAGCCCACGAGACCGGATCTCAGCCATCAGGGAGGCCTTGTCCAGCGGAATTCCGGGAACGTAGTAGGTGGCTGCCGGGTCCTCCTCCACAGCACCGCCGGCCGCCCACTCCACCACCTGGGTGACCATGAGCTTGCACGATCCGCAGCCTTTTCCAGCCCGGGTGGCGTCCATGGCAGCGGATACCGAAGCGCACCCGCCGCGAACTGCGGAGACCAACGCGCCCTTGGAGACGCCGTTGCAATTGCAGACCTGGGCGCTGTCCGCCAGCTCGGCAACACTCTCTTCCTCCCCCGGTGACCCGAGGTCGAACATCAGCGAGAGCCGCTCCTCCGGAAGGGGCAAGCCTTGATCAAAAGCCTGGGTCAGGTAGGCCACCTTCCGGCTGTCACCCAGCAGCGTGGCACCCACCATTTTGTTGTCCCTGATCACGATCGACTTGAAGACTCCGCGGCTGGGTTCGGAGAACACGATGTGCTCGTCGCTGTCCCGTTCCGGGCCATGAAGCCCCATGGAAGCGACGTCGACGCCGGCCACCTTCAGTTTGGTGGCGGTCCTGGACCCCAGATACATCGACGAGCGGTCCACGCCCGTGACGTGGTCGGCCAGCACGGCGGCCTGCTCCCACAAAGGCGCCACCAGCCCGTACACCTCGCCGCGGTGCTGGACGCACTCCCCCACGGCGTAGATCTCCTCTTCGTCCATCACCCGCAGGTGGTCATCCACCACGATTCCGCGCTCCACTGCCAAACCACTGACGACGGCGACATCCACGTTGGGTCTGATGCCTGCGGTGACCACCACCATGTCGCAGTCCAGGTTGGGTTGATCGCGCAGGCCCACCGCGGTGATACGGTCCGATCCCAGGATCGCCGTGGTCCGGCTTCCGGTGTGCACCCCGATGCCCAGCGCCTCGACGCTTCGCCGCAGTATTGCACCGCCGTCGGGCCCCATCTGGGCGCTCATCAGGTGCCCGCCCGAGTGGACCACGGCGACGTCCAGGCCGTAGGCCTGCAACCCCCGTGCTGCCTCCAACCCCAGCAATCCACCGCCGATCACCACGGCCCTGCTTTGCTGATCGCGATGGTGCTGGTCTTGGGCAAACTGGATCATCCTGCGGGTGTCGTCCATGGTCCGGAAGGTGAAGACGCCGTTCCGGACCGTCCCGCTGGGGGTGTAGATGCCATCCATGGGTGGCAGGAAGGAGCGGCTGCCCGTGGCGATGATCAGGTGGTCGTACTGGACCACGCGGCCATCGGCGGCGAAAACATGCCGGCTGAACTTGTCGATCCGATCCACGCGGACCCCGGCGTGGAGGGTGATGTTGTTCTCCTGGTACCAGGGCAGGGCATTGAGGAAGATGTCCGCATCGCTTTCCTCGCCGGACAGGACGTGGCTGAGCATGATTCGGTTGTAGTTCCCGTAAGGCTCGTCTCCGAACATGGTGATGTCGAAGAGGTCGCCGCCACCCCGGGCAAGGATCTCCTCCACGGCCCGGGCGCCGGCCATGCCGTTTCCGATCACTACCAGCCGCTTTTTCATCAGTGCTCCACCATGCCGAGATCCACCACCACGGTTCCCCGCACTCCGGCAGGGGCCACGATGAACAGTTCGATCACGGACCCGCCTTCGGTGTCTTCCACCACCCTGAGCGGGATGTGGACATCGCCCTTGGCCCCGATGGGGAAATAGCGCAGGGGAATACGGTCGCGCATCAACACCAGGGTGATCAGTTCAGGGCTGGAATTGCCGCCCCGGAAGTACAGCGTCTGGTTGACCACGCCATCTGGAACAAAGTGCGAAAGTTCAGCGTGGATGGGAACCGGTTTATCCAGCCCGGTACCTTCGAAGTGGTAGATGCCCTGCAGGAAGAGATTCTGGATGATCACGGGACAAGTCCTTTCGGCCGGTTCCCTTCCCATGGTGCTCCGCCGTTGTTTCAAGACGCTCGATGCCGTGTTTCCACCCGCAGGACAGGGGGTAACGATCCGTTTGCGGAGAGCTCACCAGCGCAACGCGGACTACAGCAGTTCGCCGCCCTGCATCCCGTAGCGGACCCACGAACCTGCCAAAGCGCCCCGGCCGGAGCCGGCGGTACGGCCGCCGTCAACGCGGGCACAGTGATCGAACCACTCACCCAGGGCGCGGTCGTGGCTCACGATCACCAGGGTCCCGGCGAACGACGCCAATGCTGCCTCCAGCTGTTCCACCAAGACGGGTGCCAGATGATTGGTGGGCTCGTCCACAATCATTGTTTGGTACCCGCCCAAGAGCAGCCGGGCCAAGGCGAGGCGGCGTTGCTGCCCCGCGGACAGGCCACCTACGGGCACGTGGAACTCGGCGGGCCGGAAAAGACCCAGGCGAAGCAAGCCCTCCGCGTGTTCATCGATGTTCCCACCGAGCCCCGCGGCGAATGCGGGAAGCAACCGCAGCCCCGGACGCGTGGGAACGTCGAGCTCTTGCTGCAGGTACCCCACCTTGCCGCGGACGTTCACCGACCCCGCGGCCGGTTCCAGGTTCCCCGTCAATACGGACAGCAGCGTGGATTTGCCGGCTCCGTTGGGCCCGGTGATGAGTACCTTCTGGCCGGCTTCAACCCTAAGGTCGGTGGGTTCAAGCCTCCCCGGGACGCTGATGCCGTGGGCTTCCAGTGCTGGTTCGGACATCACCTCTGTCACAGAACCCAGCGGAGCTGCCAGTGTCAGCGGCACCGGTGGGCGGTCCACCGGGTTCTCTTCGAGCCGGCGGAGCCGTTCCTGGGCGTTGCGCACCTTGCTGGTGACCGCGCTCTGCCAGGTTCCGGCCTTGAACGAGAAGCCCATCTTGTCGTTGTCGCGCTTGCGTCCGTAGCCCATACGGTCGGCAACGGTGGCAGCTTGGAGCCGTTCGGCAGCCATGGCATCCAGCCATTCGTCGTACTCCTGGACCCAACGGGCACGTTCGGCGGCTTTCTCGCGGAGGTAGCCTTCGTAGCCGTTCCCGTAGCGGTTCACGGACCGGCGGTCGGCGTCCACTTCGATGATGGTGGTGGCGACCTTGCGCAGCAGGACACGGTCGTGCGAGACCACTACCACCGTGCCGCGATGCCCGGCCAATCGGGACTCAAGCCAGGCGGTACCGTTCGCGTCAAGGTGGTTGGTGGGCTCGTCCAGGAGCAACGCTTCGGCAGGATCGGCCAGCAGGCATGCCAGGGCCACCCGTTCCTGCTCGCCGCCGGACAAAGAACCAAGTGTTCGACGGCGGTCCAAGCCTCCCAGCCCCAACTTGTCCAGCGCTGCTTCCACCCGCGATTCGGCAGCGTAGCCCTCGCGGAGTTGATACTCCGTTTGCAGGCTTCCATAGAGTTCAAGTTCCTCGGTGTCGGCGTCGGCCAGGCCTGATTCGAGGTCAAGGATGCGGGCTTCAAGGGAACGCAGCGAAGCCAGGGAGGAATCGATGGCATCTCCTACGGTCACCGACTCGGAGAAACCATGGGTCTGCGCGAGGTAGCCCACGCGGTAGCCGGGATTGCCGCTCAGGCCGGCCGCGCCGTCGTCGGGCGTTTCCGCGCCGGACAGCAGCCGCAACAGCGTGGATTTGCCCGCGCCGTTCTCGCCGACGATCGCCACGTGCTCGCCGTGGTGGATGACGAGGTCAACGTTGGTGAGAAGTTCGCGGTCCCCGTAGCCGTGGGAAACGCCGGAAAGGTAAAGGTGGTCAGTCAAGAGGTATCCTCGCAAGTCCGCAGTGGGTGGCCAAAAGCCGTGTGGGTACTGGGGATGCAGCCGCAGATAAGGGGCTGCGCTCAAGACTTCATCGCTCCAGCCTGCCCGGCGAACGCGGCGCCGTCAAGCCGGGGCACCGCGGGTGACACCACGTTGAAACCGAAAACTCTTGCAATGACACCATAGTGACGTCATGATGGTGTCATGCAGCTCAACCAGTACGTCTCCGCCGTCCAGCACCAACTGGACACTGCCGCCGACGCCGGAGGTCCGGAGGCAAGGGCCCTCAGCGAGCGGCTCACCGCCGCGGTGGAATCCACGGTGCGCCTGGTCCTCCTCGAGGCTCTCTCCGACGCGGCCAGCGAGATCACCCTGGAGCTTGCCCCGGGCTCGGTGGAGGTGAGGCTCCGCGGCCGCGACCCCGAATTCGTGGTCAGCAATCCAGCCACCGCCAACGACTTCGAGGCCGCAACGGAACAACCGCGCCAACGCACCATTACGCCCGAAGACCTCGATGGCGCCGGCACTTCCCGCACCACGCTACGGCTCCCGGAGCACCTCAAGCAGCAAGTTGAGGATGCCGCCGGACAGGAAGGGCTATCTGTGAACTCGTGGCTGATCAGGGCTGTCGCAGATGCCCTCAACGGCGGCAGCCCTTCCCAACGGAAGGTACCCCGCGAACCCGGCGAACAGAACTTCACAGGATGGGCACGCTGATGGCAACCTTCCAGACTCCGCAACCCTTCGCCGTCGTGGTTGATGTTTCCGTCCGCGCAGATATCTGGGTCGTGGCGCGGGACCGCACCGACACCGAAGTCACCGTCCAGCCACGCAAAGCCAAACGCTCCCTGGATGCCAGGATGGCCGAACAGACCACTGTGGACTACTCGGATGGCCGCCTTCAGATCAGGCTCCATCCCGCGATCCGCCATACGTGGTTCAGCGACGGCGGCGCCGTGGAGGTCACCGTGGAAGTTCCCAACGGCTGCAGCCTGGAGTTGAAGTCGGCCATGGGCGACCTCCGCTGCGACGGCGAATTCAGCACCGCTGACCTGAAGACCGACTTGGGCCACATCCGGATTGACCACTGCGGCGAGCTCCGTGCCCACACGGACCTGGGTGACGTGACCGTGGAACGCGCCTCAGGACGGTCCAGGATCAAGACCGGTTCAGGCAAGATCCGAATCCGCGAAATTGACGGCGTTGCCACGGTCAAAAACGGCAACGGGAGCACCTACATCATGGATGCCGCCGGCGAGCTCAGCATCAGCGCTGCCAATGGCGACGTCTCCTTGGAACGGGCCGGTGCATCCACCATCATCAAGGCATCCAGCGGCGACATCACGGTGGGCGAAGTTTCTGCCGGCACCCTCACCGCCCAGACGGCAGCGGGCGCGCTGTCCATCGGCGTGCGCCAAGGCACTGCGGCCTGGCTTGACCTCAAGACCAAATATGGACGGTTACGCAACGCACTCGACGCCACCCATGGACCTGGCGAATCCACGGACACAGTAGAGATCCGTGCCCGCAACGCCTACGGCGACATCACGGTGACGCGCTCACCCGCAACAGCGCACGCCTGAGCTACGCCGTTGCCGTGGCCCGCTTCCGGCGCGCTTTGGCCAGCCGCGTACCGATCAGCCCCTGCCGCGGGCTGAACAGATAGACGAACGCGAACACCACGCCTTGGGTGAGCACCACCATGGCCCCCGATGCTGTGTCCAGGTAGTAGCTGAGGTAGATGCCGGCCACGGAGCACACCACGGAAATCACCGGTGCAATAACCAGCATCCGCGAGAACCGGTCCGTCAGCAGGTAGGCGGTGGCACCAGGGATGATCAGCATGGCGACCACCAACACCACGCCCACAGTCTGCAGCGCAACCACCGAGGTCAGTGCCAACAAACCCAACAACAGTGCGCCAAGCCTGCGGGGCGAGAGGCCGATCGCGTGCGCATGCGTGGGATCGAAGGCGTACAACGTGAGGTCGCGGCGTTTGAGGATCAGGATCGCAAAGGCCACCACGCCCAGCACCACCACCTGGATGAGGTCGGGGATGCTGACGCCCAGCAGGTTGCCGAAGATGATGTGGTTCAGGTCGGTTTGGCTCGGGGTCACGGAGATCAGGACCAGGCCGAGCGCGAACAGCGAGGTGAACACGATGCCGATCGCAGCGTCTTCCTTCACCCGGCTCGTGTTGCGGACCACCCCGATCAACGTCACCGCGATCAGCGCGAACACCAACGCCCCCAACGCGAACGGCGCACCCACGATGTACGCGAGGACGACGCCGGGAAGCACCGCATGCGAGACGGCGTCGCCCATGAGGGACCAGCCGATCAGGACGAGCCAGCAACTCAGCACCGCACAGACCACCGCGGCGATGGCCGTGGTTGCGAGCGCCCGCACCATGAAGTCGTAGCTCAGGGGTTCCAGCAGGAATTCCACGGTTCAGCCCCTGTTCATGACGTCGAGGCCGAAGGCCATGGCCAGGTTCTCAGGTTGGAGCACGGTGTCAGGACTTCCATGCATAAGCACCTTGCGCATCAGCAGCACGGCTTCGTCGCAGAGCTGGGGCAAGGCGTGGAGGTCGTGGGTGGAGATCAGGATGGTGGCGCCGTCTTCCGCCAGCTCACGGAGGAGCCGGGTGATGGTGGCCTCGGACCGTTTGTCCACGCCTGCGAATGGCTCATCCAGCAGCATCATGGTGGCACCCTGGGCAATGCCACGGGCCACGAAGGCCCTCTTCTTCTGTCCGCCGGACAGCTGGCCGATCTGCCGGTCGGCGAACTCGCTCAGCTCCACCCGTTCCAAGGCGTGCTCGACGGCGTCCCGGTCGGCTTTGCGGGGCCGGCGCGTGAATCCAAGGTGCCCGTAGCGGCCCATCATCACCACGTCCCGGACGGACAAGGGGAAGGCCCAGTCCACGTCCTCGCTCTGGGGGACGTAGCCGATCCCGGCGTCCTTGCGCATTTTCACGGGCGGCTCTCCGTGGATGAGCACCCGGCCGGAATCGGGTTTCACCATGCCCATGATGACTTTGAACAGGGTGGATTTGCCCGAGCCGTTCATCCCCACCAGGCCGCAGATCCTGGAATGCTCCAGGGTCAGGGACGCAGAATCCAGGGCCAGGACTTCACCGTAGTGGACGGTGACGTTCTCTACGGCGATCGCGGGGGTGCTCATGGCGTTCCTCCTGTCAATGCAGTGGTGATGACCTTGGCGTCGTGGCGCATGAGGTCCAGGTAGGTGGGAACAGGCCCGTCAGCCTCGGACAGGGAATCGACGTACAGCGTCCCACCGAACTTGGCTTCGGTGGCACCCACCACCTGCTGCATGGGAGCATCCGAGACAGTGGATTCACAGAACACCGCCGGAACCTGGTTGTCCTTGACGAACTCTATGGCCCGGGTGATCTGCTGTGGCGTTGCTTGCTGCTCTGCGTTGACTGCCCAGATGTAGACCTCCTTGAGGCCGGCGTCGCGGGCCAGGTAGGAGAAGGCGCCTTCGCAGGTTACCAAGGCCCTTTGTTTCTCCGAGAGGACGGACAGCTTGGACACCATCTCGTCCTGCACGGTCTGCAGTTGGGCGTTGTAGGCCTTGGCGTTGGATTCGAACTCTGAAGCATGGGATGGATCCAGCTTCGCGAAGGCCTTGGCCATGTTGTTGGCGTAGATCTGGACGTTCTTGGGCGACATCCAGGCGTGTGGGTTCGGTTTTCCCTGATAGGAGTCCTCGGCGATGGGCATGACCTCCACGCCGTCGCTCACCACGGCGTGCGGCACGTCCAGGTCTTCCACGAACTGGGCGAACCAAGCTTCGAGGTTGAGCCCGTTGTCCAGGATCAGGTCGGCTTGGGCAGCTTTGCGGATATCGCCGGGGGTGGGCTCGTAGCCGTGGATTTCGGCCCCGGCTTTGGTGATGGACTCGACCCGGAGTTTATCCCCGGCAACGTTCTTGGCGACGTCGGCCAACACAGTGAACGTTGTGAGCACCACGGGTTTGTCATCATCTCCCGCGGAGGAATTCCCGCCACAGGCGGAGATGCCCAGGGCAAGGGCGATGACGGTGAGGACAGTAGCGAAACGGCGGACATCTTTGGCGCGCCGAAACGAAAAGTTAGGCATACCGAAAAGTGTAGCCAAGCAAGGGCCACCCGGCAAAGCTAGGCTGGTCACATGGGCACTCTTTCCACCAAAGCATCTTTGTACAGATTCACTGCCCTTGACGCCGTAGCGGTGGCCGTCTACCTCGCCTTTACCGCCTACTTCACCTTCGCGGGTGAATCCGTGGAGCGGCTGATGCTCCAGCTCTTTCCCGAGCCAGCCACCGCGTCCTACGCCGTCAACGCCATCTTCTATGCCGGCGTCGGAATATTCGCGGTGGCCTCAGCCTGGCGGGTGATGGGCAGGGACCTCAAGATCCTGGGCACCCGGCCATGGTTCACCCTGGGCATGATTCCCTTGGCGATCGTGGTCATGCTCATTCTCACGGCCCTGCTGGTGGCGGCCTTTGGCACAGCTCAAAGCTCAGAGAACCAGCTGGGCATCCAGGGCCTCCTGCAGCAGGTGCCTGCATGGCTCATGGTGCCCTTGCTGGTGCTGCTGGGCCCCTTTGTTGAGGAGTATCTGTTCCGGCATTTGCTGATCGGCAAGTTGTCGCGGTACCTGAACATCTGGGTCTGCTGCGTGATCTCCGTGGTGGTCTTTGCCTCCATCCATGTGGTGGGCCGCGAGGGACTGGTGCTGTCCGCGTTGGCGCCGTACCTTGGCATGGCCGTGGTCCTCGTGGCGGTCTATGTCTGGACGGGGAAGAACCTGATGTTCTCCTACTTTGTCCACGCCGCCAAGAACCTCATGGCCGTAGTCCTCATCTACGCCATCCCGTCCGAGCTGCTGCCCAGCTAGGAAACGCTCTTCCCCGTCAGCACCACCCGGTGGCTGCCTGAAGTACGCCCGGTGATGTAGACCTTCACGCCGTAGCTGGCGTTTGAGCCTCCCGGATAGCGGTAGGCCTCCCCCGGGTTGTACACAGGCGGGCAGTCCGGGTCTGCTGCGTTGCCGGGGCCAAACTCGATCACGTCGTTCCCCACACGGTAGGCACCCGTCCCGGAGGTCAGCTGGAATGTCCCGGACCCAGCGCCTGCCTCCTCCACCCCGCTGAGCTGCCCACCCGCGCGGAAGGTCAGCTCCAGGGCGTACGAGGTTTCGGCGCCGTCGAAGTCCAGCTCCAGTTCCACTGTTCCGTCCGCAGTGTTCGGCGTGACCGTGATGGACGTTGCCAGACGATGCTCCACGGTGGGCCTGTTGCCGAAGTCCATGGAGGCACTGAAGCGTCCTTCGTGGACCAAAGGATAGATGCCGTCCGAACGCTGCACTTCCACCGGCAGCGGAAGGTAGAAGTTCGCGCTCAGCTCATCTCCGAGGCGAACCGCGGGACCATCAACCACGGCATGCTGGCTGCGGAACGGCCCGAGGTCGAAGAAGCTCCGCGATAGCCGCACATCCGTCAGGACCGCCTCACCGTGACTGAAGCGCAGGAAGGTGGGATTGGTGGCAAGCCCGGAGCTGATGCCGGACGTGGCATCGTCACACCCGCCAAAAACCGTGACCGCACTCCGTCCACCCCGGAATCGATGGATTCCACAGCTGACCAAGCCCGCATGCCCGGGAGTCATCGCCGCCGGGAGGCCTTCCCGCGCCTCCACGGCCGGAGGCTCCGCGGCCGGAGGCTCCGCGGCTGGAAGCTCCGCGGCTGGAAGCTCCGCGGCTGGAAGCTCCGCGGCTGGAAGCTCCGCGGC
>NZ_JAVTJB010000039.1:0-19943 GCF_031843805.1 Arthrobacter sp. WCS2018Hpa-7
CGCGGGAGGTGAGAGAGGGGCCGGCCCAAACCCGCGGGAGGTGAGAGACCGTCCGGCCCAAACCCGCGGGAGGTGAGAGAGGGTCAGATGGGGGCTAGCGTTCGCGCTGGGGCTCGCCGGCGATGGTCCGTGCTGCCTCGACCTCGAGCATCAGGATTCCGCCTTCGTCCACGAGCTTCGCCTGGTACACATGCGCTTTGCGTTTGTAGCTCAGGTAGGCGATGCACCCATTGGAGGCCGCCATTTTCTCGAGCATGATTTCGGAGCCTGGAACCAAAAGCTGACCCAAGGTGAGGCCCACAGTATTCGGCTGTCCAACTTCGTCGCCGAGCGCCGGGGTCTCCCTGAGCGCGATCGCTTCGGCCGCGGTCACCCAGCGACCCCACACGCCCTTGCTTTCCAGGATGCTGGGCTGCTGGTTTACGGGGACTGTTGCGGCAAAGTATCTCGTGTTGAACCGGGCATGCGCAAAGTCCGGGCTTAGCCAGTTCACCAGAGGTTTGAGCAGATCAGTGCGGAGAGACAGCCCACGCTTGGAAAGCATCTCTGTGAATGATTTTTCCTGAGCCGCCACGGCTTCCCGGGCCCGCATCCAATCCACCGTTGAGTTGGCCTCAACGGTGGAGGAAGCATCCGGTCCGGCGAGCAGGACACCGGTTTCTTCAAAGAGTTCGCGGATGGCGCCCACCACGTGACGGCGGGCGAGTCCGACGTCGTCCGTTCCCATGTGCTCAGCCCACTGCTGGGGCGTGGGGCCTACCCACCCGACGGGATCGTCGTCGGACGGGTCGAGGGAACCGCCCGGGAACGCGACAACGCCCAACGGCGAGGAACCTGGCCTGTAACCAAGCCAGGTCTCCAAACCGGTGGGCGAGTCGCGCAACAGCACAACGGACGATGCATGGCGGGCGGCCCTGGGGGTCCGCTCGCCAAGTTCAAGCCAGTTTCGAGCCGCCCCTTCGAGTTCGGGAGGCAGTACAAACAGGCGGCGGGCTAGCTGCGGCAAGGGGGTGAACCGGTTCCTTAGCTGAATTCAGCGATGAGCTCGACTTCAACAGGAGAGTCGAGCGGCAGGACAGAAACGCCGACGGCGGAGCGTGCGTGCTTGCCTGCCTCGCCCAGAACCTGGCCGAGGAGTTCGGACGCGCCGTTGATGACGCCGGGCTGGCCGGTGAAGGTGGACTCGGAGGCTACGAAACCAACCACCTTGACGATGCGGGTGATGCGGTCGAGGTCGCCGATGACGCTCTTGACTGCTGCCAGGGCGTTGATGGCGCAGATTGCGGCGTAGCGCTTGGCGTCTTCGGGATCAACGGTAGGTTCGTCGGACGTGCCCAACTCACCGAGGGAGACCTTGCCCTTAGCTTCGAGTTTGCCGTTAATAAAGGGCAACTGTCCGGACGTGTAAACGTAGTTGCCGGAGACGGTGGCCGGCACGTAGTCGGCAACGGGTGCGGCGACGTCGGGGAGGGTCAATCCGAGCTCCGCCAGGCGCTGCTCCACAGCAGACGTGGGGGCACCGGATTCCGCGGGAGACGTGGTTTCTGCGGGGGTGGTCATGGTTACTGCTTCTCCCTCTTCAGGTATGCAACAAGGCCTTTGCCATCGGGGCCACCGACGACCTGGACAAGCTCCCAGCCGTCTTCGCCCCACTGGTCCAGGATCTGCTTCGTGGCGTGGATTATGAGCGGAATCGTGGCGTACTCCCATTTGGTCATGACAGAAAGCCTAGCCCTTGCCGGTAAAGTGGAAAACATGGTGACTCGCAAGAACCCACTATTCGACACTGCCACCACCCTCGGAAAGATTCTAGGTTTCCTCGGTGTGAGCGCGATTTGTGGCGTCCTGGTGGCGGGCCTTCTGGTCCCCGCAGCCGCCGTTTCGGGCAGTGCCGCAAGTGGTTCAATACAGTTCTTTGACACTCTGCCGGCGGAGCTTCAGGTGGATCCGCCCAGCCAGAACACCACGATCCTGGCGAAGGACGGTACGCCGATCGCCTCGATCTACGCGGAGAACCGGACCAAGGTTCCCCTGGATTCGATGAGCCCGTTCATCAAGGACGCTGTCATCGCGATCGAGGACAGCCGTTTCTATGAGCACGGCGGCATCGACACCACCGGCATCATGCGAGCCATTGTCAGCACCGCCCGCGGCAACAAGCAGGGCGCGTCCACCATCACGCAGCAGTACGTGAACAACGTCATCAACGAGTCCCTGGTGGCGTCCGACCGCGAAGAAGACGTCAAGCTCAATGGTGGCGGCAAGGGCGTGGGCGACAAGCTCCGCGAAATGAAGCTCGCCATCGCCCTGGAGAAGAAGTTCTCCAAGGAGCAGATCCTCGAGGGCTACCTCAACATCGTTTTCTTCAACCGTGACGCTTACGGAATCGAAGCTGCCTCCAAATTCTTCTTCAGCACCACCGCCAAGGACCTGACACTTCCGCAGGCCGCCCTCCTGGCCGGCCTCGTGAACAGCCCCTCGGCGTTCGATCCCATCGCGAACCCGGACAACGCGCAGAAGCGCCGCGACCTTGTGCTCGCTGCCATGGTGAACCAGGGCAAGATCACGCAGGCTGAGTACGACGAAGCCGTTGCCACCCCGGTCACTACCAAGGTCACTCCCGCCCGTCAGGGTTGCGCGTACGCCACCATGGCGCCGTACTTCTGTGACTACGTCCTTCACCTGCTCTTCAACAACCCGGCGTACGGTGACACCACGGAAGAGCGCATCAAGCGCGTCCAGCGTGGCGGCCTCACCATCCAGACCACCCTTGATCCCACCGCCCAGACTGTGGCACAGCAGCAGGTTGATGCCACGGCCGGCGCCAACCCGGACAAGTGGGGGGCCTCGATCACCTCCGTCCAGCCGGGTACGGGCCAGATCGTCAGCATGGCCCAGAACACCGTCTGGCTGCCTCAAGAGGGCAAGTTCGATCAGACCCAGAACTTCAACGTTGACGTCCTGGACGCCAACGGCAACGACCTCAACGGCATCGGTGGCTTCCAACCAGGCTCGACGATGAAACCGTTTACGTTCGCCCAATGGCTGAACGAGGGCAAGTCGATGAACCAGAACATCAACGCGAGCGTCCGTAGGTACGGTGTGAACTTCCCTTGGCGGAACACCTGCTCCACACCGGTGAATGGGTTCTACGACAGGAACGTGGCCGGTAGCTTCGACCTCCAGAACTCGGATGAGGGCTACTACCGGAACATGACCGTCCTTTACGGCCTCATGAACTCCATCAACACCGCGACGTTTGCTTCGGCAGCCCAGGTTGACCTTTGCGGTATTCAGGGCATCGTGGATGCCACCGGCATCCACGGTGGACTCCCGAGCCGCGATGACACGGGCAAGGTCACTGATCCGAACCCCAAGGTTCCGATGACCACGCTGTCCAACCTGATCGGTGCTACTCAGACTGCGCCCCTGACCATGGCCGCCGCTTTCGCGACCTTCGCCGCTGACGGCAAATACTGCGAACCGATCGCCATCACATCGGTGAAGGACCAGTCGGGCGCTGAACTGCCGGCCCAGTCCTCCAACTGTAAGGACGCGGTAAAGCCCGAGGTTGCCCGTGGCGTTGCGTACGCCATGCAGGAAGTACTCAATGCAGGGTCGGGTTCGCTGATCCGCCCGTCGCTTTCCACGAAGGGCAACTTCCCGGTTGCCGCCAAGACGGGTACCAACGACTCCAACGGTTCAACTTGGGTTGTGGGTTACACCACCGGTCTGGCAACGGCCTCTTGGTTCGGCGACCCGTTGGACAACCAGCTCCGTCCCGGTCGCAATCTGACCGTCAACGGCAAGTTCTACCCGGCCATCGACGGTTACATGATTGCCGGTCCGCAGTTCACCAACTACATGTTGTCGGTTGCCCCGGCCTACGGCACCAACCCGTTCCAGCAGCCGCCGTCCAACCTGCTGGGCACGGCAGCCCCGCAGCGCAACACGACGCCGGCACCCACCACGCCGAACCCCGCACCGTCCTCCGGTAACGGAAACGGCGGCAACGGGAACAGTGGCAATAACGGCAACGGCAACAACGATAAGGACTAAGAGTGTCCTTCCGTGATTCACTGGCAAACCGCGTCCGCACCGTCGGGCGCGGTTTCGCCGTCACTACAGCCCTCGGTGCAACAGCCGGCGCGGCAGCAGCTGCCTATGGCTGGTGGGAGAAGGACCAGTTCGAGGTCCGCCACGAAACCCTGCCGATCCTCCCTGAGGGCTCAGCGCCGTTCCGGGTCCTCCACCTGAGCGATATCCACTTCGTTCCAGGTCAGGACAAGAAGGCCCAGTGGCTCCAGTCGTTGGCGGATCTGAAACCCGACCTTGTGGTCAACACCGGCGACAACCTGAGCCACATCAAAGCCGTCGACCCCTTGATCCAGGCCCTGCGCCCGCTGCTGGAATTCCCAGGCGTTTTCGTGCCGGGATCCAATGACTACTACGCGCCAAGAATCAAGAACCCGGCGGGATATTTCCGCGGGCCGTCAAAGCTCAAAACTGAACCTATCAAGCTCGACTGGCCAAAGCTCCGCTCTGCGTTCGGCATGGGCGGGTGGATCGATCTCACCAACCGCGCCCAGTCAGTAATCCTCAACGGACTGCGCTTCGATTTCTCCGGAATCGACGACCCGCACCTCAAACGGGAACGCTACGCCGGCTGGCCCCGCGGCACCGTCAACCAGGATGCGCGCCCCCACCTGAAGGTGGGCGTCATCCACGCCCCGTACCAGCGCGTGCTGGACCACTTCACCGAAGCCGGAGCAGACCTGATCCTCGCCGGCCACACGCATGGCGGTCAGATCTGCATCCCCGGCTACGGCGCTTTGGTCTCCAACTGCGACCTCCCTACGTGGCGCGCCAAGGGCCTCCACGACTGGGAAAGCAATGAATTCACCACACCGGTGAACGTCTCCGGCGGCATCGGCACCTCGCGCTTCGCACCGGTCCGTATCGCCTGCCGCCCGGAGGCAGTCCTGCTCACCCTCACGGCACGCAGCTAAACGCCGAGGGATCATTACGATCCTCAATAACTGGGTCAAACATTTCACCTACGTTGCGTTGGCCTGTGAAACGAATCACGCCATGGCATAGGGTAGTTGCTACGGGAAACTACCTCCGCACCATCTGAAGATCCAGCTGTTGAGAAGCGGGCATGTCCAAGCAAACGTCATTTTTCACCTCCGTCGGCCGCCTGTACCCTCATGTGCGGCCCATCCTCCCCCGCCTGTTCATGGGCCTGATCTGCGCCTTGCTCGCGAGCATTGTTGCACTGACGATCCCGCAGGTACTGCGGGTCCTCGTCAACAACTCTTTGCAGCCCGGCGGTTCCACGGACGCAGTCTGGATCGCCGCCGTCGTGATTCTTGCGTTGGGTGTGGCTGAAGCCGGCCTGGTGGCTTTGCGCCGGCAGTTCGTCATCAACCCGGCCACCACCGTTGAGACCAGGATGCGCGTGACCCTGTACGGCCACCTGCAACAGCTCACCGTGGCGTTCCACGACCGCTGGGGTTCGGGCCAGCTGCTCTCCCGTGCCATGACGGACCTGAGCTTCCTGCGCCGCTGGATGGCCTTCGGCGCGATCATGCTGGTGGTCACCACCCTGACGGTGATCATCGGCGTTGGCGTGATGTTCTCCATGAGCTGGCAACTGGCGCTGATTTTCCTGGGCGCGGCTGTGCCGATCATGATCAACTCCTTCCGCTTCCGCCGCCGCTTCAGCCTGGTCACCCGCCTGAGCCAGGACCAGGCCGGCGACCTCGCCACCACCGTGGAGGAATCCGTCCACGGCATCCGTGTCCTGAAGGCTTTCGGCCGCAGCCGCGAAGCGCTGGAAAACTTCAACGGCCAGGCCGAGGAACTTCGGCAGACCGAGATCGCGAAGGCCAAGCAGCAAGCCGGCTTCACTTTGGTGGTCACGCTCCTTCCGGAGCTGGCCTTGGGCGTCGGTTTGGTGGTGGGCATCATGCTCGCAGCCAGCGGGGAGCTGAGCATCGGCGCGCTGGTGGCCTTCTTCGCAACCGCCGCCGTGGTGGCCACGCCCGTGGAATTCTCGGGCATGCTCCTTGCCATGGCACTGACCGCGAAGACCGCCCTGGACCGCCATTTCGAAGTTATGGACACGGAGAACACCATCACCTCGCCGAGCCAGGCCACGGTGCCGGAAACGGTAAAGGGCGCCTTGCGCTTTGAGCATGCGGGTTTCGGGTTCGACGACGGCGGTTCGCTCCTGCACGACCTCACCCTGGATATCCGTCCGGGCGAGACCATGGCCCTGGTGGGCATCACCGGCAGCGGCAAGAGTGCCATGCTCCAACTGGTCCCCCGCCTGTACGACGTGACCCAGGGCGCCGTGACCATCGACGGCGTGGATGTCCGCGCCTACGACATTGACGAGCTCCGCAGGATCGTCGCCGTGGCCTTCGAGGACACCACGTTGTTCTCCAGTTCGGTGCGCGACAACGTTCTCCTGGGCGCTCCCGATCCGAGCGACGCCGCCTTGGATGAAGCCCTGGACGTAGCGCAGGCCCAGTTTGCCTACTCGTTGCCCGACGGCGTGGACACGCTCATCGGCGAAGAGGGGTTAAGCCTCTCCGGCGGCCAACGCCAGCGCATTGCCCTGGCCCGTGCCATCGCTGCCAAGCCGAGGGTCCTGGTCCTGGACGATCCCCTGTCCGCGCTGGACGTGAACACCGAGGAACGCGTAGAGGCCCGTTTGCGGGAAGTCCTGCGCGAGACCACCACGTTGATCGTCGCGCACCGCCCTTCCACTGTGGCTCTGGCGGACCGGGTGGCGTTGCTCGAAAACGGAACCATCACCGCCGTCGGGACCCATACGGAACTGCTGGCCGACAACGATCATTACCGCTACGTCATCGCCAGCCTGGACACCGGTCCCAAGGACCTGGACACCGAACTGGACGAGCTCGAAGAAGCAGAGGAGGCCCGCCGGTGAGTGCCGCAACGTTTGGAACCGCCAACGAGGACAACACGCTCCTCACCAAAGCAGACAGCAAAGCCGTACGACGCCGGTCGCTCGCCTTGCTTGCCTCGCTCATCCGCCCGGTTCGGTTGCGTTTCTGGCTGACGATCGTGATGGTGGTGGTCTCGCAGCTCACCCGCGTTGCCGGGCCCGCACTGATCGCCTTCGGCATTGACAACGCCCTTCCCGCGCTCCAGTCGGGCAATAACGGCCCCTTGGTGTGGGCCGGAGCCCTGTACCTGGCCGCTGCGATCGCCACCGCCGGCATGACTGCGCTGTACGTGACCTCCACGGCCCGGCTGAGTCAAGCCATGCTCCTGGATCTCCGGCTGCGCGTTTTCCGGCACACGCAGCGGCTGAGCCTTGAGTTCCACGAGAAATACACGTCCGGGCGCATCATTGCCCGGCAGACCTCGGACCTTGAAGCACTCCGCGAACTCCTGGACTCCGGTGTCAGCTCTTTGGCATCAGGCATGCTGTTCATGCTCTTCACGGCAGTCACGGTGTTTGCGCTGGATTGGCGCAGCGGTTTGATCATGCTGGCTGCCGGCGTACCCATGTTCTTCCTGGCCCGTTGGTACCAGAAGCACTCGCAGATCGCCTTCCGCGAATCACGGGTGGTGTCTGCCAGGTTGATCGTCCACTTCGTGGAGACCATGACCGGCATCCGCGCTGTGAAGGCCTTCCGCAAGGAGCCCGAAAACGCTGACCGGTACGGCGAGTTGGCTGAGGATTACCGTAAGAACACCGTCCGCTCCATCAACCTGAACGGCATTTTCCAGCCGGGCCTGGTGCTGATCGGCAACGTCTGCGTCGCCGTGGTCCTGCTGTTGGGTGGCTTCCGCGTCCTGGGTGGCGATCTCGCCGTCGGCGTCCTGTTGGCCCTCATCCTGTCCACCAAGCGGTTCTTCCAGCCGGTGGACCAGATGGCGATGTTCTACAACTCCTTCCAGAGCGCACAGGCAGCATTGGAGAAGGTATCCGGGCTCCTCGAAGAAGTTCCCACGGTCCGTCCGCCCAAGAACCCGGTGCCGTTGAAGAGTTCCCGGGGTGAGATCGACTTCAAGGGCGTGGAGTTTGGCTACAGCGACGGCCACGTGGTTGTTCCTACCCTGGATCTGCACATCCCGGCGGGACAAACTATCGCGCTGGTGGGCCAGACAGGTGCCGGCAAGTCCACGCTGGCTAAGCTCGTGGCCCGCTTCTATGACGTCACGTCCGGTTCCATCACCTTGGATGGGGTGGACCTACGGGACCTGGCGACTACCGACCTCCGCCGTGCGGTAGTCATGGTGACCCAGGAAGCGTTCCTGTTTAGTGGCTCCGTGGCGGACAACATCGCGTTGGGCCGGCCTGAGGCGTCGAGGGCCGAGATTGAAGCTGCTGCGGCCGCTGTGGGAGCCCACGAGTTCATCACCAGCCTGCCCGAGGGCTACGACACGGACGTCAACAAGCGCGGCGGGCGCGTGTCTTCAGGCCAACGACAGCTCATTGGTTTCGCCCGGGCCTTCCTGGCCGCACCGGCCGTGCTGATCCTTGACGAAGCAACGTCCTCCCTGGACATTCCGTCCGAGCGGATGGTTCAGCAGGGCCTCGCCCAGCTCCTGGAAGGCGTAGCCGGCGGGAACTCCGCCCGCACAGCAATCATCATCGCCCACCGCCTCTCCACCGTAGAGACAGCCGACAGGGTTCTGGTGGTCCACGACGGCCGCATCGTGGAGGACGGAACGCCCGCCGAGTTGATCAGTGGAGGCGGGCGCTTTGCCCAGCTGCACGGGGCTTGGCGGGACTCCCTGGTGTAGCTTTCGCGGCCCTGCGGCTGTGACGAGGCACACCGGCTCCTCGATTTCGCATCACGGGACGTTTCGGCTATTCTTGAACAGTTGCTTTCGCAGCGGATCGGGATGTAGCGCAGCTTGGTAGCGCGCTTCGTTCGGGACGAAGAGGTCGCAGGTTCAAATCCTGTCATCCCGACCAAAACAAAGAGGGTCTTCCACATGGAAGACCCTCTTTTGTATTTCTCTGCCCTTGCGAATGGGCAAAAAGAAAACCCCGGAGCATCGCTCGTCACGCTCCGGGGTTTCTTTTACTACAATTGATTTACATGGGATCCGGCCAGTTGCCGATCGACATGGTTGAATATGTCGGTTCGACGGTGGTCGTGTCCTTGCTCGGTGCTGTGACGCTTGCGCGCATAGGATCGGGCCAGTTGCCAATAGCACTGACAGTGCTGGAATCGGCTGCGGGAGCAGCAGAGACGACACCGGGAGCCGCGACCGCGAACGTCAGTGCGCCCGCCACGGCTACTGAAGCAATGATTTTCTTGAACATGATGTAGTACCCCAATGCGAGTCGGATTCGTTACGGAAATTGCACGGTCCCTGTTGACATACATTGTAAAATGTTTTCCACAGAGACTGTCAAGGTTTTGGTCAAAAGACACCTGTAGGAGGGACCCGTGGGAAACGGATTCGGCGAGAAGCTACGTGCCGAACGGCTCGAACGTGGGTTAACGCAGGCAGAACTCGGCAAAAACCTGTATTCGCCCAGCTACATTTCGCTGCTCGAAACAGGCCGTCGAGAACCAACGGCTGAGGTCATCGAAGAACTGGCACGCCGGCTTGAACTCGCGCCCAAAGCCTTGGAAGCGTGGAGCCAACCCGTTTCCGTGAGCGACGCCGAGTACGTCCTCGCCGGGCTCTACGCCCGGCAAGCCTGGGACCTCCGGGACTACCAACTTGCCGCCAGCCACGCCGCCACCGCCGCGCAGATCGCCCTCGAGGCCAAGAACAACAGCGCTTGGTGGAACATGACGTACATGCAGGCCGAATGCGTCATGAAGCAGGGGCAGCTGAAGGAATGCCAGCAAATCGTTGAGCACCTCCTGGAACACCCCATGGCCACCGAATCCGCCGGTCTGGGAGTACGCGCCTGGCAGATGCTTGCCGCGGTGTGTCACGGACAAGGTCAGCTGGCCACCGCCGTCGAGCATGCCAAGCAAGCCGTCAAGCTCAGCGAGCAGCTGCCCAAGGGATCCACGCTCATCATCGGCGCGCACCGCGCGCTGATCGGCGCGCTTGCCGAGAGCGGCAAGCTGGACGAAGCGTGGACGTACTGCCTGGCCATGATCGAGCACATGGACGAGCACTCCATGTCCCAACTCGCAGGCGAAGTGGCCTGGGTGGTGGGCAACGTGGCCTTCATGCGCCACGACTATGTGGAGGGCATCAAGCACCACGAGCGCGCAGCCAAGCTCCTCTCCCCCGCCAACGACATCGAACTGTGGGCCCGCTTCAACAAAGCATCCGCAGCGGTCCGCCTGTCCTCGGGGATCGTGGAACCGGAAACCCTCTCCGCCATTGAGCGTGCGGAACTCGCGCTGTCCATTGTGGGCGGAAACAAGACCGACCAGCTGGAGGTCGCCTTCATCCGCGCCCGCTGGCTGTACCTGACCGGTGACATTCCGGCCGCCGTCGACAAACTCCGCGAAATCCATGCAGACCGCAAGGTCCTGGCCAGGCACACGGCCGGCGAAGTGTCGCTGCTGCTCGGCAAGTCCTTGAAAGCCGCCGGCGAAGCCTCTGAGGCACTGCAGTTCCTCGAAGAGGCCCAGCACGACTTCAGCGCTGCCGGAGCCTCAGACAGGGTCCAGCAAGCCATGGATGCCGTCCTCGAGATCCGCCTGGCCGAGCGCCGTGCCGCGAAAGAACACTCGGAAGCCTGATTTAACCCAAGTAAGTCGCACTAAGCGCGTTTTGAGTGGTCAAAACGCGCTTAGTTGCGACTCAGTTGGGTGCCTAGGCGAAGGTGCGGCCCGTCAGCTTCTCGTAAGCCTCCACGTAACGCGCGCGGGTGCGCTCCACTACCTCGGCGGGCAATGCCGGCGGCGGAGTGTCGGAGGACTTGTCCCAGCCGGACTCGGCTGACGTCAGCCAGTCGCGGACGTACTGCTTGTCATAGGAGGGCTGCGACTTGCCCGGCGCGTACGTGGACGCGTCCCAGAACCGTGAAGAATCCGGGGTCAGGACTTCGTCGCCCAGCGTGATGATGCCAGTGGCTGCATCAATGCCGAACTCCACCTTGGTGTCGGCCAGGATGATGCCGCGTTCGCGGGCTATCTCCTCGGCGCGGGTGTAGATCTTCAAAGTCAGCTCGCTGAGGCGGGCTGCGATGTCGTCGCCCACCATGGCCACGACGTCGTCGTAGGTGATGTTGACGTCGTGCTCGCCCACCTCGGCCTTGGCCGACGGCGTGAACAGGGCTTCGTCCAGGCGGGAACCATCCACGAGGCCTTCGGGCAACGGGATCTCGCAGACCGTGCCGGATTCCTTGTACTCCACCAGGCCGGAGCCAGTGAGGTAGCCGCGGGCAATGCACTCCACCGGGAACATGTCCAGCTTCTTGCAGATCATGGCCCGGCCCTCGACGGCGGCAGGAACGCCACCATCAACCGTGGACGCCAGCACGTGGTGCTCAACGTCCAACTGGTCGAACCACCACAGGCTCAGCTGGGTCAGGACGCGGCCCTTGTCCGGGATTTCGCTGCTCAACACGTGGTCGTACGCGCTGATGCGGTTACTGGCCACAACCAGCACGCACTCCTGGCCGATCTTCTCCGTGATGGCTTCGTCGGCCGGGACGTAGAGGTCGCGGACCTTGCCGGAGTAGACGTGCGTCCAACCCGGCAAGTCCAACGTTTCAGTTTCAAAGCCGCCCGTGGGGATGCCGTCAGTCATGCTCAGGCCTGCACTTTCGGGATGGTGCCGGTGGCGGTGTACGGCACGCGGATTTCGCCGCGTGCGGCTTTGCCTCCGATGTCCGTACGGAACTGTGAGCCTTCAAGCTGAACCAGCTCGACGCCGTCGTACGCTTTTTCGCGGGCCTCCACCAGATCCGAACCGAGCGCAACAACGGCCAGGACGCGACCACCTGCGGAGACCACCTTGCCTTCGTCATCCAGTTTGGTGCCGGCGTGGACCACGTGAACGCCGTCCAACTCGTCAACCTTCTTCAGGCCGCGGATACGGTCGCCGGTGCGGGGCGCGTCAGGATAGTTTTCGGCGGCCACGACGACGGCGACTGCAGTGTCCTTGGACCAGCGCAGCTCTTCTGCGGTGTCCAGTTCGCCCTTGGCAGCTGCCAGCAGCAGCGCCCCGAGCGGGGTCTTGAGGCGGGCCAGGACAGCCTGTGTCTCGGGATCGCCGAAGCGGACGTTGAACTCAATGACGCGGGTACCGCGCGAGGTCAGTGCCAGGCCGCAGTAGAGCACGCCGACAAAGGGGGTGCCGCGGCGGGCCATCTCGTCCACGGTGGGCTGCGCCACGCGGTCGATGACTTCCTGGACCAGCCCTGCAGGAGCCCACTCAAGCGGGGTGTACGCGCCCATGCCGCCGGTGTTGGGGCCTTCGTCGTTGTCGAAGATGCGCTTGAAGTCCTGCGCCGGGGAGAGCGGGACGGTGGTGCGGCCGTCGCAGAGGACGAACAGGGAAACCTCGGGGCCGTCGAGGAACTCCTCGATGACCACGGTTCCACCGGCGTCGAAGCACGCTTGGGCGTGTGCCAGGGCTTCGGCGCGGTCCTTGGTGACCACCACGCCCTTGCCGGCGGCCAGGCCGTCGTCCTTAACGACGTGCGGTGCGCCGAACGTGTCCAGGGCGTCTGCAGCCTCTTCGGCATTGGTGGCCACACGGGCCATGGCCGTAGGGACGTTGGCTTCGGCCATGATCTGCTTGGCGAAGGCCTTGGAAGCCTCCAGCTGGGCAGCTTCCTTGCTGGGACCGAACACCGGGATGCCGGCTTCGCGGACGGCGTCGGACACACCGGCAGCCAGCGGCGCCTCGGGTCCTACGACAACCAGGTCCACGCCCAGCTTGGTGGCGAGGGCAGACACGGCTTCCGGGTTGTTCCCGTCAATCGCATGGGTGGGAACGAGTTTGCTGATGCCCGCGTTGCCCGGGGCCGCGTGGACCTCGGAAACGTTGGGATCTTCAAGCAGAGAGCGGACAATGGCGTGTTCGCGGCCGCCTGGGCCAATGACGAGTACCTTCACAGTCCTCAAGGGTACTTTGTGAAGGGCGCGCGGCCTAAGCTGTGTCATTCACCGGACCCTGCCGCGCCCTAGACTTGGCTTATGCCCATGAGTTCGCATGAAACGTTCAACGTTGAGTCCGCGGTGGAACTGGCAGTGATCGAACGAAGTGGCTTTATTGAGTCCCGTCACATCGGCGCGGCCGTTGTTCTCGCCGGCGACGGCTCGGTGGTCACCCGTCTTGGTGACATCGATGCCCCCATCCTGGCCCGCTCCACCCTCAAGCCCTTCCAAGCCCTGGCCTCCATGCAGTCCGGTGTGCCCCTGCGTGGCGCACAGGTTGCTGTTGCGTGCGGCAGCCACACCGGATCCCTGGATCACATGGACGTTGTGGAGGGAATGCTCAAAGCGGCGGGCGTGAAGGAAGAGAACCTCCAGTGCCCCACCGCTTGGCCGCAGGACGAGACTGCCCGCAACTGGCTGGTCCGGTCCGAACGTGGCCAGTCCAAGCTGGCCTTCAACTGCTCCGGCAAGCACGCCGCTTTCCTCTGGGCCTGTACCGAAAACGGCTGGGACCTCCGCAGCTACCTTGAGCCGAACCACCCCCTCCAGCAGAGAGTCCGGTCCGTCATTGAGGAATACAGCGGCGAAACCATCTCCCACCTGGGAATCGACGGTTGCGGCGCTCCCGTTGCCGCCATCTCGCTGACCGGACTGGCCCGTGCGTACTCCCGTTTGGCCAAGTCCCCGGGGGATAAAACGTCCAACGCCCGGGCTGCCACCATCGCCACCTCCATGCTCGACTACCCCTGGGCCGTCCAAGGAACGGGCGAGTCCAACACGATCGTCATGGAAGAACTCGAGGTCCTGGCCAAAATCGGGGCCGAGGGCATTCTGGTCCTGGCCACATCCACCGGCGCAACGGTGGCCGTGAAGATGCTGGACGGGAACCTCCGCGCCACGTCCTTGGTGGGGCTCACCCTCCTGGCCGTGAGTGGCGCCGTGGACATCCCGGCCGTTTCCAATGTCCTGGAACGAGTAGTGGAGCCCGTCCTCGGGGGCGGACGCACCGTGGGCAAAATCCGGCTGGGCCACGCTGTCTCAGCCCTGCTCGACTAGATCTCTGAGGAGAGAACCCTTGGCCGTTGCACGACGCCGCGTCGACATTGAGGAAGGCCGCGCCGCGCTGGCAGCCTGGCGGGCCGCCGTCGAACCTTCCGGTGCTGCCGCCGGTTCACCGGGTGCCGCCGCCGGGAACGCGCCGTCGCGCTCGTTAATTGCGACGGCGGTCCGCTACTCCCTGGAGGAAGTCACCGCCCGCGCGCCCGGCAATTCGGTGGAGGTCCGGGTGCCGCCCTTCGGCGTCACCCAATGTGTGGAGGGTCCCCGCCACACGCGCGGAACTCCCCCGAACGTGATCGAGTGCGACGCCGCCACGTGGCTTTCGTTGGTGACCGGCAGTCTGTCGTGGGCGGACGCGGTTTCAACCCACCGGGTGACCGCGTCCGGCCTGCGCGCGAACCTCTCCGAACTGCTCCCGCTCTAGGGAGTTTTTGTACAGCTGATGCCCCTAAGACCGTGTCTTAAGGGCATCAGCTGTACAAAACTATCCGGTTAGTCCGGGCAGACCGGGGTTGTTGACTGCCCCTTCTTGCTCATCTCGAACTGCGGGATGTCGCTGGCGGCAGGACCGCCGCGGAACTTCGGCGAGGGCTCCTGGCCACCGCTGATGCGATCCAGTTCCTGCTGTGCATAGACGTCTTCCTTGCCGAGCATGATGGCCGTGTCCTCGTTGGTGATCTCACCGTTGAAAGCGCGGAGCATAACGCTGCGGTCGAACTGGCCTTCCCATTTGGCGACCACGAACGTTGCCACACAGTTGCCGAGCAGGTTCACTACGACGCGCATGGAGTCCATGAGGCGGTCGGCTCCGAGAAGGAGGGCGACGCCGGCAACCGGGAAGATACCGAGGGCGGCAGCGGTAGCGGAGAGTGCCAGGAAGGACGAACCCGGTACGCCCGCCATGCCCTTGGAGGTCAGGAGCAGCACACCCAGGGCAGCCAGCTGCTGGCCGAGATCAAGATTGTGGCCGAACGCCTGTGCCAGGAACAGCAGCGAAATCGAAAGGTAGATCGCGGCGCCGTCGAGGTTGAAGGAATAGCCGGTAGGAACTACCAGGCCGGTGGTGGCACGGGAACAACCGGCGTTGGTCAGCTTGGTCATGATGCGCGGCATCACTGCTTCGGTGGACGCAGTGCCCAGCGCCAGCAGGAACTCTTCACGGGTGTACTTGAGGAACTGCCACAGCGGAACGCGGGCGAAGCCCCACGCCACCACGAACAGCAAGCCGATGAAGATAATGGCTGCTCCGTAGCAGGCAGCAATCAGGAGGGCATATGTGCTCAGGGTGCTGATCCCGTACTGGCCAATGATGAAGGCCATGGCACCGAAGGCACCGATGGGGGCCACCCTCATGATCCAGGACATGATCTTGAAGATCAGCTCCAGGACGGTTTCCATGAGGCTGATGACCGGCAGGCAACGCTCGCGGCCAATGACCACAATGGCGGCGCCGAAGAAGACTGAGAAGAACAGCACCTGAAGCAGGCTGTTGTTGGCAAAAGCACCGATCACGCTGACGGGAATGACGTCCAGGATGAACGCTGCGGCGTCCTTGGGAGGCGCGTTTCCGGTCTTGGCGTTCAGGGCGTCCTGGGAGAGCGTAGCGGGGTCGATATTAAGGCCAGCACCAGGCTGAACGATATTTCCGACGATGAGCCCGAAGACGAGGGCGAAAAGAGTGGCGCCGGTGAAGTACAGGAGCGCCTTGACCCCGACCCTTCCGACCGCCTTGACGTCGCCCACTGCCGAGATGCCCGTGACGATCACGAGGAAAATCAGCGGAGCGATGATCATTTTGATGAGTTGAATGAATCCATCGCCCAGTGGCCGGAGGGCTGACCCAATGGTCGGCCAAAAATGACCGATGAGTACACCTGCGACGACGGCGATCAGGATTTGAAAAAAGAGCGACTGGTACAGCCGCTTTTTCTTCTGCGGGGCCGAACTCGCCTTCAGCGCCGCGGAGTCTGGGATCTTCATTGATCTGAACCAATCAGTTGGGAACAGCCCCACATTTTGAGGGGGTTTTTCAAATGTAATCCCGCTCACACCATTCCGCAAGGGGAAAATGTTATTCCGTATTGTGGAAGTCACATTCGGTTTGGAGGACGGGTGCCCGTTCCTCCATCACCGCCTTTGGCGCAGAAATGCCCGCGACACACCCCTTCGCAGGCGTGTCACGGGCATTCAGAAATCAAAGTGGGTGGTGGCGGTACGCGAGCACTCACGCGGGACGGGTGATTGACGCTAGCCGCGGCCTACGAACGGCATACCGGCAGCCGTTACCACCAGGGAACCCACGCTGGCCGACGCCGGCATGTTGGCCATCATCAGCACAGCCCGGGCGGCGTCGTCCACGGGGAACATGGGCTCCACCTTCCGGCTGCCGTCGGCCTGCAGCGCCCCGGAGCCCACGCCGATGGTGTCCATGATTTCGGTGCGGGTATTACCGATGTCGATCTGCCCGCAGGTGATGCCAAACTCCCGACCGTCGAGCTCGATGCTCTTGGTCAGGCCCGTCATCGCATGCTTGGTCACGGTGTACGCCACAGACCTGGGCCTGGGCGAATGCGCCGAAATGGAGCCGTTGTTGATGATGCGGCCACCCCGGGGCTCTTGGGCTTTCATGGTCCGCACAGCTTCGGCGGCACACAGCATGGAGCCGGTCACATTAACCTGCAGCGTCGCATTCCAGTCGTCCACACTGATCTCGCCGACGTCTCCGGCCGGCCCAAAGATCCCTGCGTTGTTGAACAGCACATCAACCCGGCCCCAGCGCTGGCGGACCTCCGCGAAAAGGCGCGCGACGTCGTCGGGTGCTGTCACGTCGCACGGAACCGCAAGCGCCTCCGGATGGTCGCCGGCAGTCTCCAGCAGTTGCGCCTCACGACGCCCGGCCAGCGCAACGCGGTAACCCTCGGCGAGCATCAGCCGGGCGACGGCCCGCCCGATCCCCGAACCTGCCCCGGTGACGACGGCGACCCTCGGGTCTGTGGGCGGGCTGGAGTCAGTCATGTGGTGGCCTTTCGGGGAAATGCTGGTGGCAGCGTCAGCGTGCGGCGTCGGCAGGCTGGGCTGAGGTTGCTTGGGCTGAGGTTGCTTGGGCGGAGGTTATCGGCCAGCCTATGACAGTCTTCGGACGCGGCGTGGCATATGTCCTGACCTTGGACGTGGACAGGCCAAGGCGGACCAGGGACTCGGCAATGGTGACTGCTGCGGCCACTCCGTCCACAACGGGGACGCCGGTGCGCTGGCGGATCTCCTCGTCGAGTCCGGCCATGCCGCCGCAGCCGAGGACGATCACTTCGGCTTTGTCACTGTTCACTGCTTCCTCGGCCTGGCCCACGATCGCCTCGACAGCACGCTCCGGGAATTCCTCGAGTTCCAGCACGGCCATGCCACTGGCCCTCACAGAAGCGCAGCGCGCATCCAGGCCGGCGAGTTTGAGGCGGTCCTCGATGAGCGGCACCGCGCGGTCCAGTGTGGTGACCACCGAATACTTGTGGCCCAGGAACATCGCGGTGCTGGCTGCGGCCTCAGTAATATCGACCACCGGGACATCCAGGAGTTCCTGGAGGCCCTCGCGGCCGTGCTCGCCATAGCCGGCCTGGATGACGGCATCGAAAGGCTCGGGGTAGTTGACCACGGCATCCATGACGGCGATCGCGGCGAGGTAGCTCTCAAAGTTTCCCTCGCAGGAGTCTGCGCCGAAAGGCGGGGTGATACCGATGATCTCGGTACCAGGAGCGGCCACCGCACGGGCCTGGGCTGCGATGGAGTCCGTCATGGACTGGGTGGTGTTGACGTTTGCGACAAGGATGCGCATGGGGGTTCCTCTCAACGGCAGCGCCCGTCCTGCCCGATGAACCGGGGAGTACGGGCGACGCCTTGATGTTCGGTGAGTCAGTGGGTGCTGGCGACAGCGATCGGCTCGCCGGAAACGTCCTCGTGGACCTGCTTCTTATCCGCTACAGCGAAGTACGTCAGGGCGGCGACGCCGGCTCCGATGAACCACGCGAACGGTGCAGCTGCTGCCAGCCCGGGAATGAAGGCGATAGCGATGGCGAGGCCGGCTGCCGGAAGCATCGCGATGATTGCTTTCGGGTTCACACCGCGCTTGTAGAAGTAGGCACCCTTGGGGTCCTCGGTATAGAGCTCGGGGACGTTGACCTTGCCGCGGCGGACCAGCCAGTAGTCGGCCATGACCACGCCGAACAGCGGGCCAAGCAGCGCACCGAGGCCACCTAGGAAGTACACGATCACAATCGGGTTGTTGTAGAGGTTCCACGGGAGGATCACCAGGCCAATGGTTCCGCTGACCCACGCCGCCTTGCGAAAGTTCAGGTGCCGCGGGAACAAGTTGGTCAGGGCGTAGACCGGAGCCACGAAATTGGCCATCAGGTTCACGGCGACGGTCAGGATCAGCAGGGCGAGGCAAGCCAGGACCAGCAGGAGCGTGTTCGGGATGCTCTGGACGATGTCCGAGGGGCTCTCGATGACAGTGCCGTTGATCTTGTACTGCCCACCGGCCATGACCACGACGATTGCGCCGAAGACCAGCATGTTGATGGGGATGCCCCAGAAGTTGCCCTTGACGATCGACTTCTTGGAAGCCGAAGAACGCGTGAAGTCGCAAAAGTTCAGGACGAACGTTCCGTAGATGGAAACCCACAGTGCACCACCGGCAAAGATGGTGAGCCACATTTCGGTGCCTTCCAGGCCCTTGATGCCGCTCCACTGGATGGCTCCGCCGGCTTCGATGAAGACCCACACCGCGATCGCAGCCATGGTCACCAGGATGACGGGGCCGGCAAAGGCCTCGTATTTACGGATCATCTCCATGCCGAAGCTGACGATGACCAGCTGGACAATCCACAGCGCCACGAAGGAGAGCCACCCCAAGGTGGAGAGGCCAAGGATGGAGTTGCTGTCCAGGTCCTTCAGGCCAGGGGCCATGGCCACCAGCATGACGCGGAGGACCACCGAAGCCAGGTAGGTCTGGATACCGAACCACGCCACGGCAACGGCACCGCGGACGAGGCTGGCAATCTGTGCTCCCCGGATGCCGAAGCTGATGCGGCTCATGACCGGGAAGGGTACGCCGGTCTTTTCGCCCATGAACCCCGAGAAGTTCAGGAGGGCGAAAAGGAGGATGGCGCCGATTCCGAGGGCCACCAGAATCTGCCAGCCGCCCAAACCAAGGGAGAACAGGCCGATGGCGAAGGCATAATTACCCAGGCTGTGGACGTCGTTGGCCCAGAGGGTAAAGATGCTGTAGCTGGTCCACTTGCGGCCCTTGGCCTTGGTGGGAGCGAGGTCGATGTTGTAAAGACTGGGGCTGATGGTACGGCCTGATGCTTCGGAAGCAATGGCGCAGAGGTCGGTGTTGCCCACGACCGGGTGGTTGGGGCCACCTGCGTCCTTGTCTCCCGGAGTCTCAGTGACGCCGACTGATGAAGTCGTCTGCATCGTGGATCTCCACTTCGTACTGATTCCACAATGCGGAATCTAGTTATTGAATAGTGAAAGCACTCTATGACTCAGGTCACGTAACGTCAAGGGTTCCAGGTGTATGCAGGGTCACATTCGGTTGCTTGGGCAGCGGTTTCCCAGTTGACTGTTTCGGATACGCAATCCGTGTTGACGCTGCCCATCAGCGGACGTAATCTCGAATTGCAGAATTTTATTCTCACAATACGAAATTCCATGAGCGCCCCCACAGAGCAAGCGCCCAGACATTCAATGAAGAGAGGTTGGACGTGGCTGCAGGAGAAGAGACCTCACACATCCTCAGCGGGTTGACTG
>NZ_JAVTJB010000040.1:0-19449 GCF_031843805.1 Arthrobacter sp. WCS2018Hpa-7
AGTTCTTCGGCGGAGCGTTCGACGGCGTCGGCGGCCTTCATGAGCGCAGCGGACCTTGCGTCGTGGCCCAGGGCAGCCCATGCCGGCTGTGCTGCGGTAGCGGCGGAAACAGCGGCTTCGAGGTCTTCCACCGTGTGAACAGGTGCCTCGCCGACAGCCTCGCCCGTGGCCGGGTCAAGGATGGTGCGGCTGTTCTGGCCGGTGGCCGGGGTGATCGAGGCCAGCAGGGCGTCGTAAGTCTCCATTGGTACTCCGCTCGGGTAGTAATTCTTGGCGGCCAGTGAGGCGCGCGGCGATGTTTCCAGTGTGGTCGGCGTCACGCAGATAGGCCTTGTCTATGCACGAACGGCCCTTGACGGGAAGCGAACGCTTTCTGTTGAGCGCCCCGTGCCTGATAATCGAGCTTGTGACTCTTGCTTCCCTCGCAGCCTTCGCTGGCCTCTGCCTGGTCTTGTCCGTGACGCCTGGACCGGACACGTTCCTTGTTCTGCGTATTGCCTTGAACCGTCCCAGCGCTGGAATCGCTGCGGCTGCAGGGTCTGCCGTTGGCGCTATTGCCTGGGCTGCGTTGGTGGGCGTAGGTCTGGCCGCCATCCTGGAGCAGTCCGCGGAATTGTTCCGTTGGGTCAAGATCGCCGGAGGCCTGTACTTGCTGTACTTGGGCGTTTCTTCATTCGTCAAGTCCCGGAAAGCGGCCAAAGCAGCAAAGGCCGCTACCGCAGCCGGAACCGGAGCGGTGGAGAACGCGCCCCTCCCATACAGCAGGCTTTCCGCTCTGGGAGCAGGGGCACTGTCCACGCTGCTCAACCCCAAAGTGGGACTGTTCTACCTGGCCGTGGTCCCGCAGTTCATCCCGCACGGCGGGGACACCATGGGCACCTCGCTCATCCTCGGCGTGGTGGTGGCTGTTATCGCCTTCGCGTATCTGTCGATGATCGCCGTCGTCGCGTTCAAGGCGATGCGGTGGCTTAAGCGCCCCAAGGTAAGCACCGTCGTCGAGCGCGTCAGCAGCGGTGTCATCGCCGGGCTGGGCGTGGGTGTTGTGGCGTCGGGCGCCAGCAGCTAGTTCAGTGACATTCGCAGACGCTCCACACCCTCGGCGCCTTCCGGCACTTGTTCCATGAGTTGCGGCTCGTTGGCGAGTCGTCCAAGCATGTTTGCCAAGTGGTCCCGCTCGGCGGGCTGGTAGGTGACCCCCCGCAGGTCTGCTGCCCGGACAACAGAGGCCAGGGTAAGAAAGTCGTCGATGTGCCGCTGCCGTAGGGAGTCGTGGATGATGGTTAGCGCTCCGGCTTTGCCGATGAGGCTTCCGATGATCGTGGGACGGTTCACGCTGCCGGACGCTGATCCTGCTTGAACTTCGATGGTCTCGGAGCGGTCGAGAGCTTGTTGGCTGGCGGGGCAGCAATTGTTGTCCCGCCGGTAACTCCTCGTCGCTTCTCGGCGCGTTCACCCAGATGGCGCGGGATGAGGACGTCCACCAGGGCTTCGCCGCGCTGCCAACGATGCTGGTAGCCTTCGGGGGATTCTCCAGCGGACTCGAAGCCGAGCTTCACGAGGAGTTCAGTGAAATCGTGAAGCATCTTCGGGTAAGCCCGGATGTCCAGCGCCATGTCGGCGTCCTTGGTAGGCCGCACGAATGGGGCGCCACGTTCGATAGCGTGCAGGAAGACCGCTTGGCCGCCGACCAGGGCCCAACCCTGCGGCATCGCATCGTATATTTCGAAGACAGCCTGCCAAGCTTCCCGCTGTTCGGTGGGCATAGCGGGAAGTTCAATAGGCATGGACGCTCCTGAGGATATCGCGTGCAGCTTGTTGTTCCCGGACACCGGGCCGTTCGGCCAAGTCTGCCGCCACCACCAGTAGGGGAAGTTCGTCCGGGACCTGCTCGGCGGCGCGGAGGATTACATTCGGCCTCTTGCCGGGAAGTGGCTCAACCAGGAACCAGTCCTTGACGATTTCCTCGAGTTCGTCGCGTCGCACGTAAGCTTCAACCTCTGAGTTGGACAGGAGCCCAGACCGCGGATGAGAGACTCCGGAGAGGTGGATTCGATTGTCCTCCCAAAGCTCGGCGACGTCGTCCGGGCTGGAAGAGAACTCGAATTTATCGGCACGATTGGCCAGCCATGCTGCGAGAAGCTTGATTGGGTCGGGCGAGTCCTGCAGCCGCTTGATGCGCTCTTTCAAGCGATATTTCTCGACCGGCGAGGGTCCGAACTGTTCAAGGAGGGAAGGCAGCGGGTTGTCGTCCCAGAAGCAGGATACGAGTTGCCAGGCACTGCGTTCGGACAATGGGCGACCAGCAGGCGTACCTGGCCGGTACTTGGCGGCGTCAGCTTCCTCAATGATCCAGCGTCCACCAACCCGTTGGCCGCGAATACGTCCGGAGTGGACGAGCTGCCGCGCTCGGCTCTCGTTGACGTGTAGTCGCTTGGCCAGGTCGGGGATACTCAGTACCATTTCATAATCCTATCGGTAACGCTATGAATATGTAATCAGTCGCGCCCTTTCAAGGTTACAGATTCGCAGCGCTCCCGATAGCAATGTGTAATCAGGAGGAAGCCGATGCAAGCGCAGGCCGTGACGTGGGGCTTAGTTCACCTGCAGGCCTGGGCGTTGGCGTAGTGGCGTCGGGCGCCACCAGTTAACTAGCGGCAAGCAGTGCGAGGTAATTATCCAACTGCCCCGCAAGATCTTGCGAGAAATATTCGGCAGGGGACAACGCCACAACAATCTGCGCACCGAGCATCATGTTCAGCAAGTGGTCGGCGACGGCGGCGTCCCCGATGGGGGCTTTGATCTCGCCGGCCGCCCGGGCGGAGGCGCAATGGGTCTGGATGGTGTTGTGCCACTGACTCATGGACTCGCTGTGCAGAGCGGCCATGTCAGCGTCATTGAGTGCCTTCTGCCAGAACGGAATCACAATGCGCGCTTCGTTGACGCGTTCCTCATCCAGTGGCAAGACTTCGGCGCAGAACGCTCGGAGCGCCGCAATACCGGATAATGCCTCGGTCACGGTGGCGATGCGCTGGTTAGTGCGGTTAAAGACGTGCCCGAACGCCGAGGTCAGCAGGAGATCCTTGGTGGGGAAGTAGGGCTTCAATGCACCGTTGGCGAACCCGGCTTCCTCCGCGATTTCCCGCATGGTGGCGCCTTCCATCCCCAGCCGTGCGATGATCCGCCAGGTTGCGTCCACCAGCTCGCGGCGTCGTTGATCGTGGTCCACAATCTTTGGCACTGGAGGGGCTCCCTGGGACGACATCATGATGGTGACTCAGGGATCATCTTAACCTTCGGCCGTTCACACCGGGACAACGGTCCGGGCACCCTTCCAAACGCTGGCGGGTGCCCGGACCAAAAATACGTCCAATCAGGATTTATCGAGAACGAAGTCGTAGCGCACTTCACGGCCGGTTCCGTCAGCCTTGTCCTGCGGATCGAGAACCAGCTCGGGCTTGACGGCCGAAGCGATGTCGTCACCCAGATGTTCGCCGGCTTGGAAGTAAAGCTGAGTGGTAACGAGCTGATGGTTGGCTGCACTGACTTTCAGGTGCAAGTGGGCAGGTCGCCTGGCGTGCCAACCGGCTGCATCAATAAGTTTGCCGCAAGCTCCATCTGTTGGGATTTGGTAGGGGGCCGGCTGGAGGGTGTGGATCTCATAGCGTCCCTCAGCGTCGGCAATGACAGTGCCCCGCAAGTTCCACTCGGGTATTCCTGGAGCAAACTGGGAATAGAAGCCAAGATCGTCAGCGTGCCAGATCTCAACCTGGGCGCCGGCCAAGGCGTCCCCTGCGACGCTTGTGACGATTCCGTGCATCACCAAAGGAGTGCCGGCTTCGTCATGGCGCATCGGCAGGGTGGCCGGAGATTCCAGCACTGGTGCACTCGGCACGTAATAGGGTCCTTCTATGGTGCCCTTGCTGCCTTCGCGGCCGGCATTGGCAACTTCCTCAACTGCATGTTCAAGCCACACGTCCAGGAAGAGCGGCCATTCACCAGTTTCACCAACTTGGATGAGCCAGGACTTGAGGGCGTTGTATTCGTCATAGGTCACTTGGTCTTCGGTGATGATGTCCACCAAGGCAGCAACGGCACGTGAAGCCAAATGATTGACTCTGCTGGTCCCGACTTCTGAGGCGACAGTCTTTGCTGACGATCGGAAGCGTTCGGTGGCCTTGGCGCCGGAATCGGCGGCGGTGACTTGAGTTTCTACGGACATGGCTGACCTTTCTCAGGACTGTTCGAGGGTGGTAATTGCTGATGGGTGTTGAGCCAGGGGAATGACGTCGATTGTCATGTACGGGTATAGGGGCAGCGTCTGCAGAAGGTCGTGCAGCTGGTCGTGGCTGTCAACGTCAAAGATCGAGTAGTTCGCGTATTGGCCGACGACCCGCCAAAGATGTAACCACCGCCCGTCCCGCTGCAGCTCCTGAGAGCGTTCCTTTTCGTTCGTTTTTGCAGCTGCGACCTCGGCGGCCGGGATCTGCGGTGGAATGCTGACGTCCATCCTGACGAGATAGAGCATGGTGTTCCTCCAGAAGTGAAGTGGATTTGGCTAGTGGTCCAGCCGGTAGCGTTGAAGGCGTTCCTCATCGATTTCGGCTCCCACGCCGGGCGCCTTCGGCACGTCAATGGTCCCGTTTGTGATGAGTATGGGTTCGGCAACGAGGTCATCAGACATATCCAGGAAATTGGAGAGCTCCGCGGCGCGACGGGACGTAGCCTCGTGCGCGGACCCGAAAGCCACCGTGGCCAGGGTCCCGAGTTGCGAGTCGATCTGGTTGCCCATGACCACATCAACCCCGAGTCCCGTGCACAGCCCGAGGATCTGTGTGGCTTCGGTGAACCCGCTGCGGGCTGTCTTGATGCTGATGGCGTTACAGCCGCCGGACAGCAGTTCACGCGACACGTCTCCTGCCGTGGGGACGCTTTCATCGCCGACTACCGGAATGGGTGACTGGGTCACTAGGCGTCGCCGGCCCATGGCTTCCTTGGCATCGCATGGTTCTTCCAGCAAGGACAGTCCTAGATCCCGGGTGCGTCGCAGGACCTCAAGCGCTTCATTGGCAGTCCATCCCCGGTTTGCGTCCAGATACAGTTCCACCTCCGGACCAAGCCCATCCCTGAGGACGTGACAGGCCTCGATATCCAGCGCCAGGGGACGGCGGCCTACCTTGAGCTTGAAGGTGGTGATGCCGTATTGGCCCCTGATGCTGTTGGCCTCGTCCAGGAGCTCGCCAGCTGGTTTGAAGCCGAGCATGTGACTGACGCCGATCTTGTCGGTGTAGCCACCAAGCAGCCGGGACACTGGTTGGCCAAGGGACTTGCCAATAATGTCCCACAGGGCGATGTCCAAGGCGCCCTTGGCCGTTTGGTTATGAACTGTCCGGTTGAGGATTTGTTGGATCTTTTCCCGCCCGAACGGATCCAGGCCTTGGATTTGAGGAGCAAGAAGGCCGTCCACGACGGCGACGGCGGACTTTTGGGTTTCGCCGTAGGTGTAAGGGCGGGGCGGTAGGTCCGCGATGCCGGTGATGCCGTCATCCGTATGGATGCGGATCAAAACGTGTTCCGCGGCGCTCACGTAGCCACTGGCGAAAGCCAGCGGCCGCGCATAGGGGATCGAGTAGGGGATCGCCTCGATGCGTTCAATCTTCACGGCAGCACCTTTGGGTCGTGACGGAGGGTGGGTGGAATAGCGGAAACAGAAGGGGAAACTTTGTTTCTTAATTCTTGATGTGCCGGCGGCTGGGCAACAGGCGATGTTCCTCTAGCCCGCGTAAAGATTTCCCTGCTGTTGCCACAAGGAATTTCGACGTAGCGTTCCAAAGAAACCACACAAAGGAGAATGCGAATGCGGCAACTGAATCACCATCGCATGTTCTTGACCTGCTATATGGATACGTTTGGCTATGGATGGCACCACGTGGATCTTTTCGTTCACGACGAACACGGACTGGAGGTCAATTGGGTTCACTGGCAGGTTGATGAGGATGGACCAATGGCCGCCGACGCTGTTACAGCCCTCGTAGAACCTGACTTGGCCAGAACTACTGAATGGCAGCATGGCGTGAGCGCGAATGGCATGGAGTTTTGGACTGCAGACGCTTCTTGGAAGTAGCCCGAAACCTGGAAAGCTCCCTGGTCCTCGGACCAGGGAGCTTTCCTGTTCTCCTATGAGCCTGTCGATCCGATATGTTTGCGCTGCAGCCGGCTTCCAGTCCGGTCCGGGTTTAAGAGGAAAACCGCCAGGACACCGGCAAGCAGCAGCATCACCCCGGCGATGCCAAATGATTGATGGACGCCGTTGGTCATGCTCAGAATCATCTCGGGGGTGTCCTTTTGCCCGGGTGCAGGGCTGCGATACCCCGCAGAATCCATGAAGATACCAACTGCCGTTGGGGAGATCACCGCACCAAGTGACGCCACGCCGCCCAGAGTTGCCATCAGAACGGGCCGCTGCTTTGGCCCCACCGCGTAAGCCATGGCTGTTGGCGCCAACGGGTAGATCACGCTGCAGCCTGCGGCGACGGTCAGAAGCACAACTGACAAAGCGCCTGAGGTCGCGGGCAGGATCACAAAGGCAATGCCCGCGACAGCCAGCGATATGCCAAACGGCACACCGATTGCTATGCGGACACTCTTGCCCTTGTGCATGAGGCTGCGGCCCAACAGGCCAAGTACAAGCAGAACAACCGCTCCAAAAAGCCACGGAAATGAGGAGACGAGAGCCACCAGCTCAGGCGACAAACTGACAACCCCGCCCAAGTATTTAGGAGCCCAGGTTGTCAGGAAACCTTGAGTCCAAAAGTTGGTGAAGCCCGCGAAGACTGCCACCACAAAGGACGCTGAGGTGAGGATGGCCTTCCATGGCACTGGCTTTTGGCTGTCAAATCCGGACGGCTTCTCCTCGGGGACAGGGGTCGCTTCGGCATGAGATTCGGATTGCTTGGAAGCCCCGGCGCTTTGCCTCCCGCCGTATGGTCCATCGGCTCCCCGGAAGTACCACACCGCGGACCAGAGCAGGCCGACGATCCCCAGCGCTCCAAAGGCCCAACGCCAGCCGAAGTTCACTATGACCAACGCCAACGCGGGGGCTGCTATGACGGGGCCAAGGGTGGAGCCGATGGCAATGAGTGTACTGGGGAGAGAGCGGTCCGCTGGTCGAAACCAGGAGTGAGCAGAGGACAGGGAGATGGCAGTGGCTGGCCCTTCTGCTCCTCCCAGAAGAATCCTGGTGACGAGGAGGACCGCAGCGCCCCCGCCGAAGAGCATGGGGAACTGGAGAACTGCCCAGCTCAGCCCCATGGCGAGCAACACCCATTTGATGGGGGCCTTGCCCGCCCAAATACCCAAAAGCACGGACGCGATGGCGTAGAGGAAGAAGAATGCGCTTCCGATGAAGCCGAACTGGATAGTGCTGATGCCCAGCTCGGGTATGGCCTGTTGTGCCACCAGGCCGAGGACCGCTTTGTCCGCGAAGGCGATGATTTGGAACAGCACCAGTAAGCCCGTGATGGTCCAGGCTCGCCGGTTCATGCGGCCTGTGTGCATGGCCTCGGCCAGGGAACCTTGCTTTGCAGTGGGGATGGTCATGTTTACCTGCATCTGTTGGATGGGTGGTCTATTGAAGGGAAGAGGGTGGCAGGGTGCTCTCCAGACGCTGGCCGATGCCGAACAGTTGGGATTCCTTGCCAGGCATACCGATGAGCTGGAGGCCGAGCGGCATACCGCTGTGATCCCGAATTCCGGGGATGGTGAGGACAGGCAGTCCCAAGGCTTGCCACGGTCGGCTCAGTATTGGGCTTCCGGTAGCGTGAAGTCCCACAGGGGCTGCTCCCAAGGCAGCAGGGCCGAGGATGGCGTCGAAGCCGAGCATCAGGCCCGACACCGTTTCGCGGGCACTGGCGATGCGGTCCAGAGCATCGAGGTATGCGTGGCGGCTGGTGTTGCGTCCGCTGAGCAGGAGTTCCAACAAAGGTTTGCTGATGGCCTCGGGCCGGCCGAGTTCCTCCTGCCGGGCGCTCGCCGCTTCCACTGCCATGACCGTGGCGTGGTCTTCGGCGAGTTGCTGGATGAGGGAGTGATTGGTCCACTCGGTCAGGGATATGTTGGGCTGACCGCGAAGGCTCCTCACCGTAGCTTCCAGTGCATTGGTCATCCCGGAGCTCAGGTCGCCGAGATCGCTTCCCTTCCATATGAGAAGCCTCAGTGGCTCGGGCCCGGTGCTGCTGTTGGGTATTTCCAGGCCGCTGAGCGCATGCCAGGCGAAGCTCATGTCCCCTACCGTGCGGGTCAACAGCCCGAGGGTATCCAGAGAATGGCTCAGCCCTGCAACTCCTGCCATGGAGAACTGCTTGTGAGCGGTAACGAAGCCGGTCACTCCGCAGTAGGAGGCGGGACGGGTCAGGGACCCCGCTGTCTGGGTACCAAGTGCCAGTCCCACGGCTCCGGAGGCAACAGCTGCCGCGGAGCCGCTCGATGACCCTCCAGGGGTATGCTCCGGATTGACTGGGTTACGTGTGGGGCCGGGTTTGAAGTATCCGAACTCGGTGGTGACAGTCTTGCCGATCACTATGGCGCCGGCATCTTTGAGTCGGCTTATGCAGTCAGCATCCCTCTCAGCCCGAACCAGTCCCTTCAGTGGGGAGCCGCATCCTGTGGCCAGGCCTTCGACGTCGATGAGGTCCTTAACCGCCACGGGTATGCCCCAGAGAGGACCACGAGGAGCCTCTAAAGCTTGGAGCTCGTTTGCCCGGTGTGCAGCACCCTCGGGATCAAGGGTGACCCATGCCCGGATCTCCCGTTCTGTTTGGGCCACCCGGCTGAGGCTGTCAGCCACTGCTGCCCCGGGGGTTGTTTTGCCGGTCCTGAGTTTCGTCGCTATGTCCACAAGCGCTGGGCTGCTGCTCAAACTGCCACCAGCTCCGGGGTTACGGCAAGACGATGAAACTGCCTCTTGAAATAGACGAGGCTGTCACGCTCCTGCTGCACTTCAATGCGTTCCACGTGGACGAAAAGCACGGAGTGTGAGCCCTGAGTGATGCGATCGCTGATGCGGCCCACGATCTTGACCAGCGCATCCCGGAGGACAGGTACGGACCCTGCCGGGTTTTCTTCCCAGATATCCCAGCCAAAACGCTCCTCCATGGGTACTTTGGTGGCTCCTGAAAAGTGCCGGGCAAGCTCTTCATGTTCGCCGCTGAGAACGTTGATGCAGATCTCCCCGTTGTTCTGGAAGACGTTGTGTGTTGCGCTGCCTTGGTTGACGCATACGAGTACGGTGGGAGGGCTGTCCGTGACGGAGCATACGGCGCTGACGGTAATCCCTACCCGGCCGTGGGGGCCATCGGTGGTTACCACGTTCACTGCAGCCGGCAGATGTGCCATTGCCGTTCGGAAGTCTTTTTGGATCTGGGAAAGTTCGGGCATTTTATTTCTCCAAACACCGGGCCGGATAAATGGCCTATGAATAAATTCCTGTAGAAGAAAACTATGTCGGTTTCCTGCTAATAAATATTGCAATTTGTGCCAGTGCAGTTCAGTGATCACTTCATGGGAATAGGTGAAATCTTTACGCGAAATACGTTGACTGTTCCGTTGTGTAGTGGGTAGCTTCAAAGGAGCAAATTTCCCACATGCAAGGTCGTCACTAATGGACACACCCGAAGCTCTCGTCTACATCGTGGATGACGATCAGGAACTCTGTACGTCCCTGGCCTGGCTGCTCGACTCTGTGAACATCAAGTCACGCATCTTCAATGACGTGGCATCTTTTCTCGCGGAGTACGACGCTACCCTGCCTGCGTGCCTCATTCTCGATGTCCGGATGCCCAGGACTGGCGGTTTCCAACTGCAGGAGACCTTGAACCAAATGTCCTCGCCGATTCCGATCATCTTTGTGTCCGCCCACGGTGACATTCGCATGTCCGTGAAGGCGTTGCGGCAAGGTGCCACCAACTTTTTGGAGAAGCCCTACGATCCGCAGCACATGCTGGATGTTGTTCAGGAAACGCTTGAACTTGCCCAAGGACGGTTCGAGGAACACCGCGGAAGGAAGGGCATTGAACAGCGGATTGCGGGCTTGACTCCCCGTGAGCGCGAGATTTTAGCCTTGGTCATCGACGGCCTTCCGAGCCAGAACATTGCCCGAAAGCTGGGTACGAGCGTCAAAACCGTGGACGTACACAGGACGCGTATTAAGGCCAAAACCGGTGCTGACAGCATAGCGACGCTTGTCCGGGACATTCTGCAGCACGACATCACCATTGATTAACTGTTCCAGGCAACGTCAGCGTTGCCTGGAACATCAAAGCTGGCTAAAACAACTCCAGGATCAACCGCGCAGACTTGGAGCGGGATACGCACGCGGCGATCTGGTCATTGGCATTCTTCTCGCTGGCGGACATGCACTGGTCCCGGTGGTCCGGTTCGCCTTTGAGGACACCCATGATGCACGTTCCGCAGATTCCCTCTTGGCAAGTGGTATCTACTTCAACATCGTTCTCAGCCAGGACTTCTACGATCGATTTACCTACGGGTACGTCGTAGACCTCACCCTCGAGCTCAACTTCGAACGGCATGTCGTTGGAAGCGTCCGCTGGGGTCCCGGCTTGGAAGTGCTCGATGTGGACGTTTCCTTCCGGGAGCACGATCCCGGCCAGTTCCTGCACTCGCGCCATGAAGCCTTCGGGCCCGCATGTATAGACGTGAGACAAAGCGGAGAGATCCTCGAAGGCAGTCCTGAAGACGTCTGGCTGGTCCTCGCGTTTGAGTCCGAAGTGGAAATGTACCCGGTCTCCGAAGCCGCTTTTGTCACTGAGGAGGTCACAGAAGGCTGCCTCCTCCCTCGACTTGGCAAAGTAGTGCAGCTGAAACTCCTTACCCGTACGGTGCAGATGATAGGCAATGCTGATCATGGGCGTCACCCCGATGCCGGCGGCCATCAGGACATGGATATCTGCATCCTGCACCACGTTGAGCAAATTGCGGGGTGCGCTGATGTCCAGCTCGTGGCCGACGGCCACCTGGAAGTGCAGTGCCTCGGAACCCCCTCGGGATTCGGGCTCTAGTTTGACGGCTACGAGGTAGTCGTCGGAGGTGTCCGGCTGGCTGCACAATGAGTACTGTCGAACCACATCCGTGGGTCCGGCAATGTCAATGTGAGCTCCCGCAGCATAGGGGTCGAACGGTGCCCCATCTATGCGCTGGAGCCGAAAAGACTTGATCTTGCTGGTTTCTTCCAGCACTTCTGCTACCCGGACCTTGAACATACCCATGGGGCATCGCTCCTTTCCTGAATTGGCCGTTGTCCTGATGTTGAGGTGAACCTGCGGCGATCACCGCATGTAAATGCCGCCGTTGATATCCCAGCAGGCCCCGGTAACTGAGGCCGCCCCTTGCGAGGCCAGCAGTGCCACTGTGTCCGCGATGAACTCCGCATCCCCGAAGCGGCCCACAGGGACGTTGGCCTTAATGGAGTCCAATTTCTGTGGGTCGACGGTCTCGTAAACCACAGGCAGGTCAAGCGGACCAGGGGAGACCGCATTGACGGTCACCCCCGCGGAAGCGAATTCCCTGGCGAAGACTTTTGTCAGGGTAGAGACGCCACCCTTGGAGGCAGCGTAGTGTGCGCCGGTGGCTGTGCCTCCGTTATGGCCGGCCAGGGAATGGATATTGATGATTCGTCCATAACCCCGATCCCGAAAGTGTGGGGCAAACACCTGACAACCGAAGAAGGTCCCGCTGAGGTTGATTTCCACGTTGGCGGAAAATTCCTCAGGGGTAATATCCAGCAGCGGGGCTACTTGCGAACGGCCGGCGTTGTTGACTAATACATCCGTACCACCCCACTTGGCGGTCAAGGCATCCCGGACCCGTTCGAAGTCCTCCTTCTTACGGATGTCCAGGGCGCCGGACCAAACCGTTTCCCCGGAGGCGTCCAGGTAATCGGCGATAGGCCGAACAGACTCCGCCGTGGTGCCTGTGATGGCGACGCGGAAGCCTTCCTTATGCAGCTTTCGGGCAATGACCTCGCCCAGCCCCCGGGCGGCACCTGTAACCAATGCAACGTGATTCATCATCTCTCCTAGAGGAGGAAGCCGGAGGCATTGACGGCTGAGTCGGAGTTGACCAACCGGACCACCTTGAGATCGATACGGGCGTCGTCACCTTCGAAAATAATCCGATGAGTGAGGTCGGCCCCGAGCATCTGGAACTTGTCACGCTTGAAACCCACAAGTACTTGGGCCGACCGCAATGTAACGCTTCCGTCGGCAATTTCCTCAACGGTGAAACGCGAGATGGTTCGGACCGTCCGCGCCGCCGCCACAGCGGACATGGAGTAGCCCTGAACAAGCCTGGTGACCCGCATGTGGCGCATCCGCGCGTCGTCGTAGACCATATTCAAAGAAGACCCAAGGTCCACGGCATTGGGGTCGACCGGGATGACATACATAGCCTCTGCTGTGTAGAGGGTTTGCCAGGACTCGTAGTCCTTGTCATCGAGAAGTCGGGCTTCCTTCCAGATGAGCTCGATTGCGCGGGTTACCCTGGGGTCGCCCAGCCGCCCTAGGTCCAGGTCAAAGGGATCAGGCGCAGGGCGGTTATCGATTCCCGTTGCCTCGACGGTGGTCTCAGTTGTCATCGCTCATCATCCTTTTCCACATTGCGTATGCTTCGCGCATGCCGGTTTCATCAGTCACATGTGATGTTTTCCAGCCTTCGTCAACTACTTCTTCGCGGCCCAGGCCGCGGTTCACCAGGATGGGCATTTCCGGGTTTGCTATTGCCCCGCGCTGAACCCGGTCCCACGCCTCAGAATCGTCAGAGGTGCCAAATCCGAAGGGCCCTTGGAAGTGTTCATGAATGCGCAACCGCTCGCGATTCACACTTTCAGGTCCTCCTTCGAGCCCCAGGGCCATGTGCTGAATCTCAGTCTCGGCAACTGAAATAGGGCGCAAAACCCTGAAGAATGACATGGAAAGGGACAAATTGGGGAACAGATTCAGGTTGTAGCCAGCTCCGTGCATGGTGCGGACGATCCTGCGGACCTGTGCAGGTGGCATGGTCTCGGAAAGCTCGTCGATGATGTGCCGGAAGCGATCCTGGAGTTCTTCTGTCCCATCGTCCTCTTCGAGGTCCACGTGCTCCGGAACCATGACAGCAACGCTGTGACCGTTTCCCAAGGCATGCGTGACTGCCTTTTCATCTGTCATGAAGGAGAGCATGTCAGCGGTTTCGGCATCCACTGAGGCCATCCAGGATTTGTGGACGATCGGGAAATGGTAGCCATCTGTGGTGTTCTCCAACTGGATTTTCCAGTTCCCGTCGAAGCGGAACTTGTGCTCCCCCTGGACTTTGACCGGGTAGCCCGCCCCTTGCTTCATGAAGCGGTCGATCCAGATCTTTGCGTCGCCCAGGAAGTCAGCCAGGGGCTCGATATCACTCTTGAAGCTGGCAAAGATCAGCCCGTTATAGGACTCAACCCGCAAACGCTGCAGTGGAAGGTCCTTCTTTTCCATGACGCCCTCGTACCCGTCCGGATACGGGATGCCGCGGAGGTTGCCCTCCAACGAGTATGACCAGGAGTGATAGGGGCAGGTGAATCCGTTGGCCTTGCCCTTGGGGACTTCGCAAACGCTCGCACCACGATGCCGGCAGCGGTTTAAGAGGACGTTGAAGTTGCCTTTGCGGTCCCGGTTAACGATCACCGGTTGCAGGCCGATATGGGACATCTTGAAACTCCCGGCTTCCGGGATTTCACTCTCATGGGCCACCCAGACCCAGGTGCTGTAGAAGATCTTTTCCATCTCCCAGTCGAAGATGTCAGGATCCGTGTAGAGCCGGGACGGGACGCGATCGGCTGCCGCCAATTCGGCGAACCCTCCGGGCCGATCTGATGTTTGGGAGGTCATGGGTACTCCTTAGTTGCTGATCAGGTTGTGATTGGTAGGCAGATGCGTCCGGGTACCCAGTGCTTGGGTAAGCAACTTTTGCGTCCGGAAGTGGTTGATCCGCGCAATTCCCCGGACGAGGGTGAAGTCAACGGTTAATCGGGCTGCCACGATTTCCCGTTGCCCGTCGCAGTATTCAGAGATCTGCTGCATCATCCAGAATCCAGTGGCGTGGTGGTCATTCTCCGAATGGATGCTGGCTTCGCCGAGAACGTGAATGTTGGTGGTGAAATGCCTGGCGGGAGGCAGGTAGGACATAAGCATGGCAATGATGGCCGGACGACCCTTCACAGAGCCGAACTTCCGGCCGTACTCAGGGCCAGTTCCCTCCCAAACAGCGTCATCGGTGAAAATTTCGGCCAGGTCCTGGGCTGTTGTTGCCTTCTCCCGGGGAACGTCGCATAGATCCATATATCTGGACAGTGTCAGTCGGGCTGCTTCCCTGTTCTCCAAAGCAGCCAGTCGCCGGGACACCATGGAATCGGTCTGGGTCATGGTTTCACTGCCTGCTGGACATCGTCCCGGATCACCAAAGCACGTCCTATGCGGGCCTCGACTTTTGCGAAATGCCAGAGGGCGTGCTCGCCCACCATGGTTGTCCGGAAGAGGTTGCAGGCTGCTTTGACAGTCTCTTGGGTGTCTACGTCCGCGAGGATGTAACAAGTCCACGGCCAACCGTCAGAGGGACCAACCATGTGGGAGTCGTCGTCCATGTTGCCAATGACGGACACTCCATCCATCCGCGCCAAGGCAGACATCATCCCGGAAAATGCGGTCCAGACGTCGCTGATGCTGTCCTTGGGAAGGTCAAAGAAGTTCTGGTTGATGCCGATGCAGAAAAGTACACGCAGGGGCTCATTACTCGTCGTCATGGTGTCTCTCTTTGTTCAGTTAGATGAAGGCGGGGATTGACGGCGGGGTGTCCATAAGGACGGCGCCGGCACCGTCGTAGATGCCGTCTCCGAGGAAGGCATGTTGAGTCACCACGGAGGCATCGCGCAGGTACCGCTGCATGGGGTTGGTGTCATAGATGGCAGCTGTCCCGCACAGTGTGTAGGCACTCTGCACCGCAGCGGCACCCACTTTTGCAACGTGGGTGGAGGCAAGACGCAGCAGCGCCTTTTGTTTGTCACTGGCGTCATCGCCCTTGCTCACCGTCTCAAAGACCTCTTCGGTAATTTCGTAAAAGAAAGCACGGGCGGACAGGAGGGCAGCTTCGGCTTTGGCGATATCGATGCGGTAATAGGCGCGGTCGGCCAGCTTCGGCGCGCCGGTCACACCAGACCTGCCACTGCCGACGCGGATCGCGTAGTCCAAGGCGGCGCGGCCGGTCCCAAGGTTGACGGCGGCCAACACTTGGGCAGCGTAGGCGATGGCTGGGTAACGGTACAAAGGCTCGTCGACGGTGGGCTCTCCGCCTCTGATGAAGGTCATCGAATCAGGAACGAATTCGCCGTGAACGCGTAGGTCATTACTGCCTGTGCCCTTGAGCCCAACGACATCCCAATTCGGAACGATCTCTACCTGATGGGGACGCAGCACGGCAGTAAGGGGTTTGGCCTGCCCGCCCTCCGGCGCCACGAGTCCGACGCCGATCAGGTCCGCTCCCATGCAACCGCTGGAGAACTTCCACTCTCCCGAGACGTTCCAGCCGCCGGGAACGCGCTCGCCTTTCTGGAGGGGAAACAGTCCACCTGCGAAAACGACGTCGGGACTATCCGCATAGAGCGCCGCCTGGCTCTCTAGCGGTAGGGCTGCGAGATAGACAAGGGCAGAGCCGAAACTGGCCACCCAGCCTGCGGAAGCATCGACTGTTGAGATCTTCTCCACAATGCGCAAGAACTCGGATGGGGGAAGTGCGTCACCGCCAAAGCGCTTGGGAGTGGCTGAACGGTATACCCCGGCCTTCTTGAAATCGGCAATCACATCAGCAGGTACGAATTTCTGCTCCGAGAATTCGCCGCGGCGCCGCTCAACGGTGGCCAGCACCTCGTTCAGCGTGGTGCTTGAAGCTGCATTCAAAACCTCGGTCATGCGGTGCTCCCATGGTTGGCATCAATTTGGTCTGCCTCAAAACTATGGTCGCCCTCATTGCGCAACAATTGGTGATTCTTCGCCCCCCAGCACGGCAATTGCTGCACAAGGTAAAGATTTCACCCATATCGGTGAGTGCTTGCCTTGGCATAAGATTCCTTGTGCCCAACTCGACAACCGACAGCCAGTCCTTTCCCCGTGTTCCCGACTATGGCCAGCTCATGGAGTCCTTGAGCTACTGCATCCTCATTCATGACGCAGCCACAAAGGACATACTCTGGGCCAACCAGGCCGCATGCGAGATGCTGGGGTTCAGCCTTGAGGAACTGAAACCCCTCAAAGCGCCGGATATGAGCAGCTCCGACCCCAGGTTCCGACGCGCGGCCGGGCACCATTGGCTCCAGGAAGCAGTAGATACGGGCATCAGCCGAATCGAGTGGATGTACCGCTCCAAGAGTGGCCGCGAGTTCTTGTCTGAGGCCATCGCCGTAAGGGTGGATCTGGAAGCTCGGCCTGTGATCATGGTGCAGTTCCGGGACATCGAAAAGGAAGAACTGCTCAAGTCTGACCTTCAAAGGACGGAAGGAAGGCTAAGGGCGTTTTTGCGCCATATGGCCGAGGGCATCCTGGTTGTGGACAGGCATTCGGTCATCAGTTATGCCAGCGCATCGGCCGAAAAGCAGCTGGGGGCCGGCGCAGATGAGCTGGTGGGCAGCAAACTTCTGGATAGGTGCTCGATTTCTTCCAAGGACATTCTGAACAAGGCGCTTGCTAAGCAGTTGCCTGATGGCGGTTCGGCCAGTATCCGGCTGGAACTGACACTCGCTGATGGCTCGACGGCCTGGTTTGGGGTCAGCTGCCAACACATAGCTTTGGAAAGTGACCTGACGGGCACCCTGATCCTGTTGCATGACATATCGGATCAGATAGCTGCCGAAGAGGAACACCGCCGGGACCTGCAGCATCTCAACTATTTGGGGCGTTACAACGCCATGGGAGACATGGCTATGGCGATAGCACATGAGCTTGGCCAGCCACTGACAGCCGCTACCAACTTTATTGATGGAGTGGCGCGAAGGCTTCACCAGCCCGGGACGGCAGCTAAAGACCTGGAGTACGGCCTGGATAACGCGAAAAAGCAGATCAGCCGGGCAAACCAAATTATCTCAAGCCTTCGTGAATATGTTGTGCAGCTGGAACAATCCGAGCAGATGGTCGATCTGAACGACATTGTTGAAGATTGCCTGTACTTTATTTCCCTGCGTGCCCAGCAGCAGAATACGGAAGTCCAAGTGGTCAGGAGCGATCTGCCCATCTGGATTCGCTGTGAAAAAGTACTGACCGGTCAGGTTGTTTTGAACCTCTGCCACAATGCAATTGACGAAATGGCGGATTGGCCGGCTAAGGAACGTCACATCACCATCACTACGTACTCAACCGAGACATCCGGCGTGTTTCGGGTGGCAGACAGGGGCAAAGGGTTGGGACACATTCCCGACGGGCGGATCTTCGACGGCGCCTTTACCTCCAAATCGACCGGTAGCGGCATTGGGCTTGCCCTGAGCCACCGCATCATCACCCGACAGCAGGGGCGTATCTGGGCTGCGGACAATGAGTCCCGGGGCGCCTCCTTTTCTTTTGAGCTGCCGTTGGCCACGGACTCTGATGCGGAGGGCCGCTGAGCCTGTCTCGAGAGGTCTTAGCCTTCAACCAAAAACAATGGCACCTGCCGGCGATGCCGGGAGGTGCCATTGTTCATTTAGTGGCTCAAGGTTGGCTGACGGTAAGGGGCCCACCGTCGGAAACATGCATGGGAACTGGCTTTTCAGCAGGAACAACCGGCTCGCTGCCATGGCCTATACCCCTGTAGAGGTCGGGTTTGCGGGACTTGAGGTGGTGTCCCCACCACAGGCCGATGACACCAGGGAAAAGGGCAACCAAGGGGAGGATCCAGTTCAGGAGCGATGGCCCTGACGTGCCGATGAGAAGGTCAAAATTGACCAGAATCATGACACAAATGCCGCCGAGGGCCAGCGCGCTGACGAGCGGTGCGATAAGGCGCGTCCACACTGAATGCCCGCAGTGATCAATGCGAAAGTAGCCAATAACTGCCACCGACACCAGAACCATCAAAAATACCAAGCCGAGGGCTGCGGTGTTGGATAACCATGTGAAGAGGGTGAGGACAGGGAACAACGGACCCAGTTCCGAGCCAGAGCCCGCGATGGCAAAAATCAGGACCACGATCAAGGCGATTGAGGTTTGGGTGAGTGAGCCCGCCACTGGGGCATGTGTCCGGTTATTGACATACGCCAATCGTTGGGGAAGCACTCCTTCGCGAGCGAGCGAGAACACGTATCTTGCTACTGCGTTATGGAATGCCAGCAAAGCCGCGAAGAGACTGGTGAGGAAGAGGACCTGGCCAATATCGGCCATCATGCCGCCGACGTTTTGCCCCAGTAAAGCAAACAGCAGCCCGGGACCAAGTTCCCTTGACGCACCCACAATTTGGCTTGGACCGGTGGCAATCATCATCGCCCAGGCAGAGAAGGCATAGAAGACGGCGATGATTGCAACGGAAATATACGTTGCCCTTGCCGTTGAACGGCCCGGGTTCTTGGTTTCCTCACTGTAGATGGCAGCAGACTCGAATCCCATGAAGCAGGCGATGCTGAATGCCAGGACAGCTCCTATCCCGGTAGTGAACAAGTCGCTGGGCAGCAGCCCCGTTGCTTGCACCCCTTCCGGCTGCACAACGAAGGCAGAGATATTGAAGATGATGACTGCCAAAAATTCAAGGCCCACCACTACGGCAACCACTCGGGCTGAGAAGTCCACTTTATTGACGCCCAGCCATGCCACCACCACGAATGCGACGCCCGCGGCCGCCCACCAGGGGATCTCGGCGCCGGTCTTTTCGCTGATGAACGATGACGCAGCGAATCCAAAGAGACCGTACACGGCAATCTGGATGCAGTTGTAGGCAACAAGCGCAATGAATGATGCGGAAACTCCGGCGCTCTTGCCGATGCCCTGTGCAACATAGGCGTAGAAGGCGCCAGCATTGCGGATTTTTGCGCTCATTGCGGCATAGCCAACGGTGAACAAGATCAAGACGGAACCAAGAACGATGAACGAGAGTGGAACACCCAGTACGCCGCTAACTGCGAAGTTGCTTGGATAGCCTCCCGCTACGACAGTCATGGGCGCTGAGGCCGCGATAGTCATGAAGACCAGCGCGGGAACCCCAAGGGTGCGCCTGCTCAGGCCGGGTGGGTCGGCAACGATGGTGGATTCTGGTGAGTGTTGGGACATTTTCAGCCTCCGGGAGTACAGCGCAAGGGGGGAAAGGGGGTGCTTGAATGGGCCGCGAACTGGAGAGAAAGCTAGCCGTTGATGATCTGCGGGACGCCGAGTGCTTTGAGGCCTTCGGCTCCGAACTCCAGGCCGTAGCCGGATT
>NZ_JAVTJB010000041.1:0-14714 GCF_031843805.1 Arthrobacter sp. WCS2018Hpa-7
GGCGTCCTGGTTCTTAGGAGATCCCGGTCGGTTCGGAACTCGGGAGTGACTCCGGACAGACGCTGCGCTGCGGAGTAGACGGTAGGAGTCGTCTAGTGCGCAGCTAGCCATCGAAATGGGCTGGGCCTGCCTCGCCCGCTTTTGCGTGCCTTCTGTGTGCTGCACCCACCCGGTTTCGTGTGCCGCGGCCCCCGTTTCGATGCTTCGCTGCGGAGTAGACGGTAGGAGTCGTCTAGTCAGCAGCGACCCATAGATTCGGACTTTTCCACATAGGGCGGTGCACGCCTGTCCCTGGGTCGCGGGCCTGGCGAAGCTTGGCTCATGACTACTACCGCCCCCAAGGAACTCCCACCCGTCATGGATTTGTGGAGGACGGGCGAGCTTAACGAGGCAGGATTCAATGCCCGTGCCATTGCGGCCCTAGTGCGAGGGGGAGTGCTGGTGAGGCTCCGCCGTGGCTGCTACATTCGTGGGCGGACCTGGGCGGCGCAAAAACCTTGGGTCCGAAGCCGACAACTGATCGCCGCGCACGCCCATGGGACACTCACTACGTCAAGCGGGGGCTTGGTCTACAGCCATACTTCCGCTGCTCGCCTCCACCGCCTGTTCCTGTGGGACGTTGACGACCGTGTGCACATCACGCAGAAGAAGACGCCGTCGCCGATTTCGCACGGCCGCGATGTAGTCGCCCATTCCAGAATGCTCGAGGAAGGCGAGGTGGTCTTTGTGGACGGACTACCGTGTACATCGCTGGAGCGGACGGTGGTGGACTGCTGCCTGATGCTTGACTACCGGCAGAGCCTTGTCTTGATGGATCATGCTCTCCGCATTGGTGCGGATGCGACGAGGCTGGCCCAATTGTGCGCAGCGCTGTCAGGCAGAAACGGAGTGCTTTCGCTGCGACGCGCTGTGAAAAATGCCGATGCCCGATCCGAGTCACCGGGCGAGACTCTAAGTCGGGAACTTCTCATGCGACTCCGCATTGAGCCACCAGAACTTCAGGTGGAAGTTCGAACAACCGAGGGTAAGCATCGCTTGGACTTTGCATGGCGCGACAAGAAGTTGGCCTTGGAGTTCGACGGCAGGGTGAAGTACTTCGACTACGCGCCAACGGAAGAGGTCATTTTTCAGGAACGACAACGCGAAAAGGCACTGATGGAGGACGGGTGGACGTTCATTCGCATCAAGATGCGGGACTTGTTCCAGGAGCAGGAGTTCAAGTTTCGCGTGCTGCGGGCTCTCCGCGCAGCCGGATAGATGACTCGCTGCGCAACAGACGACTCCTGCCGCCTAATGCGCAGCGAAGCATCGAAATGGCGAAATGTGATCTGCGTAACAATCGGCAGGGTGCTTAGGGCTTCACGTAAGCTGGGCTGACGGCCACCCTTTTGGGTCTTCAAGGTCGTTGCAGCCCTGACTGACGGGTTGCGCTTGCTCGCTCGATGGCGCCGGACATATGGCCGCACGCGTCGCACCGCAGCATGTCGAGTAAAAATTGACGCTCGTCATCGAGCTATGCCAGGACGTTCACTCTGGCTAAAATCCCTGCCTTGGCAGGAGACAAACGAGCCGGGCGTGGGGATCCGGCGCCGCAGCAGCCGATGTGTGGCTGCTACCCCAAAGGAACATGTCATGAAACTCAAGGTCTCAATGCTTGGGGCGGTGATTGCGTTGGCTCTCGCTGGGTGCACGACGCCAACGCCGACACCGACGACAACCGCAACGGCACCCACGTCGTCGCCTACTGCTAGCACTGCAACCCCGACGGCGACTCCCACTTCTACTCGCACTGCAACCCCGACGGCGACGCCCACCCGCACTGCAACTCCGACGGCGACGCCCACCCCGACGCCGACGTCTACCCGTACTGCAACTGCGACGGCGACGCCGACCCCGACGGCGTCGTCTACCCGTACTGCAACTGCGACGGCGACGCCGACCCCGACGGCGACGTCTACCCGTACTGCAACTGCGACGGCGACCCCGACGCCGACGCCGAGTGCGACCACAGCAACCCCAACCCCAACCCCGGGCACGGGTAGTCTCGCCAACCTGGCACGGGTTCCCTGGGATGGCGGCCCTGGGTATTGGGCAAAGTTCCCCGGCGCAGCGAAGCTCAACAACCCCAACCTGTTCCCTGTCAGCGTCTATTACGGCAAACCTGAGCACGCCACCCAGCTGAAGGACATCGGCGTGAACGTCTACCAGAACGCAGAGCACGACGGCTCCGCGATGGCCTCCATTACGAACACGGGAATGCTGGTCATCGCCGGAACGGAATGGTCCCGCACTGAAGTGGGCAGCAATCCGAATGTGGTGGGCTGGGACACCTATGACGAGTGCGACATGCTGGGGCTCGGCTGCAACGGTTCAACCTATGAGCAGAACCTTCAGCAGATGAAGAACAAGGTGGCCCAGATCCGTGGTTTCAATGACGGCAGGTTTGCGTTCGCCAACTATTCCAAGGGCATCCTGGGCACCTATTGGGCGCCTGGTCTGATGGACGACTTCATGGCCGCCGTTGATGCTGCCTCCGTTGACAATTACATGTATGCCAGGGCGGATCTGCAGGATGAATTGAACCGGACGCCGGCATGGCCGCAGGGTGCTAAGACGGCCACCTCGGCGGCCTATGGCTGGCAGATAGACCAGATGCGGAAGTTCCAGTCGGCGCCGGGTATCCATCCGAATTGGATCTTCGTTGAGTCGGCACGCCCGTTCCTGAATGCCTCCAATGACCGCACCATCACACCGGAGCAGATGGAAGGCGCTATGTGGTCCGGCATCATCCACGAGGCACGCGGGATCAGTATCTTCCAACACAACAACAATGGCCAGGCAGGCTTCGGGACGTATTCACTGGTACAGGCTCCGGCTGACCGGAAGGCAAAGATCAAGACTGCCCTTGCCGGCATCCAGGCCTTGGCACCTATACTCAACACGCAGAGTTATGTGTGGAACGCGGGCGCCACGGGCACGGACACGATGCTCAAAGCGAAGGATGGGAGTGCATATCTCTTCGCTGGGATCGGTGTGAATGGTGCTACCGGCGCCAAGACGTTCACTCTTCCGGCCGGGATTACCGGTACGCAGGTGGAGGTGGTGGGTGAGAACCGCACCATCTCTGTCCAAAACGGAAAATTCACGGACTCATTCGCCAACGAGTACACGCATCACGTCTACAAGGTCACCATCTAGGAAACTTCTCGCCATCGGCAAACGAAGTCGCTGGAAACCAGCGAACTCGCCGGAACGTTCCCTGCGAAGGGGCAGCGTTCCGGCGATTTCGCGCAAGGGGGAAGCCAGAGCTACCCCGCAACCAACTTCCGGGCCGCAGCCGAGTGCTCAGCAATCAGCCCGGCAACGTCCAGCCGTGGAATCGCGCCATCAACAACCCTCCAAACACCGCCCACCATCACCCGGTCGGCACGGTCCGCCCCGCAGAGCAGCAACGCAGCTACGGGGTCGTGGCTGCCGGAGAAGCGCAGTTCGTCGGGCTTGAATAGGGCCAAATCCGCCTGAAGTCCGGGGGCCAGCTGCCCAATATCGGAGCGACCCAGAACTGCAGCCGACCCACGCGTTGCCCAGCCGAGCGCGCGTTCCACGGGAACCGAAGCGCCGTAGCGGAGCCGCTGCAAATACAGTGCCTGCCGGGCTTCGAGGATCATGTTGGAGGCGTCGTTCGACGCCGATCCGTCCACTCCCAGCCCAACCGGGACACCCGCTGCTTCGAGTTCCAGGACCCGCGCGGTTCCGGAGGCCAGGCGCATGTTGGAGGTGGGGCAATGCGCGACGGCGGTGCCCGCGGCTCCCAGCCGCGCAATCTCCTCGTCGTTGAAGTGGATGCCGTGGCCCAGCCAGGTCCGGTTGCCCAACCAGCCCACGGACTCCAGATAGTCCACGGTCCGCAGCCCGAACATGGATTTGCAGAAGTCTTCTTCGTCGATCGTTTCGGCCAAGTGAGTGTGCAGTCGGACATCGAACCGCTCAGCCATGGCCGCAGATTCGGCCATGATTTCCTTGGTCACGGAGAAGGGTGAGCACGGGGCAAGCGCGATCTGCACCACGGCCCCATCGCCGGTTTCGTGGTACTGACGAATCAGCCGCTCGCTGTCCGCAAGGATCGCCTCAGGTGACTGGACCGTGGTCCTGGGCGGCAGCCCGCCGTCGTCCTCTCCCAAGGTCATGGACCCGCGGGTCAAGGTGGCGCGCATTCCCATGGATCGCACGGCTGCCACCTCAATGTCGATGGCGTCTTCCATGCCGTCGGGGAAGAGGTAGTGGTGGTCCGCGGCGGTGGTGCAGCCGGAAAGCAGCAGCTCTGCCAGCGCAACCTGCACGGCAAGTTCAAGGCTGCGGGGGGTCAACCGCGCCCACACGGGGTAGAGATTCTGGAGCCACGGGAACAGGGGAGCGTTGGCCACGGGCCCCCACGCGCGGGTGAGGGTTTGGTAGAAGTGGTGGTGCGTGTTGATGAGGCCGGGCAGAACCACGTGGGAGGAGGCGTCAAAGACGGTGGCGGGAGAAGAAGGCTGCCCGCCCGACGGCACCAGCTCTACGATTTTCCCGTCGGAAACCACCAAGCCGCCACCGGCGTCGAGGTCGTTTGCGGTGAAAATTCCCAGCGGATTCTTGATCCAAAGACGGGTCATAACAGGTTCCTTGTCTGGTCGGCGTGTACGCGTTCCAGCTCAGTTAGGCCCTGTCTGCTGATCCAGGTTGCCGGACCGCCAGAAAGCGGCCCAGTCCGAAAAGCGTAGAATGCTCGACGGCGGCAGTCAACGCCCGCGGGGTGCCTGCGGTCACATTCGGGCACCAGCCCCCGCACCACCCCACCCACTCAGTAATTTCGCATGACGAAATTAAGTTTTCAAAAAACTATGGCGCGGCTCACAAACCTGGTGTTACGCTCTAACTGCCAAAGGCGGGCACCCGGACCTCGGGAAGCTATCTACCAGGCGCAACTTAACCTTCATCGCACATGCTGAAGCCTGGTAACCAAGCTAACTGGAGCTCATCTCTGTAGCGCCCCCAAACAGGTCACCTGGCTTCCTCAGCACTAAGGAAGTCGCAACATGAGTACAACCGTCACGGCCGAGCAATTCCTGGCCACATCCATTGAGCTGGCAACAGCCAATGTCCTTAACAGTGGGGGCCCGTTCGGCGCCGTCATTGTCACCGCGGACGGACGAGCCTTCGAAGGCGTCAACCGCGTCACCGCCACGAATGATCCCACCGCACACGCAGAAGTCACGGCCATCCGTAACGCCTGCCGCGAACTGGGGACCTTCGATCTCAGCGGAGCAACCCTCTACACCAGCTGCGAGCCATGCCCCATGTGCCTGGCCTCCGCACTCTGGGCACGCGTTGACCGTGTGTTCTTTGCCGCAGACCGTCACGACGCCGCATCCGTCGGCTTCGATGACGCTGTCTTCTACGAGTACTTCGAGAACGACAACCGGGACGCGCTGATGCCGGTAGCCAAGCTGGAGTTGGGCGACCCCCAGGCTCCGGCGGCCCTCCAGCCGTTCACCACATGGAACACGCTTGATTCCAGGATTGACTACTAGGGCCCGGTGGCTGACATGACAATCCTGGACAATTCCGCTGAGAAGCAGGCTGCGCTCTTTCCCCAGGGAGACGGCGCAGAGCCCACAGCGGCAAAGCACACGGCAACCGGCCTGGCTGATGGCAACAAGAAGCCCCCGGTGTCGAACTCCTTCCTGGACAAGTTCTTCCAGATCTCCAAGCGTGGATCCACGCTGGCCCGTGAATTCCGCGGCGGCCTGGTCACGTTCTTCACCATGGCGTACATCGTCATCCTGAACCCGCTGATCCTTGGCGGCTTCTCGGCCGAGAACGCTCCCACCGACGTCGCCGGCGGCTGGCTCTCAGCTGCACAGGTCGGCGCTGTTACGGGCCTGACTGCCGGCGTCATGACCATCATTTTCGGTCTCGTCGCCAACCTGCCCTTCGGCCTCGCGGCCGGCTTGGGCATCAACTCCTTCCTGGCCGTCGCGGTCATCCAGGAAGTCACGTGGCCCGAAGCCATGGGACTGGTGGTCATCAATGGCATCCTGATTGTCATCTTCGGTGCCACCGGCGCCCGGACGGCGATCTTCAAGGCAGTCCCCAAGGAGCTGAAGGCCGCCATTACCGTGGGCATCGGCTTGTTCATCGCCTTCATCGGCTTTGTCGACTCCGGCTTTGTCCGTGCCACCACGGGCGGTCCGCCGGTTCAACTCGGCGACAACGGCTCCATCACCTCCATCCCCACCCTTGTCTTCATCATCGGATTGCTGACCATGGGCATCCTCGTGGCACGCAAAATCCAGGGCGGCCTGCTGATCGGCATCGTCGCCACTACCATCCTCGCCGCCGTTGCCGAGGCTGTCTTCCACATCGGTCCCGGCTCAGCTGAGAACCCCGGCGGCTGGCACCTCAACGTCCCCATTCTGTCCAGCCAGTTGGTCTCCGTCCCGGACCTTAGCCTGGTGGGCCAGTTCGATCTCTTCGGTTCCTTCGCCAGGATCGGCGGATTGGCTGCGACCATGTTGGTCTTCACCCTGGTGTTCACCAACTTCTTCGACGCCATGGGTACCATGACGGGCCTGGCCAAGAGCGCTGGCGTGGCACATAAGGACGGGACGTTCCCCAAACTGAAGTCGGCCTTCATTGTTGAAGGCATGGGCGCAGTGGTGGGTGGCGCAACCTCCGGTTCATCCAACACCGTGTACATCGACTCCGCAGCCGGCATCGGCGAAGGCGCCCGTACCGGCCTGGCCTCCGTGGTCACCGGCCTGTTGTTCCTGGGGTCGATGTTCTTCACCCCGCTCACCTCGGTGGTGCCGCTGGAAGTTGCGGCAGCAGCCCTGGTGGTGGTGGGTGCAATGATGATGGCGCAGATTCGCGAGATCAAGTTCACCAAGTTCTCGATCGCCCTCCCTGCGTTCCTGACCATCGTGACCATGCCGCTGACCTACTCGATCGCCAACGGCATCGGCGTCGGATTCATCTCCTTCGCCGTGATCAGCGCGGCATCGGGCAAGGCCAAGAAGGTCCACCCGCTCATGTGGGTGGTCACGGCAGGCTTCATCATCTACTTCGCCCGTGGCCCCATCAACGCCCTGATGGGCGTCTGACCCGGAGCCGCACCCCGCGCCGGCGGACATTCCGGCACTCTGATCGGCGGTCCGTCGGTACCCACCGCACGAATAGGCGTCCGCTGTCGTCGTCCCCTTAATACGGGCACGACGGCGGGCGGCGGCTGGGCGGCCGACGCTCCGTCAAGGAACGGGGGCAGGGAGATGAAGCCCTTGCCCCCGTTCCCATGAACTCTGACTGACTGAACTCTTACTGACTTAGCCGCGACTTCCCCTCAACAACCTCTGGAAATGAGAATATGAGGCAAGATCGCGCACTGCTCCGGCTGGGCCACCCGGCCGGGACACCTGGAAAAAGGACGTGTTGCCATGCTGGATCTGATGCCTTCACTGGGCAGCTGGCGGCCTGCGGTCTCCGGCCAGCGATGTGCTGTGGCCACGATCGTAGGGACCGGCGGCTCCGTGCCACGGCCCATGGGGACCTCCATGATGGTCTCCGAACATGGCGAAATCCTCGGCAGCCTGTCCGGAGGCTGCGTGGAAGGTGCCGTGGTGGAAGCGGCCCTGGAAGCAATGCGCGACGGCGGCCCCCGCCTGGAGTCGTTCGGCTACAGTTCCGAGGACGCCTTCGCAGCAGGGCTCACCTGTGGAGGAGAATTGGAAGTCCACATCCAGCCGCTCGGAGCAGGCGCTCCGGAGCTTTCCGCTTTCACTGAACTTTCGGTTTTCTCCGGACTGGCATCCTTCCAAGGCCAGTCCACCACGGCACACCCTGCCGAAGCACACCCCGCCGAAGCCCCGCCTGCCGTGGCACTGATCCGCAGGCTGGACGCGGCAGGTGGTGTCGTCGTCGTGCATGATCCTGTGAGGTTCCGCGCGATGGAATCGGAGGAACTGGCCAAGCTGGTGGGCGACCATCCCTCCACACTCTTCGCGGCCGCCGCGCAGGTGGAGCCGCTGCTCCAAGGCGGACGTGCCGGCTTGGTCCGGCTCGCCCCGCCGGAGGGCTGCATCGATGGTTGGGTCACCACGGACAGGTGGGCAGCGGAGCACCAGGAAGAGGAAACCCGGCCCGAGCCCATCACTTTGTTCGTCGAAAGCCGCTTGCCGGCCGCGCGGATGCTGATCTTTGGCGCCAACGACTTTGGCGCCGCCTTGCTCCCGGCCGGACAACTCCTCGGTTATAACGTCACCCTCTGCGACGCCAGGCCTGCCTTCGCCCGGCAAAGCCGCTTCGCGGGGGCAGACCAGGTGGTGACCGAGTGGCCGCATCGCTACTTGGAAGCCGAAGCAGCAGCCCGCCGCATCGACAACCGGACGGTGGTGTGCGTCCTGACCCACGATCCCAAGTTTGATATTCCCTTGCTGGAGACCGCCCTCCGCTTCAACCTGGCATACGTCGGGGCGATGGGATCCCGCAGAAGCCATCGGCAACGGGTCGACGCCCTGCTCGAGGCAGGCACGCCGCCGGAGTCCTTGGAACGGCTGCATTCGCCCATCGGACTGAACCTCGGCGCCGTGACCCCCGCGGAAGTTGCGGTATCCATCACGGCGGAAATCGTGGCGGAACGCGGGGCGGCCGCCGCGGAGCGTGGGGCCAGCACGGCCGGCTTCCCCTCCCTCAAGGACAGCACCGGCCCGATTCACCCGGCTCCGATCCACCCAGCACCTCAACACCTCACTCAGGAGGACCCATGGACATGAACACCATCGAGGCCGTGGTCCCCACCACGGACCCGGCACAATGGCGCGACGGCGATGCCTGGCTCGCCGGTGGAACGGTCCTCTTCTCCTACGGAAGCACCGTCCTCAAGCGCCTCCTTGACCTTGGCGAGGCCGGTTGGCCCGCCGTGACAGTGACGGACGAGGGCATCGAACTCGCCGCCACCTGCACCGTTGCCGAGCTGTACGCCTTGCCGCAAACCGCCGAAACAGCCAGCCGTGAATGGCCTGGCTTGGCCCTGATCCGCCCGTGCTGCGATTCGTTCGTGGCCTCGTTCAAGATTTGGAACATGTCCACGGTGGGCGGCAACATTTGCACCGGCCTCCCGGCAGGGCCCATGACATCGTTGTGCGCCGGACTGGACGGCGTCGCCACCATCCTCGGCCCGGACGGCACCAGCCGGAAGATTCCTGTGTCCGACGTCGTGACGGGTGATATGCAGACTGCCCTTGAGCCGGGGGAGTTGCTGCGGAGCATCCACCTCCCCGCCAGCGCCCTTTCCGCGAGGGTTGCTTTCCGGCGTTTGTCACTCAGCAACCTCGGGCGCTCAGGCGTGCTGCTGATCGGGCGGCTCGACCCCGACGGCGGCCTGGTCATCACCGTCACCGCGTCCACCAAAAGGCCCGTACAACTGAGGTTCCCCGCCGGGCAGGTTCCCGACGCCGGGACGTTGGCTGACGCCGTCGGCGATTCCATTCCCTGGCCGCTGTACCACGACGACATCCACGGGCTCCCTGCCTGGCGCCGCGACATGACGTTCAAGCTGGCCGAAGAAATCCGCGCCGAGCTGCTGGGCGAGTCCATGACCGTGTCCGGCGATTTCTGGCCACCACACAACACCTCACCCCAGCCGTCCACGCAGCCCGTACCATCCACCACCCAGCAGAAGGAGGCCCCGAATGGCAATTGAGATCAACGGATCTGCCTCGCAGGCCACACCCCGCCCCGGCCAGTGCCTCCGCACATTCCTCCGCGAAGAGGGCAACTTTGGCGTCAAGAAGGGCTGCGACGGCGGCGACTGCGGAGCCTGCACGGTCCATGTTGACGGCGCTCCCGTCCACAGCTGCATCTACCCGGCAGTCCGTGCCGAGGGCAAAGCAGTCACCACCATCGAGGGCTTGTCCACCGCAGACGGCCTCCACCCTGTGCAGGAGCAGTTCCTGGAAGCCCAGGGGTTCCAGTGCGGTTTCTGCACCGCCGGCATGATGATGACGGCTGCAACGTTCGACGACGAGCAACGCGCCAACCTGCCCCGCAACCTCAAGGGCAACCTGTGCCGCTGCACCGGATATCGCTCCATCGCAGACGCGGTGTGTGGTCACGGCGACAACCAGCACGACGCCGACCACCAGCACGACGCCGGAGCTGACGTTTCGGGGGCGCGTTCAGTTTCGGGGGCGGGTGGGGCGCAGCCACCTGCCGCTGTTCCCACGGCGGGTGTGCCCGCCACTCCCGGTCAACTCGGCGACAACGTTCCCGCACCCGCCGGCCCGGCGATCGTCACTGGAACGGCCCGGTACACCTTGGATGTCCCGGCCGAGCAACTTCAGGGTTTGCTGCACCTGAAACTCCTGCGTTCGCCGCACCCCCACGCGCGGATCGTGTCCATTGACAAGGCTCCGGCGCTGGCTGTCCCCGGCGTCGTGGCGGTGTTTACGCATGAGGACGCACCGCAGCAGCTGTTCTCCACTGCCCAGCATGAGAATTACACCGACGATCCCGACGACACCCGTGTACTGGACAACGTGGTGCGGTTTATCGGACAGCGCGTTGCGGCCGTCGTCGCCGAGTCTGTGGGTGCGGCTGAGGCCGGCGCCCGCGCCTTGGCCGTTCAGTACGAACTGCTGGAACCGGTCTTCACCCCTCAAGAGGCCATCCTCCCCGGTGCCCCGACGATTCACGGGGAGAAGGATGGCGAAGCATCCCGGATCTCGCGCCCCCACCACAACGTGGTGGCCGAGGTCCATGCCGAACTGGGCAGCGTTGCTGATGGCTTCGCTGCTGCCGACTTCATCCACGAGCACACGTACCAAACCCAACGGGTGCAGCACGTGGCCATGGAAACGCACTCGGCCATTGCCTGGCTGGATGAGCAGGGCAGGCTGATCATCCGTTCGTCCACGCAGGTTCCGTTCCTGGTGAAGCGGACCTTGAGCCGGGTATTCAACCTGGCACCGGAGACCATCCGTGTGGTGGCAGGCCGGGTTGGCGGCGGCTTCGGAGGCAAGCAGGAAGTGCTGACCGAGGACCTGGTGGCTCTCGCCGCCCTGACGCTTAAGCGGCCCGTGCAGCTGGAGTTCACTCGCACGGAACAGTTCACGGCAACCACTACGCGCCATCCCTTCACCATTCACCTCAAGGCGGGCGCCAGCCGCGATGGTTCCCTCACTGCGTTGCAGCTGAACGTCCTCACCAACACCGGTGCCTACGGAAACCACGCTCCCGGTGTGATGTTCCACGGCTGCGGAGAATCCTTGGCCGTCTACAAGTGCGTGAACAAGAAAGTGGATGCCCACGCCGTCTACACCAACACCGTCCCCGCGGGTGCTTTCCGGGGGTATGGGCTGAGCCAGATGATCTTCGCGATCGAGTCGGCCATCGATGAGCTGGCTGTCGGCATCGGCATGGATCCGCTCGAGTTCCGGCTCAAGAACATGGTCCGGCCCGGCGATCACATGCTGTCCACCACGCCCGAGCCCGAGGAAGACGTCCACTACGGCAGCTACGGCCTCGACCAGTGTGTGGCCTTGGTCCGGGACGCTTTGGACCGCGGCAAGGAGCGCTACCGGGCCGCTGGCCTGGATGACCTTGGTCCGGACTGGGTAGTGGGGGAAGGCTCTGCCCTGTCCATGATCGACACCGTTCCGCCCCGCGGCCACTTCGCCCACACCCGGGTGAGCCTGGAAGCGAACGGAAGGTTCGCCGTCGACGTCGGTACTGCCGAATTCGGGAACGGCACCACAACGGTGCATGCGCAGCTGGCCGCCACGGCCCTGGCCACCACAGCGTCAAAGGTGGCGGTCCGCCAGTCCGATACAGATCTCCTGGAGCACGACACCGGCGCGTTTGGATCGGCCGGAACCGTGGTGGCCGGCAAAGCGACACTCGGTGCCGCGCTGGAACTGGCCACCCGGATCCAGACGGTGGCCGCCTCGCTGACCGGGGCGGCCCTGACGGATTGCCGGTTGGTGGATGGCGCCGTCGAATGCGGTGATCGCACGGTGACACTGACGGAAATCGTCGACGCCGCCCGGCTGCAAGGCGTTCGACTCGCCACCGACGGCAACTGGGGTGGGACGCCGCGATCGGTCGCGTTCAACGTCCATGGCTTCCGGGTGGCTGTTAATACGGGAACCGGTGAGCTGCGGATCCTGCAAAGTGTCCAGGCCGCCGACGCCGGTGTTGTGGTGAATCCGCGGCAGTGCCGTGGGCAGATCGAGGGTGGCATCGCGCAGGCCCTCGGCGCGGTGCTGTACGAGGAAGTGAAAGTGGACGACGCCGGACGGGTCACCACGGATATCCTGCGGCAGTATCACATTCCGTCGTTCGCGGACGTGCCCCGGAGCGAGGTGTACTTCGCCACCACCAACGACTCCACGGGCCCGCTGGGTGCAAAGTCGATGAGCGAGAGCCCGTTCAACCCCGTGGCGCCGGCACTGGCCAACGCGATCCGCAACGCGACAGGGATCCGTTTCGGCGAGCTGCCCATTGCCCGGGACAAGATCTACCTGGCCCTCCGCGACCGCACCCTGATCCCCAACTAGGTCGCAGTTGAGGTCGTTCCCAGCGCTGGGAACGACCTCAACTGCTACTTACATGGGTGAGCGCCGCTACGTGGGTGAGACGGCCAGCTCCATGAACACACTGTTGGGATCCATGGTGTAGTCCCCGAATGGCGGGCATTCGGTGAAGCCGTGCCGGGCATACAACCGGCGGGCGGGAGCAAAGTAATCCTCGGTTCCCGTTTCCAGGCTCACGCGCTCGAACCCGCGCCCACGGGCTTCGGACACGATGTGCTCCAGCATCAAGGTAGCCACCCCGCGTCCCCGCGCGTTGGCCGTGGTGCGCATGGACTTGATCTCGGCCAGCCCGGCGGAGAGCGTCTTCAAGGCACCGCATCCCAACAAGACCCCGTCCTCGCGGGCAGTCCAGAACGTGATGGACCCGTGCGACAACGCCGAGTGGTCCAGCGCATGCACGCTCTCCGCCGGGGAGGTGGCGAACATATCGGCCAGGTGCTCGCTGAGGAGTTGGTGGACATCGGGGCGTGCGGGATCGTCAAGGTCGATGCGGATCATGCGTCCCAAGTTACCCGGGCCCTTGACCCAGGCACCAATACTTACATCTCCAGCAGGTGCAGTTGGTCCTTTGTGTCCAGATCCTCGCCGGAGCAAAGGTCGCTGCAGTCCACCAGGTCCACGAGGCCCGGATGCGCCTTCAGGAACGATCGCGCACCGGTGTCACCGTGCGCCGCCGCAGCGGCTTCGGCGCGGAGTCCGACGTCGAAAATCACCGGGTGCCTGCGCTTCAGGTGGCCTGACTCATCAGGATAAGCGGCTGCGGTGACCCGGCCGGGACGGTGGCTGCCCAGCAGCCTGCTCACCGCCGTCGGGGTTAAACCGGGCTGGTCCACCAGCGCCACCATGATGCTGTTGCCAGGGGTGGCGGCGTCGATTCCGGCGCGGAAAGAGCCCGCCATGCCTTTGCCCCACTGCTCGTTCTCTACCACCACGTAGGGGCCCAGATCCGTGATGCTTCTGACACGGTCGGCTTCGGCGCCCAGCACCACCACAACCTCGCGGCAGCCGCCGTCGAACAGGGTGTTGGCGAGAACCTCCACCAAAGTCCGGCCGCGGAACGGGAGCAGCGCCTTGGGGCCGCGGCCCAAGCGGGTGCCGGCCCCTGCAGCGAGGAGCACACCCGTGGTGGGGGCCATGCCGGAGTCAGTCATATCCTCACGATACGCGCGGGGTTGCATGCGGTCTCTAGCTCCTTGGGGGCTTTCGAAATGTTCTACCGATATCGGTTGTAAATTACCCATCAGTAGGGCTTTTGGCCGTCTGAAATGGCCGATATCGTCTAGGTGGGAGTTATGAAGTCAGCTCGGAGGCGCAACGACGCGTGAAAGAACAGGGGAAAATGGCTGGCAATTTCGAAATTCTGAAGGCAGGATCCAACTCATTCCGGTTTAGGCTCACCGCCGAGGACGGCACGATTGTGGCAGTGTCGCCACAATTTCCGAACCTGAAGGCCGTAGTGGCCGGCATCAACGCCGTCCGCGAAAACGCGGCAACCGGCTTTGTGGTGGACCGGAGGAACCTGGGGACCTAGGTCCGGGCCCAAGAAACCCGCGAAACACAGTTGGCGGCAGTGTTCTTCACGAACACTGCCGCCAACTGTCGTTTGTGCGGTTGTTAGGCGTCGCCGCCTGCTCCGCCGGTGGTACCGGCGTTCACGTCGAGCAGTTTGTAGCGGTCAATAGCGTACGACGGCGCGCCCTCCTCGACCTCGCCCCTCGCCGCCAGCAGCTGGAGGGTTTTGGCGACGATGGAGTGGGTGTCGTTTTTGAAGTAGCGGCGTGCGGCTTGGCGGGTGTCGGAGAAGCCGAAGCCGTCTGCTCCGAGGGAGGCGAAGTCGTTGGGGATGTATTGGCGGATTTGGTCGGGGACGGCTTTCATGTAGTCGGTTACGGCGATGACGGGTCCGGTGTGGCCTGCGAGTTGTTCTGTGATGAACGGGGTGCGGGCGGGTTGGCCGGGGTTCAGGAAGGCGTGTTCTTCGGCGGCGAGTCCGTCGCGTCGGAGTTCGTTCCAGGAGGTCACGGAGTAGACGGTGGCGGCGACGTTCCAGTCTTCGGCGAGGATGCGTTGGGCTTCGAGGGCCCAGGG
>NZ_JAVTJB010000042.1:0-13980 GCF_031843805.1 Arthrobacter sp. WCS2018Hpa-7
CTGGTGCGTGTGGCGGGTGTGGGTGCGGTGTTTGTGCTTAAGGGGTGCGAGGGGCGGTAGCGGGCGCAGATATCGAATTCCTGAGCCTGCCGCCGCGACAACCCCTCGCGCTAGACTGGACCATGACCGGTGCTCCTGCCCGTCTTCTGGCGTGGCTCGCCGTCATGGCGACTCTCCTCACGGCCTGCACTCCTGCGGTCGATCTCACTGAGCCCGGTTCCGGTCAACCAATCACATCCGCGTCTGCTGCGCCAGCGACGGGTGACCTTGAACCGGCCCCGTTGCCGAGCGCCACACAGACTCCTGTGCCCCCGCAGCCCGCACCTCCACGCGCGCCGCCGGCTGTGCCTCAGGCTTTTGCCCTGAACCTCTACCAAGACGGGGATTTCGTCCCTCAGTACACCTTTGACTGGTGTGTGGCCGCGAGCATCCAAATGGCACACAACCTCATCGATGACACCGGAGGCGGAACCTGGGCATCCTCGGCACAGCAAAGCGAGCTGTGGGAGATGGCACGTGCGAGGTCATCGAATTCATTCAACGGTGCCAACCCCCGGGGCTGGGCGCAGGTGTTGACTGAGGTCGGAATGGGCCCATACGCGGTAGTCAGCATCGCGAATTATGAGGACGCGTTGCAGACGGCGGCACGTGCCATCGCCGAGACCGGCAGGCCGGTGGGGTTGGTTATGTGGAGCGGGCGACATGCTTGGGTCATGAGCGGCTTTGAATCCATGGGTGATCCCGCCCAGTTCCCGGAATTCCAAGTAACGGGGATTCGAGTCCTGGATCCGCTCTATCCCCACGGCAGCGGGCAGTGGGGTCCCTCGCCGGAGCCCAACAGTCTGCTTACTCCTGGGCAGTTGGCCACACAGTTCGTGGTCCGTGAGCCGCGGCGGTGGAGCACAGACCTGCCCACCGGTTACTTGCTGGTGCTTCCGGTCGCGGCTTGACTCAACCCGGTGCCTTACGCCGCATGCAAGGAACGAAGCCCACCGTCGTTCAAAATACGCGCAAACACGCGGGGGTTCATCATGTCGGACCAGCCCCAGCGCACAACAGTGAGGCCTAGGGCACGCAGCCCATTCTCGCGGGCCTTCTCTGCCATGACTACCTGCTGGATGGTCTGCTTTCCCCGCAACTTTTTTCTCAGATACTTTCCGTGTCCATCGAATTCCCCCACTAGATCGACTTCGGGCCACCAGAAATCAGTTCGGGCCGTTCTCCCGTTTCCCAGCGTAAAAGAACCTTGAATGTTGGGCATGGGGAAGTTGAGCAAGATCATTTGTGCCCGGCTCATGGATTCCCCCACTGATTCGGATTTGTCTGAGGATAGATCCAGAATCGATGCGGCCCGTCGTTTTCTTGAAGAGCTCGTGAGAGCGGAGACAGCGTCAGCCAGTTCGTCGACGCGCGCCGGAGGACCCCACGCTTTGTCCTTGTTCCAGTTGTCGACCTCTGAATCGTCGCCCAACTCATGGTTTCGCCGACTGGAGTCCACAACGGCCAAGGCCTCAGCAAAATTCAGGGCGGCGGCAAGCTCCATGGTGGTGCGGACCTTGCCAGTGACCCGGAAGTCGCCAAGTTGGGCTACCCCGACGTCAAAGGACCCCAAGCTTCTACGGATCCCGTGCTTGGATCTGCCGCCTCTTGGGTCTCCAGTGACGGTGCATAAGCCTTTCGGGACACCCACAACGCCGAGCCCCCAAAGGAGTGCTGCCGTCTGCAAGTTGAACAGGGGCGCGGTCTTGGTCGTATTCACGAGTGCGGCTGCTTGGAGTCCGTGCCGCTGACGTTCGTTCAGTTCCGCCCAATATGCAGAGCGTGTATAAGCGCCCCGTCGGACCCGGACCAGCTCGCCACGCTTGGCCTGCTTCGCGAGGTGGCGCGCGTCCTGCCCGATACGTGTCGCATCTGAAGCAAGTATGAGTTCTGGAATGGCCATGGGTTCCACGCTTCCCGTTCTTGAGCGAAGGCGAAAGCACTGGTCAGAGCTATGTGGAAAAGCAGCATCGAGACCACGCCGAAGAAACCAAGGAGGTGACCTGCCAGCAACACTCAGCGAGGCAACGCAGCCTTCAGAACCGCACCCGTTTCCGCCGAGCGCGCCCGCTCCTCAACATGCCCGCACCCACTTCCGCCATCCGCACCAGTGGTTGCGGGTGCGGATGGCGCTAGTGGGTGCGCCGGCGGCGGTGGTGGTGGGTCTGCGGGTGCGGATGGCGCCAACGGGTGCGCCGGCCTGCCGCGCCGGGTGGTGCTGCGGCGGTGGTGGTGGTGCTGCGGGTGCGGATGGAGGAAGTGGGTGCGCCGGCCTGCCGCGCCGGGTGGTGCTGCGGGTGCGGATGGCCCCGACGGGTGCGCGGGAAACCGAGGCACGAGAGAACCCGCCCGCCGAGCAAGCGCAAAACCCCTGTTCCAGCGCCCCCGACGCGAGTATCCTGTGTACGCCCAGAGGGAACTTTTGGACTTTCCGGTGCGTGAATTACTGGGAACGGTGTATAGCTTGAAACTGAAGCAGCACCACTCGCGCGCAGAAGTTGCGCCTTGCAGCACTACCAGGAGGGACGGGGCAAAACCCCGATCAGATGAAAGCTAAGAGTTTCTTCAAGGGCCCGGGCATCTGGATTGTTGTCGTCGTTGGCTTGCTCCTGGTGGCATTCGCAACACTGGCTCCGGGCGGTTCAACGCGCATTGACACCAAGGAAGGCCTGGAACTCCTTTCCCAAAGCGGGAAGGTTGAGCAGGCCAAGATTTTCGACGCCGAGAACCGCGTTGACCTGGTGCTCAAGGACAACCTGAACCTGGACGGCCAGGACAAGGGCAAGAATGTTCAGTTCTTCTACGTCACGGACCGTGGTCCGGATGTGGTGAAGGCAGTCACCAACGCCAACCCGGAAAAGGGCTTCACGGACCAGCCGATCGAGAACAACTGGTTCTCCGGCCTGTTCTCGCTGCTCATCCCAGTGTTGCTGCTCGGTGTCCTGTTCTGGTTCCTGCTTTCCCGTATGCAGGGTGGCGGGTCCAAGGTCATGCAGTTCGGCAAGTCCAAGGCCAAGCTGGTCAATAAGGACATGCCGCAGGTGACCTTCTCCGACGTTGCCGGTGCTGACGAGGCTGTGGAAGAGCTCCAGGAAATCAAGGAGTTCCTCCAGGAACCGGCCAAGTTCCAGGCTGTTGGCGCCAAGATCCCCAAGGGCGTGTTGCTTTACGGCCCTCCAGGTACCGGTAAGACGCTGCTTGCCCGCGCTGTTGCCGGTGAGGCAGGCGTTCCCTTCTTCTCCATCTCCGGCTCGGACTTTGTTGAAATGTTCGTCGGTGTTGGTGCGTCGCGCGTCCGTGACCTGTTTGAACAGGCCAAGGCCAGCTCTCCGGCCATCATCTTCGTGGACGAGATCGACGCCGTTGGGCGTCACCGTGGTGCCGGGATCGGCGGCGGCAACGACGAACGTGAGCAGACGCTGAACCAGCTCCTCGTGGAGATGGATGGCTTCGACGTCAAGACCAACGTCATCCTCATCGCTGCCACCAACCGCCCGGACGTCCTGGACCCCGCGTTGCTTCGCCCGGGCCGCTTCGACCGCCAGATCACCGTGGAAGCCCCTGACATGATCGGCCGCGAGCAGATCCTGAACGTTCACGCCAAGGGCAAGCCCATGGCGCAGGGTATCGACCTCAAGGCTGTTGCCAAGAAGACCCCGGGTTACACGGGTGCCGACCTGGCCAACGTCCTGAACGAAGCCGCACTCCTTACCGCGCGTTCCAACGCCAACCTGATTGACGACCGCGCACTGGATGAGGCGATCGACCGTGTCATGGCCGGCCCGCAGAAGCGCAGCCGCGTCATGAAGGAACTTGAACGCAAGATCACCGCGTACCACGAAGGCGGGCACGCTTTGGTTGCCGCTGCCCTGCGCAACTCGGCGCCGGTCACCAAGATCACCATCCTTCCCCGTGGCCGCGCACTCGGCTACACCATGGTGATTCCTGAGGACGACAAGTACTCGATCACCCGTAATGAACTGCTGGACCAGATGGCCTACGCCATGGGCGGCCGCGTCGCTGAGGAAATCGTGTTCCACGACCCCTCCACCGGTGCTTCCAATGACATCGAGAAGGCAACTTCCACTGCCCGCAAGATGGTCACGCAGTACGGTATGAGCGAACGCGTTGGCGCTGTGAAGCTGGGCCAGGGCGGCGGCGAGCCGTTCCTTGGCCGTGACGCCGCACAGGAACGTAATTTCTCCGACCAGATCGCCTACGTGGTGGACGAAGAAGTGCGTCGCCTCATTGACCAGGCCCACGACGAGGCCTACGCCATCCTCACGGAAAACCGGGACGTCCTGGACCGGCTGGCACTGGAACTCCTTGAGCGCGAAACCTTGAACCAGGCTGAGATTGCCGAGATCTTCCATGACATCCGGAAGCGCGATTTCCGCGAGATCTGGCTGTCCAAGGAATCCCGTCCGGTCCAGTCGATCCCGCCGGTGGAAAGCCGCGCAGAAAAGGCTGAACGCGAAGCCCAGGAGGAAGCCAAGAAAGCCCGCCTGGACGAGCCGCTGGACGTCGTCGCTCCGCATGCCCAGGGGGTCAGCAGCCAGGACTCTTTCCAGGCACCGCGACCCGACGGCGGCAACGACTCCCCGCATCACGGCTAAGCTATCTGCCGTGACTCATTTCGACGACGACGACGACCTCGCCGCCGCCCACGGTTCCGCCGCGGGCTCCACGCACTCCCACAAAGTGGACCGTCCGCGCATCGAAGCGGCGGTCCGCGAGATCCTCCTGGCTATTGGTGAAGACCCTGAGCGTGGCGGCCTCCAGGACACGCCCAAGCGCGTGGCCAAGGCGTACGCCGAGGTTTTTGCGGGGCTCCACCAGCACCCGGCGGATGTCCTTTCCACCACGTTCGATCTCGATCATGAAGAGCTTGTCCTGGTAAAGGACATTCCCTTCTACTCGACGTGTGAGCACCACCTTGTGCCGTTCCACGGAGTGGCACATGTCGGTTATATTCCGTCACATGACGGGAAGGTGACCGGGCTCAGCAAATTGGCGCGGCTGGTCGACATCTACGCACGCCGGCCGCAGGTGCAGGAACGCCTCACCACTCAGATCGTTGAGGCGCTGGTGAAGCACCTCAACCCGCGTGGTGCGATTGTGGTCGTCGAATGTGAACACATGTGTATGTCCATGCGCGGCATTCGCAAGCCCGGCGCAAAGACCGTCACCAGTGCGGTGCGCGGTCAACTCCATGACCCGGCCACCCGCGCCGAGGCCATGAGCCTCATACTCGGAAGGTAAGCACTATGGACTCCCTCGCTGCAGCACCCGGAACCGGCCCGGCCACAAGCCCGTTGCCGATTCTCCGCAAACCGCGCCCCGCGGCCAGGTTCGAGGACCTGCCAACGGACCGCACGCTCGTCATGGGAATCCTCAATGTCACCCCGGATTCCTTTAGCGACGGCGGCACCCACCGGACGCCGGATACGGCCATCGCGCTCGGGTTGCGTATGTTCTACGCCGGCGCGGACATCATCGATGTCGGCGGCGAGTCGACGCGCTCGGGCGCCGAGCCGGTTTCCCCTGAAGAAGAACAGCGCCGTGTCATTCCGGTGATTCAGGCCTTGGTCAAGGCTGGCGCGCTGGTCAGCATCGACACGATGCACACGTCCACTGCTGACGCGGCCGTGGAGGCTGGCGCGGCCATCATCAACGACGTTTCGGGCCTGACCATCGAGCCCGGTATGCCTGAGCTCGTGGCCCGGACCAAGGTCCCGTACATCCTCACGCACCGCCGCGGCGACGCCATGACCATGGACAGCCTGACGGACTACAACAACGTGACCGAGGACGTGGTGGCTGAACTCAGCGGCGTCCGCGACAAGTTGTACGCAGCGGGCGTTGCCCCGGAGCAGATCATCATTGATCCCGGAGTCGGTTTCTCCAAGAACGAGGACCAGAACTGGGAAATCCTCAAGAACCTTGATCAGCTCTTCGGGCTGGGCCACAAAGTGATGGTGGCTGCGTCCCGCAAACGGTTCCTCGGTTCGTTGCTCACGGTTGCGGGCAAGTCGGCTGCTCCGCTGGAACGCGATGCCGCCACCGCTGCAATCACCGCTTTGAGCGCCACGAAGGGCGCCTGGGCTGTCCGGGTCCACGACGTCGGCCCCAGCCTTGACGCCGTCAAGGTCGCCGCCCGCGTCGCCCGCTGATAGGAAACGCTGTGGACAGGATCACGCTGACCGGCGTCACCGCCGTCGGTTATCACGGAGTGTTCGACTTCGAGCGCCGTGACGGCCAGCCTTTCGTGGTGGATGCCGTGCTCCATACAGATTTCACCAAGGCTGCTGAGACAGATGACCTCCAGGACACAGCTCACTATGGTGAAGTTGCCGAGCTGATCACCCGGCACATCGAGGGCGAGCCCTTGAACCTGATTGAGGGCCTGGCCGTCAGGATCGCGGAGGGCATCCTCGCGAACTACAGCGTGGCCGCCGTCGACGTCACCGTCCACAAGCCCAAGGCCCCCATTGAGGTGCCGTTTGGCGACGTTACTGTCAGTGTGCACCGGGAGCGAACATGACATCCGGCTACACCAAGGCCATCTTGGCCCTCGGCAGCAACCTGGGGGAGCGCAACGACACCCTTTCCACTGCGGTTGCGGCCCTGGTGGATCCGCCGGAGGTGCGGCTCCTTGGTGTTTCCCCGGTGGTGCAGACCAAGGCAGTCGGCGGTCCGGAAGGGCAGCCGGACTTCCTGAACATGGTCATGGCCGTCGAAACCACGTTGACCCCGTTGGAGCTCCTGAAGCATTGCCACGAGGTTGAACAGCAACATCACCGCACCCGTGAGGTGCGCTGGGGTCCCAGGACCCTGGACGTAGACATTATTGTGTTCGGCGACACCGTCAGCGACGATCCCGTCCTCACGATTCCCCATCCGCGGGCAGCCGAACGCGCTTTCGTGCTCTATCCGTGGTCGCTGTTGGATCCGCACGCTCAGTTGAACGGGCGCAGTGTTGCTGAGTTGTCCGCCGTCGCCGCTGACATGCCGGATATCCGGCGTTTCGATGGTTATGGCGACATCGCCGGCGTGCCTGCGACGGGAGCGGTGGAGCAGTCATGAAAGCAATGCGCCCGGTAGTTCTGGTGCTCATCGCCGTCATTGCTGCGGTCATTGGGTGGTTGGCAACAGCCACCACCAACCGTCTCAGCATGCCCACCCCGGTCCTGCCGGTATCCGCGCTGGTGACCATGGCCGTCATCGCCGGTCTCACGCTCATCATGGGCATTCGTGTCCTGCGCTGGCGCAACGGCAAAAAGAAGAACTTGCTCAATCCGATTCTGGCGGCCAGGACGCTGATCCTTGCCCAGGCCTGCGCCTATGCGGGAACCCTGCTCCTTGGCTGGCATGCCGGAATTTCGATGGACCTTCTCCGCATCGGCAGTTTGCGGGGCGGCGAAGGAATACTCTGGAATGCCCTGCTGATGGGCGGCGGTGGCGTGGCGATGGTGGTGGTTGGGCTCGTAGTGGAGCGTTTCTGCCGGATCCCGCCCGAGGATCTTGAAGGTGGCACTGCCGGACCGGGGACCCGTCGCGGCGAAACCAAGGGTGAAGGCGAGTATGCATACCGAGGCGATTGATCCTCCCGGCGTCCAGTGGATGCGGGTTTCCCCGAAGTACGTCACCGTGCGCTTGGTTGAGTGGGCCATCGGCAACGTGCTGATGCTGGCGGTCCTCAGTTTGCCGCTCATTTTCGTGCTGCTCGGGTGGTGGCGCTGGCCTCCGTTGTGGCTCGCCATCACTGTTCCCGCGGTGATGTTCGTCCTGGCGCTGTGGCGGCTGGTATTGATTCCCCGCCAAGTGCGCGCCATCGGCTACGCAGAACGCGACGACGACCTCCTCATCCGCCGCGGCATCTTTTTCCAGCGCACCATGGTGGTTCCCTACGGCCGGATGCAGTACGTGGACGTCGCGGTTGGGCCGGTTGAACGCAGTTTGGGACTGTGCACGCTCAAACTCCACACGGCATCAACCGGAACCAACGCGCACCTGCCAGGACTTCCTGCCGAGGAAGGCGCACGGTTGCGCGAACAGCTCTCGGCCCGTGGAGAAGCCAGGCTGGCCGGGCTGTGAGCCCGGAAGACAGTGCGGCGGTGAGCCTGCCGGATCAACCGGAAGCAAAGGTCGACGGCGACTGGAACCGCGTCCACCCGGCGTCACCTTTTGTTCGCGGCTGGGTGGCGCTTGCCGCCGTCGGGTTCTTCTTTGGCCGTGACGCTTTTGAGCGCATTTTGCAGGGCAGGGATTTTCTGGATCCGAACCTGAGCGGCCGGGTGCCGTGGCTTTTGGCCGGCGGAGCCGTGGTGCTGTTGTTGACGGTGGGCAGTTTCATCCTGAGCTGGTATTTCACGCGGTATCAGGTGGCCGAAGGGTACGTGCGGGTCAACACCGGTTTCCTGTTCAAGCAGCAGCGGCAGGCCAGATTGGACCGTGTCCAGGCCATTGACATTGTTCAGCCGCTTTTGGCGCGGATCTTCGGCCTCGCTGAACTCAAGTTTGAAGTAGCCGACGCCGGCGAGTCAGCGGTGCGGCTCGCTTACCTTCCGCTCGCTCAGGCGAAGCAACTGCGCGCCACCATCCTTGCGCGGGCCGCCGGCGTTGTCAGCGAGCCCGGCAAGGAAGAGGAAATTCCTGAGGCGCCGGAGCATGTGGTGCTGTCCGTGCCCCCGGCGCGGCTCATCGGGTCGTTGGTGCTGAGCGAGCAAACCGTCGGCATCCTGATCGGTGCCGCCGTGGTGGTTGCCGTCTCCGTTTTCACGGAGAACCAGACGCTGTTCCTGGCGCTCATCCCCGGCATCCTGGGCATCGGTGCCGCGTACTGGAACTCCTTCAACAAGGGCTATAACTTCACGGCAGCGATTTCGCCGGACGGTATCCGCCTTCGATACGGTCTCCTGGATACCCAGGCGCAGACCCTGCCTCCCGGACGCATTCAGGCAGTGATGGTGACGCAGCCGCCCCTCTGGAGGATTTTCGGTTGGTATCGGATGCACGTCAATGTGGCCGGTTATGGGGTGTCGGGCAGTACCGAGGGTGCCGCCCGCACCATGCTGCTGCCCGTCGGCATGAGGCCCGATGTCCTGCGGATGATGTCTTTGGTGCTGCCGGACCCGGGGGTCGAGGACCCGGAGCGCGTCTTCACGGCCGGACTGGATGGGCTGGCTCCGGCCGGGCCCGACGCCGCCCCGACGGATGAATTTGTCACCACACCCCGCCGCGCACGGTTGCTGGCTCCGCTTGGCCGGCGCCGCAACGGATTCCTTGCCACGCGAACGGCCCTGTTGATCCGGTCCGGCCGTTGGTGGCACACGCTGGTCCTTGTGCCGCATCAGAGGACGCAGTCCATGGCGCTCCATCAGGGGCCGTTGGCCCGCCGCTTCGGAGTGGCCGATCTGGTCCTTCACACCACCGCCGGACCTGTTTCTCCCCGGGTCTTCCAAGCTGATGCCGCGCATGCTGTGGAACTCTTCGACCAACAGGCTGCCCGCGCCCGCGAAGCCCGGAAACGGCAGACGAGCGAGCAGTGGCTGGCGCAGGTGGCACCGCAGGCTCCGGAGGTTGCAGCCGCAGCGGAAGTTGCCCCCACAGCGGAACAGCCGCCCCAGCCGGCACAATCCGCGCAGCAGGCCCGGCCAATCCAGCAGGAACACCCCCACACTTCACCGCAACAGGAGGACCGCCACGATGGCTAGGCCAGGACGACTCGGAGTCGGAATCATCGGCGCCGGCAAGGTGGGTGCCGTGTTGGGTGCCGCTTTGCGCGCGGCCGAGCACGCCGTCGTCGGGGTTTCCGCTGTGTCGGAGGCGAGCCGTGAGCGTGCCGAAAACCTGCTGCCCGGTGTTCCGGTCCTGGAGATCCAGGACATCGTGGAGCGCTCGGAACTGGTGCTGCTGGCCGTTCCGGACGATGCCCTCGGGGAGTTGGTGGCGGGGCTCGCCAAGCTGGGCGCCTGGCAGCCCGGCCAACTGGTGGCACACACGTCCGGCCGGTTCGGCGTAGGCATCCTCAACCCTGTCCGAGCGGTGGGCGCGATTCCGCTGGCGCTGCACCCGGCCATGACTTTCACGGGCATGAGCCTGGACCTGACCCGGCTCATGGATTGCACCTTTGGCGTTACCGCGGATGCGGCCATGCTGCCGATCGCACAAGCCCTCGTGGTGGAGATGGGTGCCGAGCCGGTGGCCATTGCCGAAGCCGACCGCGCCCTCTACCACGCGTCCCTCGCGCACAGCTCGAACCACATGGTCACGTTGGTGGCCCAGGCATCCCAGATGCTGCGGGAGATCGGCGTCGAAAACCCTGAGTCCATGCTGGGTCCGCTGTTGCGCGCCACGCTGGAGAATGCCCTTGCCTCCGGCGAATCTGCACTGACGGGTCCCGTGGCGCGTGGGGATGTGGGTACCGTTTCGGCGCACGCCCAGGCACTGAAAGAGTACGACGGCGGTGCGGGCGGCGATGTTCTCGCGGCCTACCAGGCCATGGCGCGGGCCACCGCACGCCGGGCGGAAAACCGCGGGCTCCTGCGGCCCGAACAACTGAATGAGATCGACGATGCCTTGGGTGCCGACCCCAAGTCGCCGGAAGGACGCTGAACAGCATGGCCATCAAACTCGTGACTACCGCGGCGGAACTGCGTGCCGAAAGCGCACGCTTGCTGGCATCGAAGGGCGGCAATTCTCAGGGATTGGTCCCCACCATGGGTGCCCTGCACTCAGGCCACGCGGCGCTGGCCCGGACGGCTGCGGCCGAGAACGACGTCGTGGTGGCCACCATCTTCGTCAACCCGCTGCAGTTCGGTGACGCCGTGGACCTGGATCGCTACCCGCGCACGCTCGACGCCGACATGGCCCTGCTGGATGCCGAAGGCGTGGATCTCGTCTTCGCCCCGTCCGTTGATGAGGTGTATCCCGGCGGCCAGCCCCTGGTGCGGGTTACCTCCGGACCGCTGGGCGAAAAGTGGGAAGGCGCTTCGCGCCCCGGCCACTTTGACGGCGCCCTCACCGTGGTGGCCAAGCTGCTGCATTATGGACTTCCTGGAGGTGCTGCCGTTGACGGCACGACGGCGGCTTACCGGGCTTACTTTGGCCAGAAAGACGCGCAGCAGCTGGCTTTGGTGAAGCGGATGGTCTCGGACCTGAACTTCCCGGTGGAGATCGTTCCTGTGCCGATCGTTCGCAGTGAGGACGGACTGGCCCTTTCGAGCCGAAACAGGTTCCTTTCCGATGAGGAACGAGAAGCCGCTCTTGTGCTGTCGCGTGCTTTGCACCTTATTGAGTCCCGCGCGAACGCGCATGAACCACTGGACCTGGACTCCGCCGTCGCACTTGTTGAATCCCAACCGTTGGTGGAACTGGACTATTTCGACGTCGTCGACCCCATGACGCTGGAGCCGCTCGCCGAGAACTGCAAGGAGACGCCGTTCCGCGGGGAAGGGCTGGCGATCATCGCGGCCAAGGTGGGGCCGGTGCGGCTCATCGACAACGCTCCTTTGCTCTCCTAGCGTTTGTTCTCCTGGCGTTAGGAATTTTTCTACTGACGGGAATTGGATACGCGCTTAGACTGTTCTAGTCTTCACCGGCATCGATCGCCGGACACCAAATCCAACCCTTGGGGAACCCTCATGTCTACCGACGTCACGTCCGACGCCAACGGCAAGCCTGAATCCGGAGCATCCGGTTCGGTCGCCTCTGCAGAGGCAACGCCTTCCCAGGCCCCGCAGATTCCGGCGTCCCCAGGGCCGACGTCACCAGGACCGGCGTCGCAGGCGCCGGTGTCCGGGAAGATGTCACGTGAATCCGTGACGGTCATTGTCACCCTTCTGGTGGCAACCTTCGTGGTGATCCTCAATGAGACCATCATGAACGTCGCCCTCCAGCGGCTCATGACGGACCTCCAGGTGAGTGCGTCCACTGTGCAGTGGTTGGCTACCGGCTTCATGCTGACCATGGCCGTTGTCATTCCGACAACAGGGTTCATCCTTCAGCGGATGAGCACCCGCGGGGCGTTCATGCTGGCCATGGGACTCTTCAGCGGCGGAACGCTGCTGGCCGCCTTGGCGCCGGGTTTCCTGGTGCTTTTGCTGGCGCGCATCGTTCAAGCCGGCGGTACTGCCATCATGCTGCCGCTGCTGATGACCACCATCCTGACGCTGGTACCCATGTCCAAACGCGGTGCCGTCATGGGCAATGTCAGCATTGCCATCTCGGTTGCTCCGGCCATGGGCCCCACCGTTTCCGGCATCATCCTGGACAACTTCTCCTGGCGCTTCATGTTCGTGTTCGTGCTGCCTGTTGCCTTGGCGGCTTTCGCGATAGGTGCCAAGTACCTCACCAACGTGGGGGAGCGCGAGAAGACCACGCTGGACGTGCCTTCCGTCATCCTCACTGTTCCCGCGTTTGGTGGACTGGTTTACGGCCTGAGCCAGATTGGTGGCGCCGAGGCCGGCGTTGTGCCCGTGATCGCGCTGGTAGTTGGAGTCGTCTGCTTGGCGCTGTTCGTCTTCCGGCAGCTCAAGCTCCAGAAGTCCGACGCCCCGCTGCTGGATCTTCGAGCCTTCAAGTTCCGCATGTTCACAGTGTCCACGCTGCTGATGGTCGTCGCCATGATGGCACTGTTCGGTGGTGTGATTCTGTTGCCGCTGTACCTGCAGAACACCCTGCACCTGGAGCCGTTGGAGACTGGCCTGGCACTGCTGCCGGGCGGTTTGGCCATGGGCCTCCTGGGTCCGGTCATTGGACGGATTTTCGACAAGGTGGGCCCCCTGCCGCTCACCGTCTCCGGCTCGGTGCTCATGGTCCTGACGCTGTGGCAGTTCTCCCGCCTGGATGAGGGAAGTTCCCTCGGCTGGGTTGTTGCCCTGCACGTCACCCTGAGCCTCGGCCTTGCCCTGCTCTTTACGCCCGCGTTCACCACGGGCCTGAACCCGCTGCCGCCGCACCTCTACTCTCACGGATCGGCGATCATCAGCACCGCGCAGCAGGTTTCCGGAGCAGCCGGGACGGCGCTGCTAGTGTCCATCTACGCGGTGGTCTCAGCGTCTTCGAACCAGGTCGCCGGCATGCAGGCGGCGTTCATGGCCGCCACTGTTATCGCTGTTGCTGCAGTGGTGCTTGGCGCCATGATGCGCAAGACCGAAGGCGCCGGAGGGCACGGGGGTCACTGACCCGCGGTTGCTACTACCGGTTTCCCCGCAAAACTCTCCCACCTTGGTGGGGGAGCTTTGTCGGTTAAGGGGGTGGCGACGATCGGTGAGGGTGGCGGTGTTTGGCGAGTGGTGGTGCCGCCAGAGGTGGCGGTCATCCTCGGCGCGCTCGGTCGTGCCGCGTCCCCTTTCCGGCCCTCTCTCATGTCCCTCGGGCTTCAGGCCGATGCTCTCTCACATCCCTCGGGTTTCCGGCCGTCGCTCGCTCACTTCCCTCGGGTTTCCGGCCGATGCTCGCTCACTTCCCTCGGGTTTCCGGCCGTCGCTCGCTCACTTCCCTCGGGTTTCCGGCCGTCGCTCGCTCACTTCCCTCGGGCTTCAGACCGACGCTCGCTCACTTCCCTCGGGCTTCAGGCCGACGCTGGGTCGTGTCCCTCGGGTGTGGTTGGGGGTTCGACGGCGGTGGTGGGGTTGTGTGATGGGCTTCACTTGGGCTGGTGTGGGGTGTGTTGGGGCGGTTTTGGGGTTGTTTACCCCGTGTTTGCGGGGTTTTTGGGTGGTGGTGGGGTGGATTTGGTGTGGGGGTGGGGCGCGTGTAAAGTTATTCGAGTCGCCGCCGCTGATGCGGAAAGTTAGCGACCGACTCCCTTCAAATTGCCGGTTTCGGTGGTGCTTTTGTGTGCCGCTGGTTGGTGTGGGAGGCCCGGGTTCTGGTTTGCTTTGTGCGGCTGGTTCGGGTAAGTTTGAAAAGTTGCTCCGGAGCGATCCTGGACCC
>NZ_JAVTJB010000043.1:0-6325 GCF_031843805.1 Arthrobacter sp. WCS2018Hpa-7
CCTCGTGGTAAACCGGGTCGCTCTCTCACGTCCCTCGTGGTAAACCGGGTCGCTCGCTCACACCCGGCGGCTACTGGCTTCGGATTTTCGCCGCTGCGGCCCGCCACAGGTGCATAGTGGCATACGAACGCCACGGGCTGACCTCCCTGAAATCGGCGCTCAGTCCAGTGCAGGCGGGCAGGACCTTCAAGCCGTTCCGGACCGCGGCATCATTCGCCAGGAAAACATCCGGAGCGCCCAGGACGCGCATTGCTGCATAGCCAACGGTCCATGGCCCCACACCGGGTAAGGGGAGCAGCTTGCTTTCGAGGCTGGTGGAATCGTCGCCGTAGCCGAAATCAAGTGCTCCGCTGGCCATTGCTTCGGACGCGGCAACAATGGAGTCAATCCGGCGCTGAGGTCCACGGAGGAGCGCCCGCCCGTGTTCGGCGAGTTCAGCCGCCGTCGGAAACAAGCGCTCCAAACCGGGGATGGCGCTATCCACGCGGGATCCGGCAGCAGATAACTGGGTCAGGGCCGTTCGCGCGGCAGCTACGGTGATTTGCTGGCCAATCATGGCCCGGATGAGTAGTTCGTGAGGATCCACAGCCCCCGGCACACGCATTCCTCGGATTGCGGTCACGCTGGCCGTCAGCCTCGGATCCGTTCCCAAGGCGTCATCTATCGCCTGTGGATCAGCGTCAAGGTCAAACAGCCGCCGGACCCGGCTCAAGAGTGCCGGGAGATCGTGGAGGTCCACCAGCGCAGCTGTGAGTTGCAAGGGTTTGCCGGGAGCTGAGGGGGTGTATGTGACAGAGAAGGAGGCACTGCCCCGCGGCAGGCGCAGGGTGCGGGCGTAAGTCCTGCTTCCATCGGCTCCAGTTCCGTCCGCCGAGGTGCTCGCCGCCTCGACGCCCGGCACCGCGCGTACAGCCAGGAAATCGAAAATACCCGGATCGAAGGGCTCCCGGTACGGCAGGTTCAATGTCAGCGCCGCTGGGGCTTGCGCCGTAGCAACGGCACCCCGGCGTTGCCCGGACTTGGCCCCGGTGGCGCGCAACGCCGTCGGGGTCATCGCGAAAACCTCGCCGATGGTGTCATTGAATTGCCGCACGCTGTTGAACCCCGACGCGAATGCAACGTCGGCCAGGAGCATGTCGGTGGAGACCAGCAGGGTTCTGGCGGTTTGTGCCCTGCTGGCCCGTGCCAGCGAGAGCGGACCGGCGCCGAGTTCGGTGCTGAGGATGCGGTTGAGTTGCCGCGCGGAGTAGCCCAGGCGGTTCGCGAGGCCGTCGACGCCTTCGCGGGTTATCACGCCGTCGTTGATCAGCCTCATTGCGCGGCCGGCGACGTCGGAACGGATGTTCCACGCGGGCGTTCCGGGGACAGCCTCGGGCAGGCACCGCTTGCAGGCGCGGTACCCGGCTTCGTGGGCAGCGGCAGAGGTTTCGTAGAACGTGACGTTCTCGGCTTTGGGTGTTCTGGCGGGGCACGATGGCCGGCAGTAGATGCCGGTGGAACTGACGGCCGTGAAGAACTGACCGTCGAACCGTGTGTCGCGGGCATCGATTGCCCGGTAGCGCTGCCAGAAGTCCATGGCTTCATCCTGCCAGCCGACCGAGACCACTGCTAGCGGAAATCGGACATGGCCGCTGGAAGTTTTGCTAGGGTCTGGGCATGGGCTCGTTCACGGAAAACGGAATCGGTCACCCCGACCACGTGCGCAGTTTCCTCCAAGGCGATGCTCGCGCCATCGCGCCGTTGATTCTGGGAGCAGTCCTCACGCACCACTCCGATGCCGGCCCCGTCTCCGTGAGGCTCACCGAAGTGGAGGCCTACATGGGCCCCCGCGGTTCAGAACATCCTGACCCCGGATCACACACCTTCGGTGGCCCGACGGCCCGTAATGCGCCCATGTTCGGTCCACCCGGTTTCCTCTACGTCTACTTCACGTACGGGATGCATTACTGCGCCAACATCGTCTGTGGACCGGACGGATTCGCATCCGCGCTGCTCCTGAGGGCAGGAGAAATAGTGGACGGGGATGAGCTCGCCGCGGTTCGCAGGCCGGCCTCCAAAGCGCACAAGGACCTCGCCAGCGGACCGGCGAGGCTCGCGTCCGCGTTGGGACTCACGACGGCGGACACCGGCCGTGACGCGCTCGCTTCACCGTTCAGCTTGTGGTTGCCGCCGACACCCGCTGCCGCCATCGCCAGCGGACCGCGGGTGGGCGTGGCGGGTCCGGGCGGAACCACGGAGTATCCGTGGCGTTTTTGGATTGAAGACGATCCAACGGTGTCACGGTACAAGGCAGCACGGCCTCGAAATCGGGTCGTTCCGCCATAACCGTCCCACCACATGACTTGTACCCCACGCGTTTACCAAAATCGCTGTAGAATGGACGGTCTGTCTTTTGCGATAGGGGTTACGGTTCGATGCACGACGCTGATTTGGTCCACGAGCAGGAATATGTGGCCGGGCTGTACGCCCGGCTCGATGAGCTGCGCGCTGAAAAGCGCGCCCAGCTGGCGCAGGTGCGCAAGGCCGGCGCGGTGGGAACCATGCAGAACGTTTCCGAGCGTGACGCGTTCGCGGCCTTGTACGAAGACCGCCTCGCTCAGCTCGACGCCGTCGACGACCGCTTGGTCTTCGGCCGCCTTGACCTTGACTCCGGTGAAGCACAATACATCGGACGCATCGGTCTCTCCACGGCCGATCTCCAGCGGCTGATGGTCGACTGGCGTGCGCCCGAAGCCGGGCATTTCTACCAGGCCACGGCCTTCGACCGTCAAGGCGTGCGCCGCCGTCGCCACCTGATCCTTCAGGGGCGCGATGTGAAAGCGATTGAAGACGATGTCCTGGACGCGGGGATGCTCGCAGACAACGACTCCCTTCAAGGTGAAGGCGCACTGCTCGCAGCACTGAACTCCAAGCGCACGGGCCGCATGTCGGACATCGTGGGCACCATTCAGTCCGAGCAGGACCGGATCATCCGCTCCTCCATCTCCGGCGCTTTGGTAGTCCAGGGCGGTCCCGGAACGGGAAAAACCGCCGTTGCCCTGCACCGCGCTGCCTATCTGCTGTACACGCACCGCGAACGGCTCAAGAGCGCCGGCGTATTGCTTGTTGGGCCGTCGTCGTCCTTCATGCATTACATCGAACGCGTGCTACCGTCCCTCGGCGAGACCGGCGTGGTCATGGCCAGCCTCGGCCGCCTGATGCCCGGCATCCACGCCATCCCCGAGGACGACGCCGACGTTGCCGCGCTCAAGGGCAAGCTGGACATGGCCAAGGTGGTGGCCAACGCCGTCGCCAACCGTCAAAGAACTCCCGCTGAGGACCGTATCCTCGAAGTCGATTCGCGGAAGCTCACTCTGACTGTCCGCCAGGTCCGCCGTGCCCGGGAAAAGGCGCGCGCCACAGGGAAGCCCCACAACGAAGCCCGGCTGACGTTCGTCAAGATCCTCCTTCGCGAGCTCACGGAACAACTGACGGACCTCGTCGAGGAAGGCAACATCGGCAACAACGCGGATCGCGCCTACCTTGCGGAAGACGTCCGGTCGGCGAGGGACGTGCGCATTGCGCTGAACCTCTGCTGGATGCCGATGACGCCGGAGAAGCTGATCTCTGAGCTCTTCAGCAAGCCGGCCATCCTTGAAGCCTGCACGCCGCACCTGACCCCTGAACAGCGTTCGTTGCTGCAGCGGCCCGTGGACGCGCCATGGACGGAAGCAGATGTTCCGCTGCTGGATGAAGCTGCTGAACTGTTGGGCGAACTGGATCCGGCCGCCGGCAGGGGATTGGCCCAGCAGGAAGCTGACCGCGCACGTGACATCGCCAATGCCAAGCAGACTCTTGCCAACATGGAAGCCATGGGTGTGGACGTCCTGGTGTCGGCCGAAGAACTTGCTGACCAGAACCAGGAACGCGAAGGTCGCCTGACTGCCGCGGAACGCGCCACCAGCGACCGTTCGTGGGCCTTCGGCCACATTGTGGTTGACGAAGCACAGGAACTTTCTCCCATGCAGTGGCGGCTCCTGGTACGTCGCTGCCCGTTAAAGTCGTTCACGATCGTCGGTGATATCGCCCAGACGAGTGCTGCGGCAGGTGCCAATTCGTGGCAGAGTGCGTTGGCGCCGTCGTTCGGTGACCGCTGGACTCTCGAAGAACTCACCGTCAACTACCGCACGCCCTCGCAGATCGCCGAAGCAGCAGTCCGTATGGCCAACCGTGCCGGACTGGTGGTCTCGGCTCCCAAAGCCGTGCGCGAAGGTAAATGGTCGCCCATTGTGGACCGCGTCGACGCGGACAGCATCGTGTCCCACTTGGTGGAGGTCCTGCCCGAGGAAGTTGAAGCGATCGACGGCGGCCTGCTGGCTGTCATCGCCGACGGGCCCCTGCTTCCGCAGGCCACCGCTGCACTGCGGAAGGTCTACGGACGCCGGATTGGCGCGGGGGCCGGCAGCTACGAACAGGACATCGTGGTCATCAGCCCCAAGGAAGCAAAGGGCCTGGAATTCGATGGTGTGGTGGTCCTGGAACCGGCCGCGATGCTGAATCATGAGCATGGCAAGGTGGGCGACCTCTATGTAGCCATGACGCGGGCCACGCAGCGTTTGCGCCTCATTGCCGCCGCCCCGGTACCTGCGGGCATCGAGCGCTAGGAAAAAGGGCCCCTGCAATCCTGCTAACTTAGATCTCGTGTCACACGTAAACAACCTCGAGTCCCAGCACAACGATCCCGCTTTTGCCAATGTCTGGCAGGAGCTCAAATGGCGCGGCCTGATCCACGTTTCCACTGATGAAACGGAACTGGAAAAGCTGCTCGCCGGGGACCCGATCACGTATTACTGTGGCTTCGATCCCACCGCGCCCTCCCTGCACCTGGGCAACCTCGTGCAGTTGCTGGTGATGCGACGCCTGCAGTTGGCAGGCCACAAGCCGCTCGGTCTGGTGGGTGGGTCCACCGGCCTGATCGGTGACCCGCGTCCGACGGCGGAACGCACCTTGAACACCAAGGACACCGTTGCTGAGTGGGTTGGGTACCTGCAAGGCCAGGTGCGCCGCTTCCTCAGTTTCGAGGGCGAAAACCCGGCACGCATGGTGAACAACCTGGACTGGACAGCGCCGCTGAGTGCTATCGACTTCCTGCGCGAAATCGGTAAGCACTTCCGTGTGGGCACCATGCTCCGCAAGGATGCTGTGGCGTCCCGGCTGAACTCCGAGGAAGGCATCAGCTACACCGAATTCAGCTACCAGATCCTCCAGGGCATGGACTACCTCCAGCTCTTCCGGGATTACGGCTGTGCGCTGCAGACCGGCGGCTCCGACCAGTGGGGCAACCTCACCAGCGGAACCGAACTCATCCGCAAGGTGGAAGGCAAGAGCGTCCACGCACTGGGGACGCCGCTCATCACTAACTCCGATGGCACCAAGTTCGGCAAGAGCGAAGGGAACGCCATCTGGCTGGACCCGGACATGTGCAGCCCGTACACGTTCTACCAGTTCTGGCTGAACACGGCGGACGCGGATGTTGTGGACCGACTCAAGGTGTTCACCTTCCTTTCGCGTGCAGAGATTGAGGCACTTGGGGAAGCTGTTGCGGAGCGTCCGTTTGCCCGCGAGGGCCAGAAGAAGCTCGCTTTCGAAGTGACCTCCCTCGTCCATGGCGTCCACGCAACGGAGAAAGTCATTGCTGCTTCGGCGGCACTCTTCGGCAACGGCGACCTCACGGTACTGGATGAGCGCACCCTTGAAGCCGCCACCGCGGAACTTCCGTTGGTGAAGATCGGCACCGACGGTTTGGGAATCATCGACCTCCTGGTTGCCTCGGGTCTGTCCGACAGTAAGTCGGCTGCCCGGCGGACCGTAGGGGAGGGCGGCGCGTACGTGAACAACACCAAGGTCTCCGATCCTGACGCAGTCATTGCCCAGGATCAACTGCTGCACGGACGGTACTTGCTCCTTCGTCGTGGCAAGAAAAACCTTGCCACGATCGAGGTTTCTGCTTAGGTTCTCTTTCCCTCCAGTTCCGAAAGGGCCGGCACCTTCATGGGTGTCGGCCCTTTTCGCGTTTCCTCGCTTGTTGCTCGAAGGCGACGGGCGCCGATGCATGGATGGTGGCGGAGGCAGCGGTCATCCTCGGCGCGCTCGGTCGTGCAGCGTCCCCTTTCCGGCCCTCTCTCATGTCCCTCGGGTTTCCGGCTGACGCTCTTTCATCTCCCTCGGGCTTCCGACCGACGCTCTTTCACTTCCCTCGGGGTTGGGGCCGGTTGCTGGCTCGTGTCCCTTGGGTGTGGTTGGGGGTTCGACGGCGGTGGTGGGGTTGTGTGATGGGCTTCACTTG
>NZ_JAVTJB010000044.1:0-5996 GCF_031843805.1 Arthrobacter sp. WCS2018Hpa-7
ACCACGCGGGAAGTGATAGAGCATCACACCCCCACCACGCGGGAAGTGATAGAGCATCACACCCCCACCACGCGGGAAGTGATAGAGCGTCGCAGCTGCGCCCTCACCGGCGGTCCGCAGGGCCGGAACGCGGCAGCGCGCGTCTAAGGGAGGAACGACCGAGCGCGCCGAGCGTTTCGGCCGTGCGGGCCGCACCCACCGCGGGCTGCACCACGAAGAGAGCCTAGATAGCCTTCCCCGGATTCAGGATCCCCTGGGGGTCGAACAGCTCCTTGATCCGCCGCTGCAGCTCCCGCACAGGCTCCGGTTGTTCCAGCCCGAGCCAGCGCAGTTTGTATTGGCCCACCCCGTGCTCCCCGGTGATGGTGCCGCCCATGTCCAGGCCTATCCGGATGGATTCGTCCAGGGCCGCGTTCAGCCGCCTCAACGCGTCGGCGTCGGTGGCCGGGTTAACTCGCTCCATCCAGAAGGTGGGGTGCAGGTTGCCGTCGCCTGCATGGGCCACCACTTTGAGGCGTACTTGGAACCGTGCGGCCATGGCTTCGAGTTCGGCGACGAAATCCACCAGACGCGAGCGCGGGACGGCGATGTCTTCGCCAACCCGGAATTCGTCGTCCACTTCCACGCCGCGGCTGTTGCGCCGAAGTTCCACCAGCATCTCGGCTTCGGCGCTGGCTTCGGTGGTGACGGTGGCGCCGCCGTCGGCGAGTACTTGCCGGACGACGTCGGCTTCTGCGGCCGCACCGAAACCGTCTGTTTGGATGAGCAGCAGGGATTTTCCGCGCTTTTGGAGGCCGCCGCGGTGGAGTTCGTCGAGCTGCTCCAGGGTGCCGTTATCCAGGAGTTCCATGATGGCGGGCTGGACGCGGGCCTTGCCCACGGCAAGCACACCGGCGGCTGCGCTGCGGAAGTCCTGGTAGAACGCGGCGATGGTGTGGATTTCGCGGGGAAGGTATTTCAGCCGGACGGTGACGCCCACCACGATTCCGAGTGTCCCTTCGGAGCCCACCAGCAGCGCGGTGAGGTCGTACCCGGCCACGCCTTTGAAGGTTTGGTGGCCGGTGTGCATGAGGGAGCCGTCGGCCATGACGACGTCCAGGGCCAGGACGGAATCGCGGGTCACCCCGTACTTGGCGCACCGGAGCCCTCCGGCGTTCGTGGCCACGTTGCCGCCGATCGTGGACATCTTGTAACTGGCGGGGTCGGGTGCGTACATGAGGCCGTGTTCGGCGGCTGCAGCGTTGAGGTCGGCGTTGATGACGCCGGGTTCGACGACGGCGGTCTCGTCGTCGGGGTTGAGGTCCAGGATGCGGTTCATCCGTTCAAGGCCCAGCACGATGCAGCCTGGTGTGGCGTGCGCTCCGCCGGAAACCCCGGTGCCCGCACCCCGGGCGACGATCGGCACCTGATGCGCTGCGCAAGTGCGGACGATGTGTTGCACGTCTTCCACGGATTCGGCCCAGACGACGGCCAGTGGCAGGTGCCTCTCCAGCATCGGCCCCTGATCGATGGAGTAGACGGTGAGGGTTTCTTCGTCGCCGGCCATTTGCTCAGGCCTGAGCCCTGCCGACAATTCCTGCAGGAACGCCCTTTGCCCGTCTGTCGGCCGGGTTTCTTCCACATGCCCCACCGTGCGGCCCTTGATGCGTTCCGCTGATGTACCGGCCACAGCCGTTTCGTCCGACAAAGCACTACCTCCACATGCGCGCCGCGGACACGCCAAACCGGCAGTCTTCGCAGCGTTTTCAGTGCTCATAGTCTAGCCAGAGCGGCATGGGGCAGTGACGGCAGCCTGGCTCACCGTCGGGACCTACAGTCGGAGGCAGCGCCCAGATTCCCGCGGAGCTCTCCCGTTTGCAGCCACGCACCCCCTATCGGTGGTTTCGCGACAACGGGGCCGCAAGCGCTTCCACACTGTTTCTTCAGATCCCTTAGTGTGAAGAGCCTACTCCTCCTATAGGCCTCAAAGACAGTACCCTTAGGGCTGGAAACGTTTACAATTTTCAGAATTCTCTTCTACGATGTGTCCATGTCCGTTGATTCATTGCTCTCGGTTGCGACCCACGAGCCCACTGCAGCTTTCACGCATCTGACCCCGGTCCACGATGCCTCCACGGCGCACGGATGGTGGCGTTCCGCGGTGATCTACCAGATCTATCCGCGCTCCTTCCGGGACCTCAACGGCGACGGCGTAGGAGACTTGGCGGGCATCACCGCCGAACTCACGCAGTTGGCGGCGTTAGGCGTCGACGCCGTGTGGTTGTCACCGTTCTACCGCTCACCCCAGCGGGATGCGGGTTATGACGTCAGCGACTACTGCGACGTCGATCCCCTGTTCGGCACCTTGTCCGACTTCGACGCCCTCATCGCAGAGGCCAACAGGCTCAACCTGCGCGTCATCGCGGACCTCGTCCCCAATCACTGTTCAGACCAGCACGTCGCCTTCCAAGCAGCACTTGCTGCGGGTGCCGGCAGCGTGCAACGGGACATGTTCATCTTCCGCGACGGTCTGGGGCACGATGGCAGCGAGCCGCCCAACAACTGGCAATCGCACTTCGGCGGTTCGGCGTGGACACGCATCACCGAGCCCAACGGAGAGCCCGGTCAGTGGTTCCTGCACCTCTTCGACTCCTCGCAGCCGGATTTCAACTGGGATAACCCGGCGGTTCATGCTGAGTTTGAACGCGTCCTCCGATTCTGGCTGGACCGCGGCATCTCCGGCTTCCGGGTGGACGTAGCCCACGCGCTGGTCAAGGCCGCCGGCCTGCCCAACTGGGGTGGCCGCGCGGACGGCAACAGCTCCGACGGGTTCCCCGGCCAGGACGCTCCGATGTTCGGCCAGCCTGCCCTCCACGACATCTACCGCCGCTGGCGTTCCATCCTAGAAGAATACGGTCCGGACCGCATCCTCTGCGCAGAAGCCAATGTGGACCCCCTCCCCCGGCTGGCGCAGTGGGTCCGCCCTGATGAAATGCACCAGGCTTTCAACTTCCCGTACCTGCACGCCGGCCTGGACGTAAACCGCCTGCGCCACATCATCACGGACTCTTTGGTGTCCCTGGACGCCGTGGGCGCCCCCAGCACGTGGGTTTTGTCCAATCACGATGTTGTCCGGCACGTCTCACGCTTCGGGTACGACGGTTCGGGTCCCCGCGACGGAGACGGCATCGGCCCCGACGACGCACAACCCAACGAAGAACTCGGACGACGCCGGGCTGCCGCGGCAACCATGTTCATGCTCGGCCTCCCGGGTGGCGCCTACCTCTACCAAGGCGAAGAACTGGGTCTGCCCGATTCCTCCAGTATTCCCGGCAGCATGCGCCAGGATCCAACCTTTGCCCGCACCGGCGGAGCCCGCATCGGCCGCGACGGTTGCCGTGTGCCGCTCCCTTGGCGTTCATCCGAAGCCCACTCCGGGTTCGGTAGCGGCATGGAACCTTGGCTGCCGCAGCCCGAGTCCTGGCCCACACTGGCGAGGGACCTGCAGGAGTCCGATCCGGCGTCGCACCTTAACCTGTACCGGGCCATGATCGCTGAACGCGCCGCGCTCCGGCTCGGCCAAGGATCCCTGGCCTGGGTCGAGGACTACTGCACCGGGTCCTCACTGGCGTACCTTAACGGCAACACCCTGGTGATCATGAACGCAGGCTCCGATCCACTGCCGCTTCCGGTCGGACGCACCATCCTGCGCAGCGCCGCTGCATCAGGCGCCGATCAACTAGGCTCAGGGGAGACAATCTGGCTGACGGTCAGCTGATATTTCACCTAGGAGCGGCATGACGGGCATCAAGGACGTAGCCGAGCGCGCAGGGCTGTCCGTTGCCACCGTGTCACGGGCGCTCAGCGGCAAGGGCAATGTATCGCCTACCAGCCGGGAGCGTGCCCGCGCCGCTGCATCAGAGCTGGGCTTCGTGCTGTCCTACCACGCCTCCAGCCTGGCCTCCGGGCGCACGCATAACGTTGGCTTGGTGGTGCCCTCGGTCCACCGCTGGTTCTTCTCAGCCGTGATCGAGGGCGCATCGGCCGCGCTGCTTGAGGCCGGGTACGACCTCACCCTGTACAACATCGGGGAAAACCCCGAGCACCGGCACAGCGTCTTCAACGACTTCCTGTTGCGCAAGCGGGTGGACGCGGTCATCGCGGTATCGCTGGAACTGAGCGAAGCCGAAATTCAGCAGCTCCACGCCATGCACCGCCCGATCGTCGGAATTGGCGGGCCACTGCCCGGAGCATCAACCATCCGGATCGACGACTCCGGAATCGCGCGGAAGGCCACCAACCACCTGCTCGGCCTCGGGCACACCAAGATCGCCCACATCACCGGCAATGAGGCCTACGACCAGGACTTCCATCTTCCTGGAACGCGTCGCAGCGGATTCGAAGAAGCAATGAACGACGCCGGCTGTCCTGTCAGGCCCGAATGGATCGTTTCCGCGGACTTCACCATTGAAGGCGCTTACGCCGCCGCGCGGCAGCTGCTGGCCAGTGCGCCGGACAGGCCAACCGCCGTCTTCGCGGCCTCCGACGAAATGGCCATCGGCACCATCCTCGCGGCCCGGGACTTCGGGCTCCGCATCCCGGATGACCTCTCCGTCATGGGGATCGACGGACATGATCTGGGCAACGTCCTGGGCCTGACCACCATCGACCAGGACGCCAAAGGCCAAGGAGCGCTGGCCGTCCGCACCTTGTTGGGCGCGATCACCAAGGGCCTCGTCCTGGAACCTGCCGATACCGAACACCCCACCAAGCTGGTGGTGCGCTCCAGCACCGCGGTACCCAAAGCAGGTACGTTCTAGCAGCTCCTTGCGGTGCTCCTCAAGTGGCCTGCTACGACAGCCGGCGCTCCATGGTGAGCTCAAGCTTGGAGGTGTCCTGCGGATATGGCCTGCTGGCACCTGTGGTCTCAAAACCGTGACGCCGGTAGAACGCCAGTGCCCGTGAGTTCTCCTCATGCACCCCGAGCTGGATGCTCCCGGCAGCGAGTTCTTCCACGGCGGCTTTGCAGGCCTCATTGAGGAGTTCGTCGGCCAGCCCCAGCCCCCGGTGCTCAGGTGCCACGTAAACGCTGACCAGCATGGCCTGAAGGGGAATCTCCGAGCCTTGGGGATGCTTGAGTACTACGCGCATCAATCCGCAGAAACTGCTGCCATCCTGGCCAGCATCGGCGATCAACGTGAAACTGCTGTCGCCGGACATGGCAGCCGCACGTTCCTGCCACTGCGTTTCGGTCTGCCGGCGAGCTGCCTCCAGGCTCTCCACGTAGGCCATGGGCGTGTCTTTGAGCATCTCCAGCCGGACCTCTCGCAGCAACCGCCAATCACTCGGCTGGAGCCGGCGGACCCTAGGCAATGGCTCCGCCCATGAACCTCTCGTAGCAGGCCAGGACGCGGGGCCAGCTCTCAGTGTAGGAAGCCCGGGACGCCGCAGGATCCTCGGCGCCTTCCCAGCCGTCGTGGATCAAACGCACTTCCGTACCCTCGTCCACGGCACCAAAGACAACCCGGATCTCGGTGGACCACAACGGCGTTCCGGCCGGGTACCAGCTGGCGTGAAAGGACAGCGGAGGCTGCCAATCGTCAATAGTGCCCCACACCGACGTACGGCCGTCCTCGGCCGTCTCAAGAATCAGGTTCTCTTCGAACTCCACATGGGACCCCGCGCCGAAGACGCTCTCCTGCTCCAGCGGCCACCATAGGTGCGGATGATCAGTGAATCCCTGGAAAGCGTGCGAAATACTCGTGGGCACCACAACAGTGAAGATGAGCGGCTGCAGTGCGTCGCCTGCCTGTTGGGCCGGTTCGGGTTCAGAGGCTGGGTGGCTGAAGAGGTTTTCCATGACCACCAACTCTACCGGTGGGTCAGGGCGCTGGGGTGTTGGTGTTGTGGTGGTTAAAGGGGAAGAGCCCCGACCTGTGGTCGGGGCTCTTGCCTTAATGTGTGTCCGGCGGTGTCCTACTCTCCCACACCCTCCCGGGTGCAGTACCATCGGCGCT
>NZ_JAVTJB010000045.1:0-5281 GCF_031843805.1 Arthrobacter sp. WCS2018Hpa-7
TTGTTGTTCGGGAACCACATAGTGGACGCGTGCAGTGTGTTGTGTGGTGTAAGTTGTTGGCCTATTAGTACCGGTCAGCTTCACGAGTCTTTAGTCCTCGCTTCCACATCCGGCCTATCAACCCAGTGGTCTGGCTGGGGGCCTCTCACACATAATGTGTATGGAAATCTCATCTTGAAGCGAGCTTCCCGCTTAGATGCTTTCAGCGGTTATCCCATCCGAACGTAGCTAATCAGCGATGCACTTGGCAGTACAACTGACACACCAGAGGTTCGTCCGTCCCGGTCCTCTCGTACTAAGGACAGCCCTTCTCAAATTTCCTGCGCGCGCAGCGGATAGGGACCGAACTGTCTCACGACGTTCTAAACCCAGCTCGCGTACCGCTTTAATGGGCGAACAGCCCAACCCTTGGGACCTACTCCAGCCCCAGGATGCGACGAGCCGACATCGAGGTGCCAAACCATGCCGTCGATATGGACTCTTGGGCAAGATCAGCCTGTTATCCCCGAGGTACCTTTTATCCGTTGAGCGACGGCCATTCCACAATGTACCGCCGGATCACTAGTCCCGACTTTCGTCCCTGCTTGAGATGTCTCTCTCACAGTCAAGCTCCCTTGTGCACTTACACTCGACACCTGATTGCCAACCAGGCTGAGGGAACCTTTGGGCGCCTCCGTTACTTTTTAGGAGGCAACCGCCCCAGTTAAACTACCCATCAGGCACTGTCCCTGACCCGGATCACGGGCCGAAGTTAGATGTCCAAAGTGACCAGAGTGGTATTTCAACGATGACTCCACCCGAACTGGCGTCCGGGTTTCAACGTCTCCCACCTATCCTACACAAGCCACTCCGAACACCAATACCAAACTATAGTAAAGGTCTCGGGGTCTTTCCGTCCTGCTGCGCGTAACGAGCATCTTTACTCGTACTGCAATTTCGCCGAGTTTATGGTTGAGACAGCGGGGAAGTCGTTACTCCATTCGTGCAGGTCGGAACTTACCCGACAAGGAATTTCGCTACCTTAGGATGGTTATAGTTACCACCGCCGTTTACTGGGGCTTAAATTCTCAGCTTCGCCACACAAGGTGGCTAACCGGTCCTCTTAACCTTCCAGCACCGGGCAGGAGTCAGTCCGTATACATCGTCTTGCGACTTCGCACGGACCTGTGTTTTTAGTAAACAGTCGCTTCCCCCTGGTCTCTGCGGCCCACACCCGCTCACGGAGAGCAAGTCTCCATCACGGGGCAGGCCCCCCTTCTCCCGAAGTTACGGGGGCATTTTGCCGAGTTCCTTAACCATAATTCTCTCGATCGCCTTGGTATTCTCTACCTGATCACCTGTGTCGGTTTGGGGTACGGGCGGCTAAAACCTCGCGTCGATGCTTTTCTTGGCAGCATAGGATCACCGGATCCCCCCTTACGGGAGTCCCATCAGATCTCAGGAACGTGCTCGAAGCACACAGGAACGGATTTGCCTATCCCTGACCCTACATCCTTAGACCGGGGCAACCATCGCCCGGCCCGGCTACCTTCCTGCGTCACACCTGTTAATACGCTTACCTCCCAGGATCAGGTCCCGCGCTCGGCCAAAACCCACAACACCACAAGGGTGAGCGGGCAGGCTCCGGGCGGTTAGTATCCCCCGCTTGGCATGGACGGTTTTTCGCCGGTACGGGAATATCAACCCGTTGTCCATCGACTACGCCTGTCGGCCTCGCCTTAGGTCCCGACTTACCCAGGGCAGATTAGCTTGACCCTGGAACCCTTGATCATTCGGCGGACGGGTTTCTCACCCGTCTTTCGCTACTCATGCCTGCATTCTCACTCGTGTAGGCTCCACCGCTGGTTTCCACCGCGACTTCACTGCCCACACGACGCTCCCCTACCACTCCACACCCCTGAACCACGAAGGCTAGGGCAATGTGTGAAATCCACAACTTCGGCGGTGTACTTGAGCCCCGCTACATTGTCGGCGCGGAATCACTTGACCAGTGAGCTATTACGCACTCTTTCAAGGATGGCTGCTTCTAAGCCAACCTCCTGGTTGTCTTCGCAACTCCACATCCTTTCCCACTTAGCACACGCTTAGGGGCCTTAGTTGGTGGTCTGGGCTGTTTCCCTCTCGACTATGAAGCTTATCCCCCACAGTCTCACTGCTGCGCTCTCACTTACCGGCATTCGGAGTTTGGCTGACGTCAGTAACCTTGTAGGGCCCATCGGCCATCCAGTAGCTCTACCTCCGGCAAGAAACACGCAACGCTGCACCTAAATGCATTTCGGGGAGAACCAGCTATCACGGAGTTTGATTGGCCTTTCACCCCTACCCACAGCTCATCCCCTCCATTTTCAACTGAAGTGGGTTCGGTCCTCCACGACGTCTTACCGTCGCTTCAACCTGGCCATGGGTAGATCACTCCGCTTCGGGTCTAGATCACGCCACTACACTCGCCCTATTCAGACTCGCTTTCGCTACGGCTACCCCACACGGGTTAACCTCGCGACGTAACACTAACTCGCAGGCTCATTCTTCAAAAGGCACGCCGTCACAACTACTATGCGATCACTCGCGGTTGCTCCGACGGATTGTAAGCACACGGTTTCAGGTACTGTTTCACTCCCCTCCCGGGGTACTTTTCACCTTTCCCTCACGGTACTGGTCCGCTATCGGTCATTAGGAAGTATTTAGGCTTATCAGGTGGTCCTGACAGATTCGCACGGGATTTCTCGGGCCCCGTGCTACTTGGGATACTCTCCAGGCTGCACACAACATTACGGTTACGGGGCTCCCACCCTCTCTGGCCGGCCTTTCAAGACCGTTCACCTATGCCTGCACATCACCCCAACGGTCCGGCAGAACCATCACGGAAAGTCCCACAACCCCGCCCATGCAACGCCCGCCGGCTATCACACATGGAACGGTTTAGCCTGATCCGCGTTCGCTCGCCACTACTAACGGAATCACTATTGTTTTCTCTTCCTGCGGGTACTGAGATGTTTCACTTCCCCGCGTTCCCCCCACGCACCCTATGTGTTCAGATGCGGGTCACACAATCACCATGACAGCGTTGTGCGGGGTTTCCCCATTCGGACATCCTGGGATCAACGCTCGGTTATCAACTCCCCCAGGCTTATCGCAGATTCCTACGTCCTTCTTCGGCTCCTAATGCCAAGGCATCCACCGTGTGCCCTTAAAAACTTGACCACACAAAGATCAAAAACTTACTCGAGAGAACCATGACCACAAGGGCCAGGTTCATTCATAAGAAATTGCTGTAGAAACACACACCAAAGGCATGTGTTTCAGATGCTCGCGTCCACTATGTAGTTCTCAAACAACAACCCCGTCAACCAGACCACCACCACCCCACAAAGGGAACAGCCAGCGGTACCGGAAGCAGGAACAAAAGAAACACCAGAAGTGCCCCCTGCATTGCTGCAAAAAGGTCCTGTTGCCTCAGGACCCAACAGTGCGCCAAACACAACCCCCACACCATGCACCCCGGCAGCGTTCCCAACAACACCCACCCCCAAAAGGAGCACATGCTGCCGTACTGGCACCAGGACACAACCGGTAAAGGCCATGCCAAACAAGTTTGATTCGTTGATATTCCACCCATGAGCACCCACCGCAGAACAGACGCCTGCGCAATGGGCAACACTGACAACCACACGATCTCCGCATGCACGGACACCAGCAGTTGTTAGCAGCTCCTTAGAAAGGAGGTGATCCAGCCGCACCTTCCGGTACGGCTACCTTGTTACGACTTAGTCCCAATCGCCGGTCCCACCTTCGACGGCTCCCCCCACAAGGGTTAGGCCACCGGCTTCGGGTGTTACCAACTTTCGTGACTTGACGGGCGGTGTGTACAAGGCCCGGGAACGTATTCACCGCAGCGTTGCTGATCTGCGATTACTAGCGACTCCGACTTCATGGGGTCGAGTTGCAGACCCCAATCCGAACTGAGACCGGCTTTTTGGGATTAGCTCCACCTCACAGTATCGCAACCCTTTGTACCGGCCATTGTAGCATGCGTGAAGCCCAAGACATAAGGGGCATGATGATTTGACGTCGTCCCCACCTTCCTCCGAGTTGACCCCGGCAGTCTCCTATGAGTCCCCGCCATAACGCGCTGGCAACATAGAACGAGGGTTGCGCTCGTTGCGGGACTTAACCCAACATCTCACGACACGAGCTGACGACAACCATGCACCACCTGTAAACCGACCGCAAGCGGGGCACCTGTTTCCAGGTATTACCGGTTCATGTCAAGCCTTGGTAAGGTTCTTCGCGTTGCATCGAATTAATCCGCATGCTCCGCCGCTTGTGCGGGCCCCCGTCAATTCCTTTGAGTTTTAGCCTTGCGGCCGTACTCCCCAGGCGGGGCACTTAATGCGTTAGCTACGGCGCGGAAAACGTGGAATGTCCCCCACACCTAGTGCCCAACGTTTACGGCATGGACTACCAGGGTATCTAATCCTGTTCGCTCCCCATGCTTTCGCTCCTCAGCGTCAGTTAATGCCCAGAGACCTGCCTTCGCCATCGGTGTTCCTCCTGATATCTGCGCATTTCACCGCTACACCAGGAATTCCAGTCTCCCCTACATCACTCTAGTCTGCCCGTACCCACTGCAGAACCGGAGTTGAGCCCCGGTCTTTCACAGCAGACGCGACAAACCGCCTACGAGCTCTTTACGCCCAATAATTCCGGATAACGCTTGCGCCCTACGTATTACCGCGGCTGCTGGCACGTAGTTAGCCGGCGCTTCTTCTGCAGGTACCGTCACTTTCGCTTCTTCCCTACTGAAAGAGGTTTACAACCCGAAGGCCGTCATCCCTCACGCGGCGTCGCTGCATCAGGCTTGCGCCCATTGTGCAATATTCCCCACTGCTGCCTCCCGTAGGAGTCTGGGCCGTGTCTCAGTCCCAGTGTGGCCGGTCACCCTCTCAGGCCGGCTACCCGTCGTCGCCTTGGTAGGCCATTACCCCACCAACAAGCTGATAGGCCGCGAGTCCATCCAAAACCACAAAAGCTTTCCACCACCTGACATGCGTCAGATAGTCATATCCGGTATTAGACCCAGTTTCCCAGGCTTATCCCAGAGTCAAGGGCAGGTTACTCACGTGTTACTCACCCGTTCGCCACTAATCCCCCAGCAAGCTGGGATCATCGTTCGACTTGCATGTGTTAAGCACGCCGCCAGCGTTCATCCTGAGCCAGGATCAAACTCTCCGTTGAAGTAAAACAAATCAAACAGACACAACCACACCCACCGGAAATAACG
>NZ_JAVTJB010000046.1:0-4114 GCF_031843805.1 Arthrobacter sp. WCS2018Hpa-7
CCAACAGCCGGCCACGGAGCGAAGCGGAGTGGACGCCCAAAAGGGTGCGAGCCCCACGAGCACGCTGCTGAGTCAGCAACACGGGTACCCGTCCCCCACTGGTTTGAAATTCGGCCTTACGTTCACCAGGTCATGTAGATCTGAAGTGAAGGACGTTGCCATGAATACTGAAAGCATCAGGCTGGAACTCTCCCGGATGACGGCGAGGGTTGAAGCGTTGGAGGATCAGCCGCTGTCTGAAATCGTTGCGGCGGCCAGGAGCGAGGCCAACGCGATCAACCTGACGATGGCCGAATCCACGTTGCAGGCCTGGGCCCGTGCCGTTTACTACGGCATTGGGTTCCGGTTCCATCTCCGCTGAGTGCGGCTGTTCCTGTAAAGGCAGAAGAGCCGGCACCCTGGTGGGGCCGGCTCTTCGTTGTTCCTCGGCAAAAAGGAAATCTGTGGTGCAGCGTCGTTGCTGCAGGGGGTGCGCTAGAAGTCGTGGTGTTCCTGGGGGTGAGTGAAGTCCACCGCTCCCAAGGATTCATTGGCGGTGAGCAGCTGCAGCTCGATGACGTCTTCGAGGAAGCTCGCCTCTGGTGTTGGTTTGTCGTCCTCAGTCAGGATGTATTCGGTTCCCATGTTGGATCTCCTGGTGCAGTGTTCTCGTTGAAGTTCACTGTAGCCGTGGATCCTTTGCGTTGGCTGGGTTGCTGCTGCGCCCGCGCCAGCGTTATGGCGGCCGGGGGAGCGCCAGCGGAGGAGGCCGCCCCGCTACTGAGCGGCCGGGCAGGACCGTTGCTGATCCTGCCCGGCCTGACCGGTTAGCTGGTGGGGCGCTTATAGGCGGTTTCTTGGTTCTTGGCGACTTCTGCGATGTAGACGCTGCCAATCAGGTCGTACAGCTGTTCTGCAAACCGGTAACCGTGCACGTCCTCGACGGCCAGTTTCAGGTAGCGCTCTGCGTGCTTTCCATATCCTTTGAGCCATTGCAGCCATCCCATGAGGGTCAGCATGGGTGCGCGCTGGCCCTCGGGGACGGCCTTCATCAGTTCGAACGCAATGGTTTCGGCGTGGTCCACGCGCTTCCAGTCGGGACGGCCGTTGAACTTGCCCAAAATGATGTCAATGATGACGCCGTTGTTCGTGGTGATGGTGTCGGCCATGAGGAAGTCCCTGATGAAGTTGTCTTGGAACCATGCCGCCAGTTTCCGTGCGGTCTCATGGTCCGGCATGCCGTCGGCGTCCAGTGCGGTTACCCATTCGCGCCGTGCTTCCTCTACGGATTCCTCCGTGCGGACGGGCACCTGAACCGGCTCGACCCATTTGCCCAGCAATGCCGGGTTGTAGATGTCCACGGTCGGGGCGCTTCCCATGAAGGTCAGGGTGGCGTTGGCGTTGCTGTCCTTGATCTGCTCCAACGGGTTCCGCTCCATGCTGCCGTAAGCGGCCCAGTGGGTGCTCGTGACGAGGTAGACCTTGCGGACGGGCATCCGTGCCGTGGCCAGTTCGTTGCCCAGGGCCGCGACGTGCGCGGCGTAGGGGAACCGGGCATCGGTGCTGGTTTCGTCGGTGTAGACGATGAGGTAGCAGGCCGTAGCGTTCTCGTCCTGTGCCGCGAGGCTGGTCACCGTTTGGGCGAAACCCAGCGGTGCCGCGTCCATGGGGGCGTCCACGCGCAGCGTGGCGCCAAGGGCTCCGGCGGTGGCTGTCAGCACGACGAATGATTCTGTGGGGGTTCCTCCGAGCAGGTGCGGGACGTAGGCCAGCAGGTCAGCGGGGCTGGTGAGGGTGAGTTTTTCAGTCATGATGTGTGTCCTTCTTTTGCCGAGAAAGTGAGTGGTTGGGGTGGCCGGGAACGTCGGGTTCCCGGCCACCGTGGGCGGCTAGGCCGCTGACTGGATCAGGCGGGTATCGAACAGCACTTCGGCCCTGCGGATGAGGTAGTCCGGCACGTCATTGTCGTGGTTCAGTCCTGCCCTGCCCAGGAACACGGCGTTCCCGGTTACCGGCAGGTCAAGGCCGGTTTCGTGGAGCAGCTGCACCGCACGGACGTTTGAAGGTCCGGTGGTTTGCGTTTCCGCGTTCAGGTAGACCTGCCAGTCGCCTCGGGCGATGCATTCCAGTCCGCCGCCGACGATGATCTGAAGGCTTGTGTGCCGGGCGTCAACGCTGTGCACGGTGACGCTTTCGCTCAGTCGCGCCGGGATATACAGCGCGATCAGGTGGTTCAACATGTTGCTCCTTCTTTTGCCGAGAAAGGTGGTGGGTGGGGCGACCAATGGTGACCGGCCAGCTCCCCTCTCCCCCCGTTGTTTTTTGGTTGCTGGCAAGCTTGCTTGCTCGGCGGCCAGCGGAGCCCTGTCTACCCGCAGGGCAAGGTGCTGGAAATCTTCGAAAGGAAATAAGCGAAGCGCCGTCGAAGAATTCCAGTGCCGCAGGCCCCGACTGCTTTTGGAGGGACTAGACGGGGTGGAGTGGACGCCTACAATCCGGAGGACAGCAACCAGAAAACGTCGGAGACAAACAGGTGATGACGGGCAGGAGCTCTGCGACGGACCGGCAGCACCCAACAGCCGACCACGGAGCGAAGCGGAGTGGACGCCCAAAAGGGGTGCGAGCCCTGCGAGCATGCTTCTCCTCTGGCTCCCGCGGATCCGCCCAGGGCAATCCCCGCCCGGGTTTGCCGCAGGCACCAGGTGACCGACAACCGGCCCCGTTGCGGGATTGGCGGTCCGTCGCCGGCAACCACCCACCCGGGCCAGCCACCTGCGGCGGACCGCCCGCCGTGACCGGCCCAGAAAGACCGGCCACCCTCCGGGCTACTCGCGGCGGTCGTGGAGCGGGATGGCTCCGTACTGTCCGGCTGCGCGTCGGAATCGTGAGTCGCTGCTGAAGATGAACGTGCCGCCGAACATGTACCACGGGGCCGGTTCGTCGTCTGGGGCGACTGGCTCGGCGTGGATCACGGTTTCGCGGTGGAAGCTGTCGTTCTTGACGAGCCGGACGGCGGGCCGTTCCTCGGTGGCTTCGAAAACGGGGTCGATGCCCTCGCCGATGACGGTTACCTCCATGACGCGGGCGGAAATGCCCTGATTGGAGAAGTCCGCGCCCAGTGCGTCGCGGTAGATCAGGGCGGTGATGCCTTTGGGGGCTGTGGTGGCGTTGCTCATGTGCTGGCTCCTTTGAAGTGGTGGGGATGTACTGCCCGGCTCTGGCCGGGCAGTACATCGGTTCTCAGTTCCTGCTAGAGGAACGTGGGGCGGTGTTCTGCGGCGAACAGGACGGCCACGGCTTCGTTGTGCCAGTCCAGTGCCGCGTATTGCCGGGTGATGGTCAGCTCGCCGGGGTTCAGATCGGCCTCGGTGGTGACGGCTGCAGCCATGCCGCGTATGTGGGCGGCGAGGTCTTCGGCTCCGTCGGTGCTGTAGGCGACCGGGGACTCTCCACGATTGCGGCGAGGGTTTCGAGGAAGACCACGGCTTGGGCCGGACTGTTGGCGATGACGCGGTTTTCGGTCATTGTTCTCGGTCCTTTGCTGGTTTGGTGCCTTGCCGGGCGGGGGTCCGCCCGGCAAGGAGTCGAGGGCTGTTAGGCGGCGGCTGCTGGTTGGAACGTGGGCGGGATGCGGTAGCGGCTGGGAAGCTCCGCGGCGGCTTCGGGCAGGTCCGCAGGGCCTTGGGCTTGCCCGTTCTTCCAATGGGAAAAAGCCTCTTCGGTGATCGCGTCCCAGAAACGGGCCTTGGTCCGGTAGAACGTCGTTTTCACGTCGCCCTCGCAGTAGGTAGCCATGCCGAACAGGTTTCCGGTCCCGTCGGCGGTGCGGGTTCCAGCAACCATGACGTAGGGCCACTGGCCCAGGTCCCAGCCGTCGCATCCCCAGCTGGGGATCACGGCCCAGCCGTGTTCTGAGATGACGTCCATCCAGTCGTAGCCGTCGTTCATGTGGTAATCCACGAGTAAGGGCACGTCGTGGATGGTTTCGCCGGTGTCCTCTGTGATGATCGTCTGGACGCTGATTGCGTTCATGGTGTTGCTCCTTCTTTTGCCGAGAAAGGTGGTGGGTGGGGCGGCTTAGGTGACCGGCCAGCTTCCCCTCTCCCCCGTTGTTTTTTGGCTGCTGGCGAAGCTT
>NZ_JAVTJB010000047.1:0-3560 GCF_031843805.1 Arthrobacter sp. WCS2018Hpa-7
CGCGATGCCTATCGGCCCGAAATGGGTTGATTGGATGGGCGATCCGGCGGCGATTCAGAAGAGGCTCGACTGGCCACATGATGGGGTGTTGTTTGATGTTCGGGAGAATGCTTTTTGGCCCGAGGAGTGGGGTGACAGGCCCACTGACGTTGAGGTGGCCCTTGAAACGGCACGTGATCGCTTGCGCGCCGTCCCCGTCCTAATTCCGATCTATTCGCATCGTTTCATGCCAGCAGCTCCTGCGCGTGCCGGCAGCCCGGTCTTTTCCGTGCACCAAACAGACGTGGTCTATTACGGCAGTGATCTCGTCTCGTACTTCCAAAGCGAGTTCTTCAACATTCCTGACCGAAAATCACCGAACTATCGTGTCGATTTCTGGTCTGAGCTGGCGGAAGGCCAGTGGATCTAAGGCATCATCGCCCGGGTGGAGTGATAGCTAGACGCTTGCGAGCCTATCGAGGCGATGTATTGGGCATAGTTCGCTGACGAGTCGATGGCGTGGCGTTCGATTGTGCTTGGAGAATATCCGAGTGCTTCGGCGATGATGGCCACGGGGGCGACTTTGGTGAGTTCGTGGAGGGTGCCGAGCCTGGCAGCTCGGCTGCTGAAGGCCGTGCTGAGCCGTTCGGTAAGGCTGGCGGCCCGGAGATGTTTACCTGGCGAGCCACCGCGGAAGACCCAGTTGCTGTTAGGGTGCGCGGCTGTCTGATCATGTGTCGGGGTGGCCGCCAACTCGCGCCAGGGTTCATCGAGCGGACTTGTGAGGGCTATCTCGACGGTTCCGAGGGTGATAGTGACTTCGTCTTCGGTGACCGTGACGTGGTTCCACGTGAGTTTGACGACGTCTGAGATCTGCTGACCGAAGACCAGGACGAGGATCGCGGCCGCACGGTCCCGTGGGCTCATTTCGGTTGTGTGGGTGAGGTTGTGGACGATTTGTTGTTGCGTGGCTGCATCGAGCCGGGGGCTGGTGCCACGGCGGTGGGCTTGCAGCTTCAGGGCCGGATCGATGAGGTTGGTTTTGGTTGCCCAGTCGAGGAAGCGTGATGCGATGCCTCTCGTGGTGGGGCCCTGTGCTTGCCAGCGATCCAAGTGTGCTTGGGTCATGGTCGCGAGATCGGTGTCGTGTTCGCTGAGCCAGTTGAGCAGTTCGATGGCGACGGTGACCGATTGTTTGGCCCTCAGGAAGGTGCCTTGGCTGACTTCGTCCATTTGGTTCATGCGGCGTTGGTGGTGCCAGCGGATGTAGCGGCGGATGATGTCGCGATGGTTCTGGGTGGTGATCCTGTTGAGCGCTTGCCCGGCCCAGCTGGCGAATCGTGTGCTGAGCTCGTCGCGGCGGGGCAGGACGTTGTGTTCTACGAGGAGGCCGCGGACGTATTCGCGGGTTGTGGAGGCGGGCAGTTGGTCGAGGCCGGCGTGGCTGATGTCGGCCGATGCAGCCAGTTCCCGGAGGAAGTCCGTGACGTGGGGCTGCTGGATCCAGGTGAGGCCGCTGTTGGCTCGTTTCATGGATTTCAGTGCTGTTGCGATGGCTTGGAGTTCAGGGGAGGGAGCCTGCCCTTCCGGTGTCATGAGCCGGTCGACTGTTGCTGAGAGGACGCATACCCAGCAGCGGTTTCCTGAGTGGATTTCGTCTTCGTTGCCGCAGCCGATGCAGTCGATGTTGAGTTTGACGCCGGAGCATTTGCGGCAAGCCGGGAGTGTGTTTACCCGGCCGGGAAGGACGCCTTCGTGGCCGCAGGCGCAGGTACCCCGGGTTCGTTTGGCTTGCTGGTAGCAGTAGCCGCAGATTCCGCTGTCGGGCCAGCGAACGACGATCTGGTGGTGTTCTGAGCAGCGTCCGCAGGGTTCGGGCCATTTCGCGGGGTCGCTGGGTTTCCGGGGTCTAGGCATTTTCGTCCGGTGGCAGGACGCGGATACGGCGCGCGATCGGGGAGCCGGGCTGGATTCCGAGGTCTTCTGGCCGCTTGGGGGCGTTGGCGGTCTTGGCCGCGCGCATCTGGACGTAGGGTTCGAACAGGTCGTTGGGTGTGCATTCGAGGATGTCGCAGAGCGCTGCAAAGGTCTGGGCGGGGATGCGTTCCGGTGTTCCCGTGACGAGCCGGTGGACCTGGGCGTTGGAGAGGTTGATGCCGCGGGCTTTGAGGAGGGGGAGAAGTTCGGTGGTTTTCCAGAGGTTGCGCTGGGCCATCAGCTGCCGGAGATTCCAGCGGTAGCCAATCCGTCGCTGTTCAGCCATGACCGTTCTCCTCATCAGTGCCGCCACTGCGAAGCCGCTGGGCGATCATTTTCTGGATGGTCTTCTGTTTGAAGTCCGCCGACACGGAAGTATAGAGGGCCGTGGTGGAGGAGTAGCTGTGCCCTACTTGCTGCTGGATAAAAAGCGGGTCATAGCCGGCCTCGATCAGATGTGTCACGTAAGAATGCCTCAACGCGTGCAGGGTCAGTTCTTCCGGGAGACCCGCGGTCTTCCTCACCCGCTGAAAGGAGCGGTCGAAGTTGCGGAAAACTGTTGAGCCCGATCGTTCGGAGGGCCACAAGCTGGCCGACCGGTCTGCGGTGGGGAAACGTTTCCGGCCGTCAGGGGAGAGCCAGTACTCGAGAAGGCCGACCACCCAGTCAAACTCCGGGACGGTTAGAACGGTGCGCCGGCGGGGGCCTGAGCCTCTTGTTCCTTTGGCCCAGCGCACCTGGAGCGACCCGAACCGGCCGAAAGACTCAAAATGCGGATTGGGTCCAAAGTCCACATACTCGAGCATGGCCAGCTCCCGCCGACGAAGCCCGTAAGCGTAAGCGACCTTGAACGCCGTCGAGTCCCTTAGAGCTGGAAGCCAGCGCTTGGAGCCCTTTGCAAACTCGGCGTCGACCACGTCGTCTGCGGCATCGAAGAACATCTGCAGTTCGGCCCTGGTAAACGCCCGGCGGCGTGCCGGCACGGCATCGTCGGTCGTGTGCCGGGGTGAGTTCCACTCGAACACGACCTGCACCGGGATATCCGCAAAGACCCGTTCGCAGAAAGCCGCCCAGCCGTAACGTCGATCGGTCAGGTAAGAGCAGAACGCCCTGATGGCCCCGGAATTTGCTCTCATGGTCGACAGCGCCAAACCCTTCTCGGAGCTGCGCCGATCCGCCATGAACTCATCCACGTGATGCGCCGACCACGTCCACGGATACTCATTCGAATGCTGCTGAAACCGCTCTATCGTCCCGCATGAGCTCTTGATATACGACGTCGACAGCCCGCGCGCCAGCATCTGTGCCCGCCAGCCATCAAGCATCGCGTCAAAGACGCGATCCTCAGCACGCAGCAGCCCGACATTGGCGTTAGTCAGAAAGGCCGGAATTCGCCCAGGTTCAATGCTCACCGACCATACTGTACTCAACTGCACGCAAGAATCTCTCATCTAATGAGAGATTACGACGTTGGGCCGCGCGACCACGCGAACTCGCTCGTATCGGGAATTTTGGTTTCGTCGTCTCCAACTTCTGCCTGGCCTGAAGAAACACTAAAAGCAGGATGGGACGGGTTCTCTCATCTACTTCTACTCGTCCCACTT
>NZ_JAVTJB010000048.1:0-3135 GCF_031843805.1 Arthrobacter sp. WCS2018Hpa-7
ATGGTACTGCACCCGGGAGGGTGTGGGAGAGTAGGACACCGCCGGACACACATTAGGCAAGAGCCCCGACCACAGGTCGGGGCTCTTCCCCTTTAACCACCACAACACACACATGAGCCGCGAAGGCCCAGCGACTACGCTGGACCAGCCCCTGCGGCTCGAAGCATTCCCAAGTAGTCGTCAACGCTGCCGGCATCAACCACTCCGCTCCCGGCCGCCCGTTCTCCGCCGGCTGGCGATAGTGCCGTATATGCCCGGCTGATCATGGATGGTTCACGGAGTTCGCAGGCAGTCTGGGCCAGAACGCACCAGGTAGCCTCCAGCAAGAGGTCCCGTGGCGGATCCGGCAGGTGGCGAAGTGCCGCCGCGGCGTTGGCTTGATGACCGGCTCGCAGCAGGAGAAGAGGACGCACCCATGGTTCGTAGGGGCCGAAGTCCCCGTCAACCAATACGTCCTCGTGGCGTAGCTGCCGGGTGAACACCTTTGCCAAGGGGCGCTCGTGCCGTACGGCCAGATGATCCACTGCATTGGCTTCAAGAGCGGCGGAATCGATGTCGGACAAAGCGCACAGGGCTTGCATCCGAATCAGGCGTCCGTTGATCTCAAAGGTGGGTGAATCGGCGTCGAACGCTGTTGTTATCAGCTGCCGGCCAAGGTCTTCGCGGTGCTTTGCCAGGCCTGTGCGGGCGAATGCCTGCATAAAATGAGCGCTCAAAGCGAAGCAAAGAAGTTGGCTGTCGCCCAAATTTCGCGCCAACTCAACAGCCTCGGTTGCTTCGCCCTGCCTGTTTCCTGCTCCGCGGGATTCCATGGCGATCGTCGCTAGAAGACGGGCCCGGCTGCGGTCGGTGAGGTTCACAGGAGAAGCCAGTGCAGCCTCAGCTGCGGCGACCACCGCGGTAGAAGCAGCGGGATCGTCTGTTCGCGTCCATATCCCGGGGACGTCGTAACCTCCGATGATTCGCGCGGCGAGTCCGGGATCGTTGAGGCCGGCGGCCGCTTCGATTGCAGCAAGGCGTTGCTGACGGGCTGTCTGAAGGTCGCCGGCGACCGCGAGGCTGCCCAACACGGCATTCGAAGCCTCCAGTTGGGCTCGCACGCTGCTGCTGGAATAGGCGCTGGCGATCGAGGCCAAACTGGCTGAATCAGACCGGTCCAATTGCCCATCCCTGCGGAGGATTCTGGTCGACAGAACCGTGAGGGCGGGGCTGAGGTCCAGACCGAGCTCGTCGGACAGCTTGCGCCGTGCCTCGCGAAGCACGGCAAGAGCTTCGCCTTGGCGGCCACTTCGGTAGAGGGCCAACGCCAACAGTCGCCACCCTTCCTCGCGCCATGGGTTGCCCATAACATGCGTTTCCAGGATGGAAACAGCGTCGGTTGGCCGGGCGTCGGCGAGCCGGGCTTCGGCACAGCGTTCGACGGCGGTCTGCCGCAGCCCGCTGAGCCGGGTCACCTCCGCGACCGCCCACGGATGCTCGCTAAATTCTTGATAAGCGCTTCCATTCCACTCAGCGAGGGCAGTGGACAAACGTGAATCAGCGTCGTCGGGTGGTGCTTCAATTGCCCCCAGCACGGCCGTTTCAAAGCGCCAGGCATCCACCGCGTCGGCGTCGAGCCTCAACGCGTAGCCGTCACCAACCGTGACCAGATGGGAGGGCATGGTCCGAGGTTTCCGGTGTGGTTCAAGGATGCGCCGCAGCTCGCCAACGAAGGTCCGGATGGCTCCGAAGGCCCCGTTCGGTGGCATACCGTCCCAGAGTTCTTCGGCAAGGGATGCGGTGGGGATAGCCCGACCACGTAGCGCGACGAGGATCGCGATGATCTCCCGATGCCTGCGCTTGGACAGTTCCAGCTGCACGCCGTCAACATTCACCCCGATGGGGCCGAGGACTCGGATCTGCGGCGCACTCACGGGTCAATCGTAGTCACGGGCCCTGACAAGCAAACGGCAGAGCCAGCTGATTCGCCGCTGATTCGGCTACCTACCACCGCGTCCCTGTAGCACCCCACGTGGAACTGAACGTTGCCGTCGCGGGGAGTGGACCCGCCGTCGTACTTTTGCATGGCTTCCCTCAGACGCATCTGATGTGGCGTCACGTCGCGGCCGACCTTGTGGCGGACCACACGGTCATCTGCCCCGATCTTCGGGGGTACGGAGCGAGTGACAAGCCTGTAGAGGACGACGAAGAAACTTATTCAAAGCGCACCATGGCCGCCGACGTCGTTTCGGCAGCGCGTGCCCTGGGCCATCAGCGCTTTGCCCTCGCCGGTCATGATCGCGGCGCGCTGGTTGCCATTCGTGCTGGCCTGGATCACGTTGACGCAGTGACCCATCTTTTGACGCTGGACGTCCTGCCGACCTTGGACATGTGGGACATTCTCCGGGGAGCGGATGCCAAGGTGGCGTGGCACCTTTACTTCATGGCACAGCCTGCCGGCATCCCGGAGCCCATGATCGAAGCTACAGCCGATGCATTTTTCGCCTCATTCCTGGATGGGTGGACCACTGACCCTGACGCGATTCCGGAGTCTTATCGGGAGGAGTATCTGAGGGCATCACGCAGGGCTGTGGCATCGATCGTTGCGGACTACCGCGCTTCTGCCGGTATCGATCTAACGCATGATCGGGCCGACAGGGACACCGGACGCACTCTGGAGATGCCCGTGACTGTGATGCAGCAGGATTGGGGCGCTGTGCTGGGCTACGACGCTGCCGCTCTCTGGGGGGCCTGGGCGTCTGACCTCCGCCACATGACCATTGACGGCGGGCACTTCATGGCTGAGGAAAATCCAGGTGCCGTCAGCGCTGCGTTGCGGGCGCTGATGAAGCGCTAGGGACCAGCGCCCGACGGCGGTTTGGTGGGGTTTTGGGGGTGGGTTTGGTGGTGGTGGGGTGGGGTGTGGGGGTGGATTTGCGTTGGGGGTTGGGGGCGTGTATTGTTTTCTGAGTCGCCGGGTGCGAAACGGAAAGCCGGAAGGTGTGTACGGTTCGGTAGGCGGCCAAAAATAACTCTTCTTTTCCAATGGCCCTGTTGGGTGCGCTGCTTTGTGTGGTGTGCTGTGGGTGATGTTTTGGGGGGTCTGTTGTTTGAGAACTCAATAGTGTGCCAAGTTTGTTGATACCGATTGTTTTA
>NZ_JAVTJB010000049.1:0-1420 GCF_031843805.1 Arthrobacter sp. WCS2018Hpa-7
AGGCAAGAGCCCCGACCACAGGTCGGGGCTCTTCCCCTTTAACCACCACAACACAAAACACCCGAAGGGGCTCCGTGAAGAGGAGCCCCTTCTTCGTTACTTCGTTGTCGCTGCGCGCACTTACCTGTCGGCGCCTGGTTCAGATGCAGCGGCCGGCAATATTGCTTTCAAAAGTTGATCGTCGCGAAGCGGTGGCCCATCCAAGCCGCCGCGGCAGACTCAGGACTAAGCTGAGCACGGCTTGCCGGTTTCGCTGCAGATATAGGAATGGAAGCGAGGAACAGAACCACGGAACTGCCGACGCCATTGATTTTTCGTGTGGGAACCCCTGTGGATTTCCTTGAATGCGCAGAACAAACGTCACTCAGCCCCTCGCAGCGGACGGTTTCGTTGAGGTGTCCCTGAGAGTGTTGAGGGAGAACATGTCTGCACGCAGGATGTATGAACGCGCGGGTTGGAGGATCCCCGGTTGTGGGGCTTTTGAAGATTCCGGACGCCCCTTCCTGCGCTACCTCTTGGAACTGACGGCCAGTGATTCATCAGTGGAAATTCAGTACCGGACCAGCAGAGGAAGTTCAATGGGAAACCGGAGAGCCTGCCCTAAACGGCGATAGGTAAGGTCGGCGCAAACTAAGCGTTGGACGACTTAGCAGCCTTCGCAGCTGCTTTTGCGGCCTGCTTGCTGGCACGTACCTTCACCAATGACTCTGGATCCACGATGTCGGCGACGGACAAGTACGATCCTTCCTCGCCGTAGTGGCCGGCGGCCTCCCGCCAGCCGTCAGCTTCGAGGCCGCATTGCTTACCCAGCAGGGCCAGGAAGATTTTCGCTTTCTGTTCGCCGAAGCCCGGCAGTGCTTTGAGCCTGCGAAGTACCTCAGCACCGTCAGGGTTTCCCCGGGTCCAGATTGAGGCAGCATCACCATTCCAGTCGCTGTGTACCGTTTCCGCCAGGGCCTGGACCCTGCCGGCCATGGAACCAGGGAAGCGATGGACGGCCGGCCTCTCCTTGAAGACTTCGACGAAACCGGCGGGATCGTGGTCGGCAATGGCGGCCGGGTCCAAGGACCCTAGACGGGTACGAATCTTCTCTGGGCCAGCAAATGCCGATTCCATGGTGACCTGTTGATCGAGCAACATACCGGTGAGCAACGCAAAAGCGTCGTCACTGAGCAGTCTGTCGGCGGCGGCATCTCCCGTGATGTGCAGTTCCATGCGTTCCATCCTCCCACCAGGCGGCGTCAACGTCATGGGCCCGCTCATTGCGACCCATAACTGTGCGGCCCGCTGCGGCCAAGATGTGTTTCCTGCCTGCAGTGCGGCAGCTGACGCCCTGACGTTCGGTGGCGAGTTCGACGGCGGTGTGGTGGGGTGTGGGGGTGGATTTGCGTTGGGGGTTGGGGGCGTGTATTGTTTTCTG
>NZ_JAVTJB010000050.1:0-1290 GCF_031843805.1 Arthrobacter sp. WCS2018Hpa-7
GGGTTATAGGCCAAAACGTGTGTAAATCTCGGGTGTGTCATGTGCGGCCTGCCCATCCTTTGCGATGCCAGAGTCCTTCGTCGGCGCTGAGTCCGGTGCTGTAGAGGTCGGGCCCGGGCTTCTGCTCGGTCGTGGTGATGGCTTCGGTCTTGGCGGGACGGTAATGCTCGGCTTTGATGAGTTTGGCCGGTGGCAGGGGCTGTTCGCTGTGCAGGTAGAGGTACCACTCGATCGCGCGTTTTCGGTGTTCTTCACTCATGCCCCGGTGGGCCCGCAGCAGCAACCGGAGTTGGGCGTTGGTGCCGCCTTCAATGCGATTAGTAGTCGAGGCGATCTGCAGGCCGGCGAACTCCGCGCGCAGATAGGTGAACAGCGTCCCGGCCTGGCTGAGTCGTTCCAGAAGCCGGTAGGCCTTGCGGAGCCTGTCGTGGGTGTACCACCAGGTCTGATTGGCCCTGACCCACCCCGGGACGACGGCGCTGCCAGTGCGATAGGTGCGGGCTTTGACCAAGTGCCCGTAGCTCTGGTGCCAGTCATTGAGCCCGCCCAACCACGCGGCCGCTTCAGCGGCGGTGGTGATCCTCGTCAGGGCCCGTCCCAGCCGCAGCAACGCCTTGCCCGCCTCAGTCCTGGGCCGGCCGGTCAGGTACGTGCGGACGTTGCGCTGGACATGGACAAGGCACCGCTGGACCGCGGTCTCACTCCAGCATTCGGCCAGCGCTGCCGCGATCCCGGAGCCACCATCAGTGATCACAACGGTGGGGGCAGGGAACCGGGCGAGCAGGGCAGCCCACGCGGCCTTCTTCTCGGTATCGCACCACTGCCATCCGAGCACGTGATCCCCGGCAACAGCGATCAAACAGCACCACGAGCCCACGTAGATCCCGTCGACCTGGATCTGGCCATGAACCTCACCGGTGACCGGAATCTCCGGGACAATGTTCCAGCACCATTCGGTGCGGCGCCGGAAGGAACGGGCCGTGCCAAACGAGGTCGCGGCTGATTGGTTCGACGTGCCCAGCAGCCAGCCAAGGAACGCGTCCAATTCAGCTCTCCGGCTCACATCGGGACGTTCACCCGAGCGGCTCGCCCCGCACTTCAAACACCGGTACCGCTGCTTACCGGCAGCTGTTTTCCCGTTCCGAACCAGCCCGCGGCCACAAATCAAACACTCCAGAGATATGCAAGCACCCCAGCCACCCTAAGCTTCAAAAGCTTAGCTACCCCGGATTTCCCGCGCGATCACTGGGAAGCAAGCCCCTCCCATACACACGTTTTGTCCTATAACCC